>JBJMXF010000166.1:0-17449 GCA_045809725.1 Candidatus Udaeobacter sp. | reverse complement strand
GAAACGTCCTGGCCGTGTCGTTGTTGCAGTATCTAACCCCACCAAGCGCACCTTAGTCGACGACGAAGCCATAGCCTATCACGAGGGCGTTCCCGGTCATCACCTGCAAATCAGTATCGCCCAGACCCTGGAAGGCTTGCCGAAGTTTCGGCTGCACGGTTTTTTCAGCGCGTATGCCGAAGGTTGGGCACTCTATTCCGAGGTGTTGGGCAAAGAAATCGGTTTCTACCAGGATCCTGTGTCTGACTACGGCCGGCTGAATTCAGAAATGCTTCGCGCGGTCAGGCTGGTCGTCGACACCGGAATTCACCATAAAAACTGGAGCCGCGAACAGGTGATCGATTACATGCACGCCAACGACATTAACGACGCGCTGGCGCAGACTGAGACGGATCGGTACATAGCGTGGCCGGGACAAGCGTTGGCTTACAAGATGGGTCAGTTAATTATCCTCAAGCTGCGCGAAGAAGCGAAGAAACAACTCGGAGAGAGATTCGATCTCAAAGCGTTCCACGACGAAATATTGAACGGCGGCGCGATGCCGTTAGACCTGCTGCAACAAAGAGTAGAAGCGTGGATTAAAAATCAAGCGGCAGAAAATCAACAAAGGAAAACCTAACAAGAGAAACAGTAATATCCATGAGACAGCTCCACGCTTCTTTACTGCTAACAGCAGCATTGTCGCTGGCTGCGGCTTCCGTCGTGGTGACGTGCCACATGCGGTGTGATTCAACTGTTCGACTCTTGCCTGTTTAGGAGTATCCCATTCCTGTCATGAACAAGCTGCTGTTTTTGCTCACTCTGATTCCAGTCGACTGCGCCCCGGATAAACCATCAATGCTAATTGCGCAGACGGAGTCACCGACGAAAAGTTCGCCGTCTGCAACTGCATCGGCAGCGGCAGACGATGAGAACAAACCACAAGTGCTGAAGACAAGTCCCAGTGGGACGTATCGCGTCGTCCAGGATGGCGAGGAGTTTTGGATTGTCACGTCGGCGGACCAAAATCAACGGACAAAGATGCATTCGGCAGAACTGGTGATCCCGGAGGAGTTTCGCTTTTCGCCCGACGAAAAGTGGTTGTATGTCGAGCTGCATCACGGGTCGTGTATGTCGGGCGCGGATCTTTACCGCAACAGAGATAGCAAAGCCGGGGGACGTAACGAAGCGGGACCTTTTCAGCCCATCGAGCCATCATTGGAGGACGCCGCTTGGGCTGAGGCTGTCAAGCAACGGTTGTTTGAGAAAAATTTCGCGGACGAAGGACTCTGCGCCATGGTTCGCTTCGGCGGGTGGAGCGACGACTCAGGCCGGTTACTGCTCATCATTCGCGGCGGCGAAGAGCGACGCGAAACTTTTGGCCGATATCTTTATTACAATACGCGCACGAGCCAGTTCGAACTGACGCCTTACCTGCGCAAGATCAACGCGGCGTCTGCGAAGTCGCATGAGATGAATGTCCTCGCCTGTGCCGAACCGATCGATCCATTGCCCGATGAGGCGACACTGAAACAGCGGTACGCGGCGGTCGATAACAAGCTGAACCAGAGCTATAACAAGCTGATTGCCGAGGCAGAGACTGAGGGAAAGGAGACTGTTGCGGAACTGAGGCGATCGCAACGAGAGTGGCTGAAGGCACGTGATGCCGGGCTGAAGATTTACGAGGCAGCATTTTCGCCCGCGGAAAAGGAGCGGAGGGGGTTGCAGTTCCTTATCGACGTGTCGCAAGCCCGAGCGGAAGCAGATGAGGATGCAGCCGCACCAGCCAGGTAGTTATTCTCGACCTCTTATGTTACTCTTATCTTACTCCGCTGCGGACCGTGGACTCTACAGTTGTTTTCCTGGCCGAGGAACTGCAAAAGCCGCGCTCAAATCACACCGTCGTAAGTCCGGATAACGACCCAAGAGTCGCACCCGCGGCGCCCGCCGGAGCCCACCAGGTCTGATCGCCAACAATTCCGTCCGCCTGGACGCCTCGCTCCTGTTGGTAGGCTTTGACAGCGGCTTCTGTCTGCGGGCCAAAATCACCATCCACAGCGCCTGGATCCGTCGCAGGAGTTGAATATTTCTTGAGACCTGTTTGTAACGCAGTCACACCGCTGCCCGAGGCACCACGAGCTAACAGCGGCGTATTAGGATCGGCCGGAAGCGCCTGCCATGTTATTGCTCCCACAATGCCATCCACGGTTAAGCCTGCGCCTTGTTGGAAATCTTTGACTGCCTGTTCTGTTGTTAAATCGAAGGTGCCCGTGATATTGCCTGGCGCGAGCACCTTCATCATTACAAAAATCCGCTGAAGTCTTCGAACGTCGCGACCAATTAAACCGATGCTGATTGTTGGGCCGGTATTCATGGTTCTACTTTGTCTCTTTTTTCCCGCTTCTCACGCTGTAATTTGTTCTGAAGGTCCGGCATTCAAACGAAGTTCACTGATCCCGCTCCAAAGCGAATGCCAATGATCTACTGATGATGAAACGTGGACATCGCGCCGCTAAACATTGCGGCGAATATCGCCGCCACAATTAGCCAAAGGACAAAAATGACTGGCAGGAAGCAGCAAAAAATGACGAGCCCTGCCGCCATCCATTTGAATAGGATTTTCAGAACCGATCCGAACGGAATATCGAAATCCACGACCGAAACGCGTTGCGATAATAACAAAGTTGGTGGCAGTGGCGGTGGAGCGCTAGGAATTGCGGTCGGCGGCGGCAGTTGAGTTCCGTATTTCAGCATCGGCAAATAATCATCGACCGACTTCCAATCGCCGCCACTGACAGGTTTGCATGGCGTGTTTCGATCAATACGCCCGTCCGCGAACATCTGTGCCACCTGTGTTTCTACGCAGGGTCCTTGTTCCCGGTCGCCCAGTTTTAAAAGGAAGGATCTCACGCGTTAGTCGTCGGTCAGATACATTCCACGTCACGCTAAGGCAGACCGCGTCCGGAGGACGGCAAAGTTTTGTGGGCAGAGGGCTTCACCGTTGGACCGGGACCGTAATAACGTTTCAGCCATCGGCTCAGTCCATCCAGGCCGGGAAATAACATCCGCTCAGTGACATTATCCTGGTCCAGCTTGTCGCGTATCTCCCACTTAACTTTCTTGGGTATGATGATCCGATGATAAAGATCCGCAGATGCGCGCTGAGTAAGAAAGTTTCGTAAATCAAGATGAGCGCCGGGCATTACGGACATGATGGCCCCTTGATTGATTATGCGTGCATCGAGAGATGGAGGCTCAAAAAAGAGTACAAATTCTCCTTTTTTCGACAATGCGTCGAAATCGGCTAACGACGATACCAGGCGCTCGAGCATCTCGATGGAAAACAGAAAAGCAGATTCCTCCTTGAGCGTCGCCTGAAACTCAGCTGGCAGATAATCGATTGCTTTGACAACATCTACTGCCCAGATCGCGCCGTCTTTATCATAGTGCTCTTCCTCGAAAGTGGCGAAATGGGCTGCCACTCTGGGAGAGACGGTCCAGTCTATTAAGCGAGTCGGCAGGCCGTGATGCTGAGCGACGGCGAGCCGAAACCATAGAGCGACGGAGGGAATCTCGCCGGGCTGCGCATATTTGGCGAAGTTGCGCATCAATGGTCGCTCCACGTCAAGATACGCCGGCCCCAACCGTTTCAGACTTGTCTCCAACCCCCAGTCCTTATTGGCGACGCCTCGATAAACGAAATTGGAGCGGTAGCGTTGATGGTGCGTTTTGGGAATGTCATACAATGCGGCCAATAACTGCGGCCACGTTTTTACCCGCTTGTCGTTCTTCACTTGGGACGGCCTAGTCAGTGGATGTCGAACCGCGCGAGTGCAGAGTGGAAATCTTCCAGATCACGTTTGCCGTTTATCAGGCCGTGACGATTTGCGCAAGAAAGACGCGCCATCACTTTGCAGTAAACAGCATGCAGAGGTGTGCTCGCCAACGATTTCGAGTTGTCGTTGAGCGCGCTATCATTATCGAAATCTCCGGGGACCGCTAGCGGATGAGGCTGCTTGATTCAAAGTTGTCTCGCTTGAAGTAGCACAGAATTCATTCCATCGTACGCGGCATGGCCAAAATCGAGGAAGTCGGGTCGGCACCGCGCAAGGTGTCTCACGGAGATCTCCGTCAAACCCGAGAGTCGCTCGATGATTTCGTCGAAAACAGATCCCGACTCGCTGAGGAGTTCGAAAATTTGATCCAGCGGTCAAAGTGCGACATGGCCGCTGGAAAAACCGCGCCTGTACACGAGCTGAAAGGCTCGTGATCGCGGCGCAACGCGGGAAAGTGAAACGGGAGGGCATGCACGCGTTTTTCTACGAGCTGCGCCGCCGCAAGGTTTATCGCGCAGCCGCGGCTTACGCCATTGTTGGGTGGGTCATCATTCAAGTGGTGGCGACCGTCTTTCCCGTATTCGCACTGCCGCCATGGTCTCTCCGAGCCGTTGTAATTACGGTTTTGGCCGGCTTTCCGCTGGTCCTCGCTCTGGCTTGGGCGTTCGAAGTGGGTCCTGGCGGAGTTCGAAAAACCGTTGACAGTCCGGCGGACCCGATGGGTCCTCCGCCGTTTGTGCTTCGTCGCCGGAATGTCATCGCGCTGGTCGCCGTTGGGGCCGCTATCTCCGTCCTTTGCGGCTATTTTTTGCTCTCACATTCGCTTGCGTCACGATTGGATAAATCGATCGCCGTTCTTCCGTTCGACAATTTCAGCGAGGAGAAGGACAACGAGCATTTCGCCGATGGCGTCCACGATGATGTCCTCACTTTGCTGGCCAGAATCGAAGACCTGAAAGTGATCTCGCGCACGTCAGTGATGCAGTATCGAGGCAAAGCGCATAACATTCGCGAAATCGCGCAGGAACTGGGGGTCTCGACAGTGCTGGAGGGCAGCGTGCGCCGGTCCGGTAATCGTGTGCGTCTGGTGGTGCAACTGATCGATGCGCTGCACGACCGTCACATTTGGGCGCAGGAATACGATCGCGATCTTACCGACACGTTCGCAATCCAAAGCGCGCTTGCGCAGGAGATCGCAAATCAACTCAAAGCGAAACTTTCCACCAACGAAGTCAATCGCATCAAAGAGCGCCCGACGACGAATGGCGAAGCTTACCAGCTCTACTTGCAAGCTCACGCCATGTACAGCCGGCCGGAGGAAACGCTCGAGACGCTTCGCCGCGCCGAACAGCTTTACGAAAAAGCCACGCAACTGGATCCATCCTTCGCGCTCGCATTCGCTCGCCTCGCGCACATTGAAAGCTGGATTTATTACCTTTTTGATCCAACGCCGGACCGGCTATCGAAGGCGAGGAGGGCAGCGACGGAGGCAATGCGCCTCCAACCGGATGCACCGGAATCCCACCTTGCAGCCGGATACGTGGCGTACTACGGAGATCGCGATTACGCGCGAGCGCTCGGCGAATTTGAGATTGCGCGCAGCGGACTGCCTAACGACCCGAGCGTTTTTCTCGCAATCGCTTCAATCGAACGCCGACAGGGCAAATGGAAACAGTCGATCGCAGATTATGAGAAAGCAGCATCGCTTAGTCCAGGTGACCCGATCATTATTGAAAACCTTGCGCTAACCTACCAAGCGGTTCGCGATTTTCCTGCAGCCGCAAAGGCTTTCGATCGCGCGGTTGCTCTCGTCCCAAACTCCTTCGAAGCGAAATCGCTTCGGGCCACTGTGGAGATGGAGTGGAAAGGAGACCTCAGCATGATGAAAAATTTGCTGGCGAGCCTTCCACCGGATTTTGAGTCATTCGGCACGGTGGCATTAGCCCGGTTCAACGTCTGTTTTTTTGAACGCAAATTCGATGAAGCGCTAAATGTTTTGTGGCGCAGTCCGCTCGAAAATCTTCATGGGCAGACGAGCACGCCCTTGCCGAAGTCCTTTCTTGCGGCGCAAGTTTACCGCCTCATTCCGGACGCGGAAAAAGCACACGCCGAATACGAACATGCGTTGAGCATCGCGCAGCGAGCACTGGAGGAGAGTCCGCAGGACTCGGCGCGCCACTCGCTCATCGGCCTGATCTACGCTGGCATGGGCCAAAAAGAGGATGCCATTCGCGAGGGGAATCGCGCGTTAGAATTGCTGCCGGAATCAAAGGATGCGATGGACGCGCCGGTCCTGGTAGTTGCGATGGCGCGCATCTACGCGATCACGGGCGAACTGGAAAAGGCAATCGATCTTTTGCAGCACTCCGTGCAAACACCGGCGGGCTTGACCGTGCATGAAATTCGGCTGGATCCAACCTGGGACGTGTTGCGCGAACACCCGCGGTTCAAAGCGTTAATTCAATAACAACTGCGGCCCGCAGAAACTCCTATAGCCGCTGTTTCCATTCGGGGAACACGCGCGTCTTCGCGTCTACCCAGCAAGTCTCGCCATCGCGAATTTCGGCCGATGCAATGAGTAATAACAATCAAGCAATAGTAAATAACTCGCGGCCCCCTGCCTTACCTACAGTGCAATCGCGCTACGCTGTAGGGCGCGTTGTCTAAGCGCATAGCAAAATGAATTTTGATGTGTCCGCTGAGCACTGCAACACCTTCCATGTCGCTGATCCCTTAGGTCCATTGCGTATAACCGACTGCAGCGACGCTGTTTCGTTGGGGCGACTAACACGGCCAGAAAGCGTGAAACAGACAATAATCAACGGTGTTGAATAATTGGTTTGGCGATCTTGTCTAAGATCGAAATGAAAAAATGGTAAACCATGGAGGGAAATATGAAACGAATTCTATATTCAGCATGCGTTGGAAGCCTTGCGCTGGCGCTCACAGCGGGAGGAGCGCAAGCGGCCAAGGACAAACAGCCTGAGCGATCAAGGCCGCAGCAGCGAACAGCAACTGTTCATGCCGCGAGGCCGGCGAACACCGGCAGGATGATGCCGGCCCGTCGTAACTTTTCGGCCGCGCAACATCAGCAGCGGGCGTACCCTAATCCGCGCCCCCGTTCAAGTGCCGTGGTCAAACAGAACACTGCACTGCGCGCGGCTCGGGAACGAAACCTCGCCAGGAACGAACGGATGCGCGACCGAAACTTACAAAGAAACCAAGAATTTCGCGCGCGACGTGATATTGCGGTGAATCGCGACAGGAACGTCACCGTCAACCGGACCAGAAATGTCGCCGTGAATCGTGAACGAAACCTCGCAGTGGACCGCACAAGGACCGCAGACGTCAATCGTTTCCGCAACGACAATGAGTTTCGGCGCAACAACGTTGCAATTAACCGAAACCGAAACGTTGCATTCAACCGGGCAGGGAACGCTGCCTATTATCGTGGAGGCAACGTAAGAATAACCAATAACTGGCGTGGAGAGACGTTCCGCGGCCAGCGGTATGCGCCCTTCCGCAATTACCACAGGCAATGGCACGATCGGAATTGGTGGACAAGGCACTACGATCGGATCGTGTTCGTAAACAACGGCTGGTATTACTGGAACGCGGGCTACTGGTTCCCAGCCTGGGGTTATGCCCCGTCGGTGAGTTACGTATACGATGGTCCCATTTACGCCTACAACGGCTTGCCGCCTGACCAGGTGACCGTCAATGTCCAGGAACAATTGGCGCGAGCCGGTTACTATGATGGACCGATTGATGGCGTCCTTGGACCCATGACCCGCGAAGCCATCGCAGCTTACCAGGCTGACAATGGCCTAGCGGTAACATCGGCAATCGATGAGCCGACATTGGCCACCTTGGGCTTAGTATAACTACCAACAGTCGCTTTGAGAGCCGCGTGATGATTCATCATGCGGCTCTTTTTGCTTGCAGTCCCTGCGCCTACGTGTCGAATCGGACACATAGCAAGAGGACACAGTATAGAGATTAGTTAAACAGCACTAAGTAGCTCGAACGCGAGTATGTTACTCGCCGACGACATCGCAAGGCTGCAGTAAACAATTACCGACGCGATGTCGGACACCGCAGGTTCGCTATCCTTGTGCCATGGCGCCGACGATCAAGACGACGAAGCTTGTTGCTACTGCGATCGCCACTTTTGTTTCCACGGATAAGTTCATAAAATCTTGCCCCCTTCAATAATAGTGGCCACCTCGGTGACCAGTTTCTTGAATTTTTCCCTTTTGACTCGCTTCGAATTTCAAAGCGCTGATGGATGCCACGACGAAAAGTTAGGAGGACAAATTAAAAGTAAGTACAGGCAGCGCCACTGGTGAAGTTGTAATTCTTGTTCGGAGGGAACCGGATACGCGTGATCGCACGAACTATGATAGGCGATCCATGCCGCGATAGGGTGAGCCCACCCCGGGCAGCTACAGAGCGGCTGAGCAAAATCCAGGAAGAACCTGAATAGATCGCGAACGTCCAACGACAAACATGATTATGAACAAAGTTACTAATTTACTGATAGCCGGTTCACTGGCCCTAGCTGGAGCTGCTTTGGCCCAGCAGCCAGTCCAACAGCAATCACCAACAAAGAACAAGCAGGCGCCGGAAAAAACGCACGCAGCCCAGCCACAGCCCAAGCCGCGCCCGCAGCCCGCGACGCATCCTGGAATGACACAGCGACACGGCGCGGCGCAACAACACGGCGCGGCGCAACAGCATGGGGCGGCGCAGCAACATGGAGCCACGAATCAGCCAGCGTCCATGCAGCAGCACGGCGGTGCCGGCGGCCATGCAGCTACAAACGAGAACGCTGCAGGAAAAGGTCACAAAACTCCAACGCACCAGGAATCTGCTGCTCCTAAATCCAACGTTTCCGGTGAATCAACCGGCGCGTCGACGCCCACTGCACGGCAGCAGCGGGTTGAGCAGCGAAGAAAGGGGACGAAGGGCCAAGCCGAGGGTAAGCTGACTCCTAATCCTACAGGCTCGGCGGCGGCGGCGGCAACGGGCGGAGGCGCAGGTGCAGCTTCGCCAGGTCCGCAGGCAGGGCAAAATGCTCAGGCTACCATTGGCGGCAAGGCGAAGAAGCCAGATCCGCAGCAGGTGCAGCAGATCAAATCGCAGCACGCTAACTTCCGCGCGCAACCAAAGCCTCAGCAGGTTCCGCCAGTTACGTTCAACCAGAATCGTCGGATTGAAGGAAGCGATCGCTGGCAGGGTCAACACTATCAAGTGTTTCGCTCTTATCATCCGGAATGGCACGATCAGGGCTGGTATCACTCGCATTACAACCGTGTGGAGTTGATCGGTGGCGGTTACTACTTCTTCAACAATGGCTACTGGTTCCCCGCATGGGGTTACAGCCCTTCAGCTCAATATTACGCCTATGACGGGCCGATCTACGCCGGTCGCCATGCTGAGCCGCCGGATAAAGTGATCGCAGACGTTCAGGCCGTGCTACAACAGATGGGCTATTATAAGGGTGAGGTGGATGGATTGCTTGGACCGTTGACTCGGGAAGCGCTCACCGCCTATCAGGGCGAACAGGGACTCGCGCAGACAGCGGCAATCGACGAGCCAACCCTCGACTCTCTGGGCATGAGCTAGTTTGCGAGTGGTAACGCGCCATTGCGGGGGCGCGCCGAAGAAATTAGACGAGATTTTGAGAAGCCGCCGGGGATGATTCCCTGGCGGCTTTTCTGCGCGAAGCCTTCCGTTTCGCGGTCAATCAGAGAATCGAACCTCACGTTCGGCTCGCTTCATTTGCAGCCGTAACTGACCGCAGGCCGCGGCAATGTCGTGGCCCTTTTCGCGGCGTAAGGTGGCGACCACGCTGTGTTCCCGCAGGATGGATTGAAATTGTTCCTGCCGTGCGCGCGAGGGACGTGACCATTCCAAGCCTTCTACAGTATTATATGGAATGAGATTAATCTTGGCCGACAAACGGCGCGCGATCTTCGCCAGCTCCCGGGCCTGCTCGTCAGTGTCATTTATGCCAGCGATAAGAATGTACTCGAACATGATCCTTCGTTTTTTCGCCACGTAGTAATCGCAAGCTTCGAGTAAGACTTTTAGTGGATACCTGCGATTAACCGGCATGATCTGACCGCGCACGTCGTCGGTTGCGCCGTGTAGTGAAAGCGCGAGGCGAAACTGCGTCGGCTCGTTGGCGAGCTCGCGAATTTGCGGCGCGAGTCCGCTAGTCGAGACGGTGATGTGGCGGGCGCCTATACCGAGACCCCAGGGCGCATTGATGATGCGAATCGCGCGCAGAAGATTCTTCAGGTTCGCGAGCGGCTCGCCCATCCCCATGAACACGACATTATCGATTTTCTCTCCACTCTTTTCTTCGACAGCGATGAGCTGTTGCACCATCTCGGCTGCGTCGAGGTTGCGCGTCAAGCCTTCCAATCCGCTCGCGCAAAATTTGCAGCCGTACGCGCAGCCCACCTGGCTGGAAACGCAAATTGTCCGGCGATCTGAAGCTTCGCCATAAAGCGCGGGCGACGCTGGAATGAGGACCGACTCGATCAGATTTTGGTCGCGTAACCGGAACAGAAACTTTTGCGTCGTGTCTTTTGAGCCGAGGACGCGGACGACTTCTGTGTTCGGTGTGTCAAATTCCGCTGTGAGCTGAGCCCGCAACTCGTTAGGCAAATCGGTCATCGCATCGAAAGAGGCGACCCGTTTTTTGTAGATCCAGTCGGTAATCTGTTTCGCGCGGTAAGACGACACGCCTCGGTCGCGGAGAAAATCCGCCAGTTCTTCCAAAACGATTCCGGTGAGCGACGGCTTCACGAGGAAGTCTACTGTGTCAGATGTCAGATGTCAGATCTCGGACAATCCCCCGCACTCAGTAGGCGCAAGTGCATCGCGTGCAACGATACAAGATAGATGCTTTGGCAAGGGCAAAGAGAAAGCGAAAATGTTGAAGACGCTCGGGGCTCCGGCGGCGGACGCCTCGTTATGGGTGGCGGAATTGGCACCGTCGTTCTCGTAGTTCTTTATCTCCTGCTGGGCGGCGATCCTCAGGCGCTGTTCGATGCGCAGCAGCAGGCGCAGGTATCGCAGCCTGCGCAAATCAATACTCAAGCGCCGCGGGATGACGCATCGAAATTCGTCGCGGTTGTTCTCGCTGATACCGAAGACGCTTGGAACGACGTCTTCCGTCAAATGGGCCGGAAGTACGAGGAGCCGAGGCTGGTGCTATTTACGGACCTGATTCAGTCCGGCTGTGGCTTCGCCAGGGGCGCGACCGGTCCGTTCTATTGTCCCCAAGATCGACAAGTCTACATTGATCTCGGTTTTTTCCGTCAACTCCAGGACCGCCTGGGTGCGGGCGGCGATTTCGCAGAGGCCTACGTTATCGCTCATGAAGTTGGACATCACGTGCAGAAACTGTTCGGCATTACCGATCGCGTGGATGCAGCGCGCCGTCGCGCCAGCGAGGCGGAATCTAATCGACTCTCTGTTCGGCTTGAGCTGCAGGCAGATTTTCTCGCCGGCGTTTGGGCGCGCTACGCCGACCGAATCAAACATGTGGTGGAAGCCGGTGATATCGAGGAAGCAATACGCGCGGCGAACGCAGTAGGCGACGACAGACTCCAAGCAAGGTCGCGCGGTTACGTCGTGCCCGATTCATTTACCCACGGCACGTCGGAACAACGCGTGCGGTGGTTCCGACGCGGATACGAGACAGGCGATCTCAGCCAGGGCGATACGTTCAACGCGCGCGAGTTGTAACTACAAGTTTGCGTTACACCTATTCTATTCACCCGAAAGGCGTTCATCGTGGCGATCCGTTCGCCATCAATGGCGGCAACGGCACAAACACGCGTCGAAGGTCATCGACAATTTTTTGCGACTGGCCATCACCTAACGAGTTAAACACGGCCATCAGTGATCGTCTATCTAATGCAAAGAGGTCAGTAAGACGTTGTCTGCACCGCAAATTTCGCGAACCACCAGCGCTTCTATTGCAGAAAAATCTGCATATTCTGAAAGTCAAAGGTGACCGCGTAAGGCTTGAAAAATTCGTGGCCCACCATACCGGCGAGGTGAAAACCGAACATGTTTTCCCATGGAAACGGCCCATCATAAACACCCTGGACGTTTTCTTCCTTTATGTCGCCGAAGGAAAGTTGATGCACGGTGTACGGCACGAGTTTTAATTTCCCGCCGCCGCCTGCGCCTTCAGCAGCCTTGTTTTGCTCGAGCTTGATCCCGGCTTCCTTGATAGCTGACTCCGCCAGTTTAACACCCGCGCCCATCAGCCCTGTGTCAACGAAGAGAAGCGTGGGCGGAAGAGTCTCCACCCGACCCCAGCCCACCATGAAATGGTCGCTGGCCATCCAGATATGAACTGCGACTCGCTTGCCTGTCGATCGCGTAAATTCGTCCAACGTTTCGGCAGTCTTCCGGCGGAGCACCAGCTCGCCGCGCGGATAATCCATCGTCGATAGGAAATGGTACAACAAAGTGGTTCCAATGACGCCGTCGATTTGTTTCACGCCAAATCCTGCCGAAAGTTGGCGCAAGGGAAGCATTGCAGTCGGAACGTTTTTCACGGTCCACTCGCCGAGTGTGAGTGATTCGATGCGCCCGAGCTGGACTTCAGCGTGCTGCCCGCCGGAAAAGGTGCCCTGCACCGCCCCGAACAGCGGGACGCCAAGTTCCTTCGCGAAGTCCGTGTCGAGCGTGACCTCCGAACCCCCGGTATCGATAAAGAAGGTGACTCCCTTGCCGCCGTTCACGCGCACATTGATCAACGGCAGTGGATCGGTCTTCACAAATTTTAAGCGCGTGCTCGTCCCATTGCCTTCCAATTCATACGGCGTCTGGCCCTTGAAACTCTCGAACATCGCAACGTTCAGTGTCGGGTATTGCTCGCGAACCAGTTTGTTGCTGCTTACATCGATGCCTTTCAGCGCAGCGGCTGCTTTTTGAAAATCGTCCCGCCGATAAAACGCTTCCGCCAGCATGATTTTTGGATCGGCATTTTCGGGGTGCAGGGTGATTGCGGTTTCCAGCCATTTCTGCGCGTCATCGAGTCTGTTCGAAAGCAACGCGATCCTACCCAGTTGGAGGATTGCGGAATAATCTTCGGGATTTTGAGCGACAACTTGCGAGTAAAGCTTGCCAGCCTCGGTAAACTTTCCTGCCTGAAAGAGTCGATCGGCGGAATCAATTGCTGATTGCTTCGGCTGGGATGTCGGTTCAGCTGTAGCCGCTGGCGTTGACTCGACCTTCATAGCGCTAGCCGCGATAACAACCGCGGCAGCGGCGAGAGCGATGCACGTTTTTACAGCTTTCATTTTGAACTTCTGTTCAGCGTTATCGCGCGAAGCGTAACCATTCACATGAGGTTTGTCGTTGATGATCTAACGTAACCTGGCGACTGCGAATCGTGAATAGGACAACATCATGATGCGCCGTGTTCCTGCCTCTCAATCGCTCCGTGTCTCTCAATCGTGTCCGGCTCGAGATGGGCACGCAGCCAGTACCGCTCGAGCACCGGATATGAGGCAACAACCGGGAGCACGATGATGACGCCGATTACACCGGCGAGTATTCCAGCAGCGAGACAGGAGATCAGCACGGTGAGAGTAGAGAGGCGCAGGCGGTCACCGTAAACCTTCGGCACGATGAAATAGTTTTCGATCAGATGGTAAACGCCGTAAAGCGCCCCAACGAGAAGCGCTGCGCCGGGGGAGACCGTCAAGGCCATTGCCATTGCTGGAATTGTGAAAAGAAAAAAGCCAATAAGAGGGAGGACATCGAAAAAGGCGGCGACAATGGCAAGAAAACCAGCGTTCGGAACATGCAACAGTGCCAGCACAATAAAGGCATACGAGCCACACAGCGCTGAAGTGATAAACTGGCCGACAATATAGTGACCCACGACCGAGATAATCTCGGCTGCCGCGCTATCCAATTTCCGGCGGTCGGCACGAGGCAGGAACGCGATGAGCCAGCAATAGACGCGTGGTCCGTCGGCGATCAAATAAATGGCTACGATGAGGACGAGGAAGAACTGAACCACCCCGCTGAGCGCAACGGTCAGAATCGCAAAAAACTGTTTTAGTAACGCGTCTGGATCGCCGAAGGCGGGAGAACTCAGAAACTGATTTGCGATTGCACGAACTGCTCCTGACTGCGGCAACATTGCCGCCCAGCGATCGCGCAGCGATGGCAAGCTTTGAATCAGGTTCCCGCCCTGACCTGTGAACGTTGGGATCAGGATGACGACGAGCAACGCGACGAACCCAAACAAGATAACGGCAGACAATAGTACCGCGGCCCAATGTGGCCAATGATGTTTCCGTGTGCAACGCACGAGCGGATCGAAAGCAATGGCGATAAGCAACGCCAGCAGCAAGAGTTCTATCAACGGCCATAGCCTAACGAGCAAATAAGCCACCAGGATCGCGAGTAGAAGCTTCGCAATCGCTGCCCAGCTAATGGTGAACTCGACCTGGCGACGCATCAGGGCCAGCTCTCCAGAATGTCGAGATCCGTTTCTGCGACGGAACGCTCTTTCTCGAGGGCAGGAAGCACTGCTTGAAATGCCATGAAGCCAATAGCTTACCGGGACCCGTAAATAGGTAGATAGGCCGTAGTAGTAATCGCCGCTGCGCGCCCTTCGGGTTTGGCGAGATCTTCCGTCGCCCTGATGGGGAAATACCAGCTCGCTTTACTTGGGAAGCAAAACACCGGGCGAATCGGGGAAACGGAGTAAAAAATTACTGATGATTCAACGTATTGGCGCTCGAAAAACTTACAGATGAAGGAAGAATTAGGGTGTTGGACATTTCCGCAATCCACGGTCTTGCCGGGAGCAAACGCATCCGGGGTGTGATCGCGCCCGTAGTGACGCCATTCACCGCCGATCTTGCGCCTGACAAGGAACGATTCATCAGTCATTGCCGCTGGTTGCTTTCGCAGAATTGCGGGCTGGCCCCATTTGGCACGACCAGTGAGGCGAACTCGATGTCGACAGGCGAGCGCATTTCGTTACTCGATGCGCTGGTGGCAGCCGGCATCGATCCGTCCCGCGTGATGCCGGGCACCGGTTGCTCTTCGCTCACCGCGACAGTCACGCTCACGACACATGCTGTTCAACACGGCTGCGCCGGTGTGCTGATGTTGCCGCCGTTCTATTACAAGGACGTCAGCGAGGAAGGTCTGTACCGTTACTTCAGCGAAGTGGTGCAACGTGTCGGCGATGCGCGCCTGCGGATTTATCTATACCATATTCCGCCGGTAGCGATGGTCGAGATCACACCGGGATTGGTCGAGCGTCTTCTAAGAGCTTATCCAAACGCGATCGCCGGGATGAAAGACAGCTCCGGGGATTGGAATAACACTAAAGTTTTTCTCGACGCGTTTGCAGAACCCGCCCGTGCGCCAAATCGCTTTGACGTATTTGCAGGCAGCGAAACGTTTCTCCTCGCAAATTTGCACAATCGCGGTGCGGGCACCATCTCCGCGACGGCAAACGTGAATCCCGCAGCGATTTGTGAGTTGTACACTGCAGCATCCGCTGTCTCAGCGGATGTAGATCTCGGTACTCGACAGGCGCGGTTAAACGTCGTGCGCGAAGTTTTCAGCAGCAGGAAGTTTCCATCGATGATCGCGGCGTTGAAACAGGCGATTGCGCTCTACACGGATGATCGGGAATGGGTCAGGCTGCGGCCGCCGCTGCTCGAGCTCACGGCCGATCAGGCGAAATTGCTTGGCGCGGAATTGAAACGGATCGATTTCGCGATGACTGGAATCAAGAGAGATTAATCAAGGATCCAGAAAACGTACGATGGGGGCGCGAAATAGAAGGCAAAAATCGCGACGGTAAGACTCTGCCCAGAGGTGAATTTTTGACTAAAATTTAAGCCAAATCGGGGCCAAAAATTGTTGGAAATACGAAGTACATGAAAAGGAATAAAACATGAAGATCTATGTACTAACAGCGATAGCTGCGTCGGCGCTGCCGCTCATGGCCTTAGGCCAGACAACGGACGAGCAGCAGACGACAACGCAGGGAAAGACGAAAGAGACACAAACTACTGCACCGGCAACCGGGAAGAACATGCGTTCCACGCACAATGCGAGTAAACAGACAAAACCTGAGGCTGGGACCAATGTACGTGGACAAACGAATGTTAACGATCGAACGCATGTAAGCGGGACTCAATCTGATGTGCGGTCGGGCACGAGTCAGACGACGACAGTAAACAAGGACGAATTCAGAACGCGTCATAGCGAGATGTTCAGTCTTGGACGGCATCCGAAAGAGTTCTACGTGCAACGATACGGTGCGAGCCATTTCCGGTTGATTGGCAATTCATACTTCGTATTCCTGGATGGCTGTTGGGTCGCGGTTGACGTGGATGGTTTTACTTACACGCAACGCGTGATCTGCGCGGGCGATCCGGACTTTATCGAAGTTGATTAACGCGTCATTTGCGCGAACAAAAGCGCCCCGCCGAAAAGCGCGGCGCTTTTTTTACGCCTAGTCGGCCAAAGAGATCGACACAGCTGCATTTAGATTCCAAGGCCAACCGCGAGTCGCACTCGATACGAACTCTAAATACACATTATGAATGAAGCATTGCCGCCCAGTGGAAAGATCCTTTCTGGAACCCAAGGATTGGGAACGGTGACGTCTCAGATGATCGAGGAGCGGGCACGCGAGATCGCTCGCACTGAGGGACGCTCAAAGCCAAATGATCTCGACAGAACTTACGCGCGTGAGCAGCTGACCGGCGCTACATCAGAGTCGGAGAAGCTCCCGACGAGGGAAGAACCAGGGCGCGATTGGCAAATGCCACTGGTATCGACCGGCGAGAAAGCTCCAACCGTGCGACCTGAAGACGACGAAAACATCGTCGAAAAATTGGTCGAAGAAGGCATCGAGGAAGCTGATCACGATCAGCGTTTAAGCGCAGCGCGAAAGACCGAGATATAATTGGGTTAGCTGGTGTAGTAGGCGAGAAAATCGGCTGGGTCGCGGCAGATCAAGATTGCTCCCTCCTTACGCAGCACTGATTCTGGCGCGCCGCCGCAGAGAAACGCAACGGTTTTCAGGCCGGCTTTTCGAGCGGCTTGAATGTCGAACCTTGTGTCGCCGATGGTCACAGCGTCGGCAGGCGAAATATTGCCAAGCTTTTCCAATGAAGCGGTAAAGACATCCGGCGCGGGTTTGGAATTGTCGGCGTCGTCGCCCGATACACAGCCGTCAATGAGATCGCCGATCTTCAGCAGGCCGACATAATAGTCGGTGTCCGCCTTTTTTCCGGAACTGGCGAGCACGATGCGTTTTTTGTCCTCGTGAATGCGCTGAAAAAGTTCACGCACCGCCGGGAACGGTCGGACCTTTGGAAGATATTCGTTTCTGAAGAGCTCGGACCGGTATTCATCCAGTTCTTTGCCGAAACGTTTGATCTCCTCAGCCGTAAGAAATTCGGGTAAATACTGGTCGGACCCTTTGCCGATCTGCGCGCGTAACTGTTCGCGAGGAAATTGTTTGTCGAACCGTCTGAAGGCGCGGTCCCAGGAAACGACGTGCAATTCATTCGAATCGACGAGGGTGCCGTCGATGTCGAATATGAAAGCGA
>JBJMXF010000165.1:0-19426 GCA_045809725.1 Candidatus Udaeobacter sp. | reverse complement strand
AATTGCATCAGCCGCACATCATCGGCATCTTCCTCCGATCTCGCCTGATTTCCTCGATCGTTCTGAGACATCGTGATTTAGACGTTGGTATAAGGCAAAACTTGCCCGAAAAATGTGACTTGGTCGTCCACAATCCTCCTGCCATCGTTTTTGTTGCAACGGGTGGACGCTCTGTGCATGCTTCACGCGCGATTAACAGAGTCCGCCGATGAACTACCAGCTCATTCCGAAAGAACTCCGACCGATCGCGGAGAAGGTCGAGGCGCAGCACCGGATTTCTGAATCCGATGCTCTAATGCTTTATAGAGCGAATGATCTTAACGCCCTGGGAATGATCGCCAACGTGATGCGTGAGCGAAAGAACAGCAATTACGCGACCTATATCCACAATCGGTACATCAATTATTCAAACATCTGCATTTTATCCTGCCAGTTCTGCGCGTTTGCCGCCAAGAAACGCGACGCGCACGCATTCGAATACGCAATTGACGAAATTGTTCAGGCCGTGACGGATGCGCTTCCGCTTGGGGTCACCGAGGTGCACATGGTTGGCGGATTGCATCCGACTTTGAAAAAGGAGTGGTACCTCGATCTCTTGAGAAGACTGCGCGGGCTTGATCCGCAGCTACATATAAAGGCGTTCACCGCTATCGAAGTCCGCCACTTGGCCCAGCGAGTCTTTAAGATGCCAATTCGAGATACCCTGGAATTTCTGCGTGAAGCCGGACTTGGTTCGATCACTGGGGGCGGCGCCGAGATCTTCGATCCCTTCGTACGCGATCAAATCTGTCGCGGCAAGGAAACCGCGGCTGAATGGCTCGACGTGCATCGCACCTGGCATTCAACGGGCGGCCGCAGCACGTGCACGATGCTTTACGGACACATTGAAACGCTTGCTCAACGGGCTGATCACCTGCGCCAACTGCGGCAACTGCAGGATGAAACCGGCGGGTTCACCGGGTTTGTTCCTTTTGCGTTCGAGCCGACGCAATCCAATAACATCCTTGCCGACATCAAGCGCGCCTCCGCTTTCGAGCAACTGCGCAACCTCGCGGTGAGCCGTATTTACCTGGACAATATCGACCACCTGACGGCGTATTGGGTCAGCCTCGGATTGCCTCTCGCGCAGGTGTCGCTGAGTTATGGCGTGGACGATCTTCATGGAACAATCCTGGAGGAAAAAATTTTCCACATGGCCGGCGCTACCACTCCGCAGCAGCAGACTATCGCCGCGCTTGAACACGCTATTCGCGAAGCTGGGCGCGAACCTGTCCAGCGCGACAGTCACTACCGGCATATTGTGCCGGGTTCAACGGACGAGACACGCACGAAAGCAGCGCCTGCGGAACTTGCCTGCGCGTAAGACCTGCTGTCATTCAGAGCGAACTCGTGGAATCCCATTGCAAAACTCACAGCTATTTTCGCGGGATTCTTCGAGCTCCGCTTCGCGCCGCTCAGGAGACTGTGCGTTGATCAGGTCACACGTTGAACTCACTCCACGTCGGTTGCGTTAAGTATTTGAACGCTCGTCCGCTGATCCGCGGCTGGCCCGGCAATGTTGAGTTCGACCATCCGTCCGCTTTGTGTCAGCGACTCGCGGAAGGCCAATTCGATGTTGCGCTTGTTTCGAGTTTCGAGTTTCTGCGCAACCCGATCTATCGAATCGTTGACGACGTTTCCATTTCGTCCGACGGCCCGGTTTACAGCGTAATAGTGGCGCATCGTGGCGAGTTCTCGGACATCGAGGAAATCGAACTCGATCCGGCATCCACGACTGCGGTCAACCTCTTGCGTTGTCTTCTGGCGGAGCTTGGATTGACGCCTCGCTTGATCGGCAGCAGTTCAGAGAGCGCAGAATCATCTCGCGCCCGCCTCATCATCGGCGACCAAGCAATTAGGTTCCGGCAAAACCACGGTGATGCATTTGAATTCTGGGATCTTGGTGAGCAATGGAAGAAACTTACCGCGCTTCCATTTGTTTATGCGCTCTGGCTGATCCGGCCCGAGGTCCCAGATGCTGAGTCGATGGCTCGACGGCTACGCGAATTGCGAGACGAAAATCTTGCCGAGATCGAAGTCATCGTGTCAGACGCCGCTGATAACACACAGAAAATCCCAGCGGAATTTCTCGTTCGGTACTACAATGAGCATCTTCGATTCGGCTTTGGAACTCGAGAGAAGCAAGCGTTGCAGACTTTCGCAAATCTTTGCGCCAAACACGGAGTGCTGCCAACGCCGGTACGCAAGTTTAACGTCGTGTAAGAAGGTGCGTCGCAAGCGACGGAACCATTCCGCGATTCCATGTTGGGAATCAAGGCGTCGCATCGACTAAACTGAGGTCGACGTCATAAAGCTGCCAGCCTACGCCTGTGAAACGGAAACGAAGCTTGATTCCATCACGATCGACGACAAAAGTGCCCGGCCCGGTAAAGAAGGCGTATTTCACTTTCGATAAGTCTTCGTTTTTGCCGAGTTCGAAATGGAACTCTCGCGGCGCTTTCAAGTTCTTCAGCGTTTCGGGATTCGACAGCAACGCCGCGATTCCGTCAGGCGTGACGTAAGCGTCTATAATGGCATCGATGAGAGTTGGGCCAAGATTACTCCATCGCTTGTGACTGCTCGTCCGGTTTGCGAAACGCGCCACCAGTTGCTTCTTCAGGGAACCGCGGACCGCAGGGAAATCAACGCGCTTACTTATGGCTGGGGCATCGCGCGATCGAATCGCCGAAGTGAATCGCCAAAATGAATAGTAAGGCGACGCGCCGTAAACCAGCAGACAGACAATGCAAACGATTACGAGCCAGCGGGTGAGTTTCATTTGGTGCGCGATCAGTTATGACGTTCGACCTGTTGTTGGATATGGTGCACCATCGCCACCGCCGCAATCAAAACGACCGCCGCGATTACCTGATGCGGGTGAAGACTGGCGTGGAAAAAACCCCACGTGATGCAAACTGCAGCAAGCGTTTGCATCATTTCAAAGTAGCCGGCTGTAGATGCGCGGGTGAGATGCAGTCCTTGAAAATAAAACAGGAGCGGAACCCCGCCTGAAATCGACGCGAGGAAAAGCAACAACACGATGGCCTTCATTGGATGCGCTTGCGCGCTTTCGGGCCAAAGCGCCGCACCATTCAGTTTTCCGTAGAATAGGAGAATAAGCGTCATGCAAGCGAGTCCGATTACGATGCGCAGGCTGGATGCGAGTCGCAGCGACATGCCAACCATCACACCGCGTCCAGCGACCGTGGAAAGACCCCAAAACAACGCGCAGATCAGCGCGTATCCAGTGCCCACGTTGAGGCCCGCACGCTCAAATGAAACTCCGATTTCAGTCGGATACGCAACCGACACAAACACGCCTGCGACAATTGCGATGCCAGCGTAAAGGAAGAACTGGCTACCAAGGCGATCACCGAAAAGAAAAAACGCGCCGAGCGTTGATATCACGGGCTGAATGTTCAGGACGACATTTACCACCGTTGGATTGCCGTACTTCAGCGCCAGCGTGAAAAAGACCGTGCCCACGGCGGAGCCGGCAAAGCCAGAGAAAATCAAAAAACCCCATGTGCGCGCACGCACTCTTGGGATTTCGTCCAGTCGCGAGATCAGGATCGGCAGGAACATGACCAGAATGAAGACGTGTTCCCAAAAAACGATTACCTTTGCGTCGAACAGTTCGTTGAGTGGGATGCGCCACGCGCTTTCCGTTCCCCACAGCGCAGCACCAAGACCGACTAACCACGGGCCATAGCTTGCGGTGCGTGTTCCTTGATTATGCATGGAATTGCGAGTGGCTTGCTGGCGCTACCGCTATATCATTGCCGTCGAACATCCAACTTCGAATTGAATTCGCATCGTGGTTAATACATGCAGCGTTCAGTGTTTTTCGTCCTAAATTGAAAGGAAACATTGACGCCACAATTTATAGTGTGGTAATTAGCCTCAGACACTATGCGTTGCCCCAAATGCGGGTCGCGTGACGATAAAGTCATCGATTCCCGTCAATCGCGCGACGGTTCCAGCATCCGTCGTCGCCGCCAGTGTCTAAAGTGCAAATACCGTTACACCACCTACGAAGAGGTCGAGCGTTCGGATCTGCGCGTCATCAAAACCAACAGAACGCATGAGCCGTTTGACCGTCGCAAACTTGCCGCCAGCATCGCCAAAGCCTTCGAGAAGCGTTCCACGAGTCTGCTCACGTTAGAGAACATGGTGGATGAAATCGTGCACGAACTCGAGACTAGCGGACGCGAAGTTCCCTCGTCACTGATCGGCGTCCGGGTGCTCGAGAAACTGCGCGCGATCGATGAGGTCGCTTACTTGCGTTACGCGTCGGTTTACCAGCGCTTTCAGGACGTCGACCAATTCGTCGATGCCATCCACACGTTGGGCCGGCGAATAAAACCAAACGCGCTTCAGCGGGAATTGTTTCCTCCTGAGACAACGAAAGAGAATGCGAACATTGCCCGCCGTTCGCGCGAGGGCGCACTCAAAAATCATGGTCGCGTTTAAGGAAGAATTTCCATATCTCCGGACAACCTCGGGACAACTCTTCGAGTTCAACCGCGACTGGCTTCACGCGGCGCTCACGCGCGCTGCTGACCAGGCCGGTTACCCCGGTTGGTGGCTCACCGAACATGTGACGGAAAGCATTGCCTTTTATCTGCACCTGAGAAATGACGAAAACGTCGTCGGTTTCAATCAGTTGTCGCAAACGGTGCGAGATGTGTTGGAGGCGATTGGATATAAGGAGATTTGTCGGCACTTCACGCCCGCACCGCCGCCCGTTTCCATTTCGTTGGTGGAAGTTGCTTATTGTGCCGGTGCTGGCTACGAGCTTGCATTTTTCGGTCTGTTGGAGAAGCGCATCGACGCCTTGATCGCAGCCGGCGCTGACAACCTTCGCCTTTCGTCACTGCAATTTTGTGTGAAGCATCTCCGCGGCACGAAAACGTGGACGCGTGCCTGCGACGCGTTGCGCGAGGAGATTGTCTGCTTCGTTCGCGAAAAGCTGGCGTTAGCTAGCGATCGGACACGGCTTGATTGTTCGCTGCGCTAATGAAACGCTACGGCTCATGACGATTTTCGAGAAAATCATCGAGCGCCAAATTCCGGCCAAAATCGTCTGGGAAGACGAGGACGCGATTGCGTTTCATGACGTCGATCCCCAAGCGCCAGTGCATGTCCTGATCGTGCCCAAAAAAGCTGTTTCCCGGCTTGCCGATGCGACCGATGAGGATGCCGGGCTGCTCGGTAAATTGCTTCTGGTTGCGCGTGATCTGGCGAAGGAGTTGGAGCTTTCCAGTGGGTACAGAGTGGTGATCAACTGCGGACCTGATGCAGGTGAAAGCGTGCCCCATCTGCATGTGCATTTGCTTGGGAAACGCGCACTGGCATGGCCGCCGGGATAACGTCACGCAAGCGTCCACGCCCGCCGGCGCGCGCGGGAGAATCGCGCTACTTACTCGCTCACAAGCGCCCAATCGATTCCGATGATGCGCTTTTCAGCAAAGCGCTTTAGCGATTTTGGAAAGACTAGATATCGCGCCTCCTTATTTTCCTTAAAGCCGACGATCCCGAAATCGGTTCCGCTGTCGCTCTTCAGGATTGTCATCACTCGGCTTTTCTTGATCTGCGCCTGCAGGTGGCGGTCAGTGGACGGCTTCTGCCACAGCGTGTAAACCTGCGGCTTACCGCATTTTTCGATTATCTGGGAGAAGCGCGTTGTTTTGATCTTGAGGAGTTTCATTGCGAATCACCGGAAGTGCAGGCGCAGTGACGCTGACTTCAAAAAAGAAGCCCGCCAGAGAACTACGGCAAGGAGGATCATACTACCGTTGCTGCATTCCTGCCCTGGCGGGATTTGTAAGTCCTCAATCCATAGCCCCTGACGGAGCGGAAATTTCCTCGCACCAGAGACATGCGCAACTCAAAAACTCAGCGTGATCTCGGCGGTACAAGATCAGCGTATTGACAGCGTACTGTGCGTCTGTTTGCATCGAGCGCGTGAAATGTTTCTCGTTCTTGTTGCTTGTTTCTATTTCCGTCGCTGCCACGTCCTGTACAACGCTTGTCAATCGGCGTGACCTTTACAGCCCCGAGCCTGCGCCTGATTCGTTGGAAGCGGCGCGGCAGTGGTACGGCGTGACGACTACGAGCACGAATACGACGATCCGAACACAGGGTGCAACAGGAGAGATCGCATCGCCGCCGGACTTTCGTTACTAGAGGTAGGGACGCCGCGATGCGGCGTATGGACCGCGCAGCGCGCCGTCCTACGATCAGCCGAAAGGAAGATTTGCCTTTACTCGCGCCATATCTGTCTTGTCGACGCGCGCCGCTTTGCCCAACCGGCGCTTGCGCTTCGCGCTTTTACTCGACAACAAATGGCGTCGCGAGGAACGCGATCTCAAGACTTTTCCACGGGCAGTGATCTTGAAGCGTTTTGCCACTGCTTTTCGCGTTTTGCTACGTGCAACTGACTTCGGCATACGGCGGGGAAGTTAATTCGGCCAGGCGCAATGACAAACCCTTTTGTTGCAGCGCGTCTGTGTCAGACGCCGAAGTAGGGTTGCTGGCGCGAGCGCGTCAAACGCGGTACAATTCGCGCGATGGAATCTCCATCACGAAAACCGCCTCAGGTGATAATTATTGGTGCAGGCTTCGGCGGCCTTGAGGCGGCGAAGAAGCTTGCCTGCAAGGATGTGCGCCTGACGCTAATCGACCGAACGAATTACCATCTGTTTCAGCCGTTACTGTATCAGGTGGCAACAGCGGCGCTCTCGCCCGCGGACATTGCCGCTCCGGTCCGCGCAATTTTGAGCAAATGCAAGAACGTCGAAGTCGTCCTCGCAGAAGTGGAATCCGTGGATGTAGAAGCCAGAAAAGTAAAAACAAAAGATCGGGTATTCGATTACGACTATCTCATTCTCGCTACCGGCGCACGGCACTCCTACTTTGGACATGATGAATGGGAAAAACTCGCGCCGGGACTAAAAAGCCTCGAAGACGCAGTTGAGCTACGGCGGCGAATTCTTTTAGCATTCGAATTTGCTGAAAAAACAACAGACGAAGCAGCGCGCAAAGCGGCGATGACATTCGTTGTTATCGGCGGTGGGCCAACTGGCGTTGAAATGGCCGGTGCGATCGCTGAGATCTCGCGATACACACTGGCGAGAGACTTTCGGCATATCGACCCATCGAAGGCACGCGTGATTCTTATCGAAGGTGCCCCACGCCTGCTGGCCGCGTATCCGCCAGATTTGTCCGAAAGCGCGCGAAAGCAATTGGTCGCATTGGGCGTGGACGTGCGCACGGATTCACGAGCAACGGACATCACCGAATCCGGCGTGCAATTGAACGGCGAATTCATTGCGTGCCACGTGAAGATTTGGGCGGCTGGTAATACTGCCTCGGTCGTGGGGAAAACCCTTATCGCACCAGTTGACCGTGTTGGCCGGGTTGTTGTGAACGACGATCTCACCATTCCGGGACATCCGGAAGTGCAGGTTATTGGCGACCTGGCCAATTTTTCGCATCAAACCGGAGAGCCCCTGCCTGGAGTCTCGCCCGTGGCGATGCAACAGGGGCGCCACGCAGCTCGCAATATTTTGCGAATGATACACGGCGAAAAGCCAAAGCCATTTCGGTATTTTGATAAGGGAAGCATGGCTACGATCGGCAGGAATAAGGCCGTTGCGGACCTAAAGTTTTTTCATCTCAGCGGTCTTCCTGCCTGGCTGACATGGTTATTTGTGCACATCATCTTCCTTGTCGGCTTCCGCAATCGGCTCCTCGTGCTCCTTCAATGGGCGTGGGCGTATTTAACCTTCGACAAGGGTGCACGTTTGATCACGCGTAATTTTCAGTCGGAACAAAGGCCGCCGGCCTAAAAGCAATGTCATGTTGAGCGAAGCGAAACATCTGTGATTACGTTCCGTTCGCGATTAGAGATTCTTCGCGTCTTCTACAATGACAGTTCCGGAAATCACTGTGCGGAATTTGCAGCGAAAAATCTCAGTCAACGTTGTCGAACTCGAAAGATTCTCAGAGAAAGCGGTGCAGCATTGTTTGCAGCTACACCAGCGAAGGCGAACTGACTTGCGCAAGCTGAGCGAAATTTTCATTTGGTTCATTTCAGATCGGCGCATGTCGCTTTTGCATCGGAAATTTCTCGGACAGTCGGGGCCGACTGACGTACTAACTTTTCAACACGGCGAAATTTTTATCAGTGTCGACACTGCACGACGTCACGCTCGCGCGTTTGAAAATTCGCTCCTGCGCGAAATAAAGCTGTACATTGTCCATGGGGTTTTACATTTGCACGGGTTCGACGATCAGACGCGAGCTGAGACGGACAAGATGAAGAAAGCGCAGGAGAGAATTCTGCGCTCTGCATTGTCATGTTGAGCGAAGCGAAACATCTCTGGATCTTTTCATTCCAAGCAGCGAACGCCGTTAGCCCTTTTGGATTTGGAGCTTCCTCAGGTTTGAAGTGACAGCCACGTATGTTAGCATTTTTTATGATCGCGAAGCCACTTGCAACAGAAGTGGCGCTCCCTCTAGCTCCCGGAATCCCGCGTCCAACGAATGCGGGGCCATCTAACGTCGGCGTGCCGACGATTGAAAAAGAAACGCATACGGAAGAGGAACTCGATCTGCCGTGGCACGTGGTAGTCCACAATGATCCGGTGAATTTGATGAGCTATGTGACGATGGTTTTCCAGCGCGTCTTCGGTTATCCACGAGACAAGGCGGAGAGACACATGTTAGAAGTGCACCAAAAAGGACGTTCGGTTTTATGGAGCGGCATGCGCGAACGAGCCGAACTTTATGTGCAGCAACTGCACGGATACCTTTTACTCGCGACAATTGAGAAAGTTTCCTAGTCATGGAGATTTGCCGGCGCAAGAACCAGATCGAAATCTCCGAACTTGATCCGTTTCTTGCCGAACTGCTTCGGCAAATCCCTTCAAGCGCCAACCCGGAAGGCGCGCCTGCTGCCGAGCAGCGTATCTTCAGCCCGCCGGTGAATGGTAAGGAACCGGAAATGTGCGCCGAGTGGAAGATGTATGTTCAACCTGAATTGCGCCGTTTATTTCAGACTGCCACCGAGACCGTGGGAGCCGACCTGAAACAACTAAATGGAACCGAACAAAGTCTCGCAAACCGCACTCTGCGAATTCCGACCAAGCATTCCGAGGCGTGGTTGAGCGCGCTCAATCAGGCTCGGCTCGTCATCGCTGCAAAAAACAATTTTACCGAACTGGAACTTAGCGATCACCTTCGTTCCCCGATCGGATCCCGCCGCGACCTGAGCTTATTCCAGGTTAACTTCTACGGCTTTTTGCAGGAATTTATCCTCCGGGAGCTGGACTGCTGAAAAGGGGCAGTAATCAAGATTGCTTCTTCGCCTTTACCATGGCCATGAGGCGTTCCTTGATTGCGTCGGACGACTTCGCCGGACGCAGGCTCAGCGCGAACGCTTCATGCAACGCATAGCATTTGCTGATGAAGTCTTCGGCTTTTTTGCCGAATTCCTCCCGGGCTTGCTCGAATTCTTCGAGTTCTTCCGCCTCGAGCGCGCCGATCACGTAAAGTCGGGACTGATTTTGAAACTGCTCAAAGTTCATCTTTCAGGTCCTTCAGGCCGTCATATATTTTTTTGAGGCCCAATTCAAGCCGCGTCTTTACGGTACCCAATGGGGTATTCGTTTTGGCTGCGATTTCGCGCTGGCTCATGCCTCTGAAAAATGCGAGGTCGATTGCCTGTTGCTGGGCCGGTGGCAGGCTGCTGATGACCTTGCGGATCAGCACACGTGTGTCGCCCAATACAATTTCTTCTTCGGTGGCGTTATGCACCCATGCGTCTGGCTGCTGTTCCGTTTCATTTTGCAGGCGTTCCTCCGCGCGCGCGTAAGCTTGTTTCTTGCGTAACCCATCGATGGCCCTTCGCCGGGCGAGTGTCACCATCCAGCCGAGCGGCTTGCCCTTTTGCTCCGAAAAATTTTTCGCCTGGTTCCAGATCTCCATGAAAATCTCCTGCAAAAGATCGTCGGCCTCAGCCTCGTTGTGAATGACCCGCAGGATCAGCGCCTTTAGAATGCCGTTATAGCGATCGTAGAGCTGAGACAGCGCATCTGCGTCGCCTTCCTGGATGCCTTTCATCAACTCGGAGTCGCTGGGCGCTCCGGGTTCAAGTGGCGGAGCGATCGTGTGTGCTCCCGCCGGCGAATGTGCCGTTCGGCCGCGTTTCTTCCCTCTGTTAGAAGAAGTTAGTTCAGGACGTTCCATGAGTAATAAAAACTGCCGTCAAAAGGGACCGAGTACTGATACGGGAATCGAGTGTGTTAAGCGTAACGGACGCATTGCTTTCGAAAATGCAAAATCGATCAATTGCGCTGCACGTTTCGTGCGTCAAGAGTTAATCCATGGCACAGGGGGATATCAATACAAACGTCGACCCGCTTTGGTTCAAGGATGCCATCATCTACGAGCTACACGTTAAGACATTTTGCGACAGTGATGGCGACGGCATGGGGGACTTTCGGGGGCTCATGCAGAAACTGGACTATCTGCAGGAACTTGGCGTCACGGCGATCTGGTTGCTGCCGTTTTATCCATCTCCGATGCGCGACGACGGCTACGACATTGCCGATTATTTTGATGTAAACCCGAATTTTGGCACGCTAGACGATTTCAGGGCGTTTCTCGACGCCGCGCATGAACGAAATCTGCGCGTAATCACTGAACTGGTGATCAATCACACGTCCGATCAAAATCCGTGGTTTCAAAAATCGCGGCGCGCCGTTGCTGCAACTGGAGTTGATAACTCCGGTCGACCAGCATCTGAAGCGATTGACATCGCAATTCCCAGTGATGATCTCGCCTACAAGGGCTTTTACGTCTGGAGCGAAACGCCGGAAAAATACAAGGACGCCCGAATTATTTTTAAAGACTTCGAGACATCGAACTGGGCGTGGGACCCCTTAGCAAAAGCGTACTACTGGCATCGATTTTATTCGCATCAGCCGGACCTGAATTTCGACAATCCAGCAGTGCACGACGCCGTGAAGAAGGTCTGCGATTTCTGGCTGTCGATGGGTGTGGACGGACTTCGGCTCGACGCCATCCCCTATCTTTACGAACGGGAAGACACCAATTGCGAGAATCTTCCCGAGACGCACAAGTATCTTCAGGAACTTCGCGCGCACGTGGATGCGAAATTCCCGAATCGAATGCTGCTTTCAGAGGCTAATCAGTGGCCGGAGGACGCGGCGGCATATTTTGGAAAGGGAGACGAGGCGCACATGAATTTTCATTTCCCGCTTATGCCGCGCATGTTCATGGCGCTCCAGATGGAAGATCGGTTTCCGATTATCGACATCATGGAACAAACGCCGGCGATCCCGGAGAATTGTCAGTGGGCAATGTTTCTACGGAATCATGACGAGCTCACGCTGGAAATGGTCACCGACGAGGAGCGCGACTACATGTATCGCGTTTACGCGACCGATCCGCACGCGCGTATCAACCTCGGCATCCGTCGCCGGCTCGGTCCGCTGCTCGCGAATAACCGCCGAAAAATTGAGCTGCTCAATACGCTGCTGTTCTCCATGCCCGGCACACCGATCATCTACTACGGCGATGAGATCGGCATGGGTGACAATTTTTACCTCGGCGATCGCAACGGTTGCCGCACGCCGATGCAATGGAGCCCGGACCGCAACGCGGGATTTTCAAGAGCGAATCCGCAGCAGCTTTATCTGCCGATAACCATTGATCCCGAGTATCACTACGAAGCAGTTAACGTCGAGAACCAGCAGAAAAATCTGTCGTCACTGTTGTGGTGGACACGCCGCGTGATCGCGATGAGGAAAAACTTCAAAGCATTCTCACGCGGATCTCTCGAGTTTTTGAATCCAGATAACCCCAAGGTACTGGCGTTCCTTCGCCGCTTTGACAACGAGACGATCGTGATCGTTGCAAATCTTTCGCGCTTCTCGCAGTCCGCCGAGCTGGATCTCTCGCGCTTCGCTGGCTGCGTGCCGATGGAAGTTTTTAGCCGCAATCTATTTCGGCCGATCAGGAAGACGCACTACGTCATCACACTCGGTCCGCACGCCTATTACTGGTTCGTCCTGCAAGCGCCGATCGATGCGCGCCGTGCATCGAAGAAACATGTTGTCCCAACCATCAAGGCATCAGCTCAGTTGGACGTTCTGCTTGGCAACAGCCAGCGAGAACAGCTTGAGCGCGACGTTCTTCCAAATCATATTCAGAATTCTCGCTGGTTCGGTTCCAAAGCGCGCACGTTTCGAGACCTAAAAGTGACGGAGCAGCTCGCTTTTTCGGTTGATGCTGATGGTGGCCGACTCTGGTTCATCGACGTGAATTATCTGGATGCTCCCACCGAAAGGTACGCCATACCTGTAAAGATCGCCGAGGGCGAAACCGCGCAGTCTATTTCGCAAAACGCATCGCAGGCGATCGTAGCGCATTTCGGACGAAAGAATGGCGCCATCCTCTGCGACGCTATTTGGGACGGGACGTTTCGTTCGCAATTATTCGACGCAATTGTGCGGCGTCGCACAGTGGACGCCCAGGCGGGACAATTTGTGGGGTTCACAACTTCGGGTTTCGAGTCGCAACACGTTGACGTCTCCGCTAACTCGCATGTCCTCAGCGCGGAGCAGAGCAACTCTTCAATGCTCTTTGATAATAAATTTTTCCTGAAACTGTATCGGAAACTCGAGGACGGTGTGAACCCTGACGTGGAAATCACGCGATTCCTGACTGAGAAAACCGATTTTCCAAACGTGCCAGCTTTCGTCGGAGCACTCGAATATCGGCGGCCAAAGGCCGACCCGACGGTTGTTTGTCTCCTGCAACGCGCGATCGCTAATGAAGGCGACGTCTGGACACTCACCGTCGACGCCCTCGGTCGCTACTACGAGCGCGTGTTGGAGCGTAAAGGCGATTTTCAGAGTGAAACCGCGCCGCCCGGTGTTCTTCTCGATGAACTGGTTGGCGGCGTGTATCCTGAGAAGGTCAAGCTGCTGGGACAGCGGACAGGCGAACTGCATCTGGCACTGTCATCGAGCAAAGACGATCCCGCTTTCGCGCCGGAGCCGTTCAACGCCATGGCACAGCGTTCCGTTTATCAAAGCATGCGGACGTCTCTGCGCCGCGCGTTTACGTCTTTGGAGAAGAAGTTGTCGGACGTCCCTGCGAAATTCCGAAGCGAAGCGCGCGAAGTGCTCGCTGCGGAAAAAGAAATATTAGCACGCGAAAAACGGCTACTCGATCGTCGAACGAACGCAGCGAAAATCCGGATTCACGGCGACTATCATCTGGGGCAACTCGTTTATACCGGAAAAGATTTCGTCATTCTTGATTTCGAAGGAGAACCTGCGCGTCCTTTGAGCGACCGTAAAATGAAACGGTCCGCGCTGCGCGACGTCGCCGGCATGATGCGCTCGTTCCAATATGCCGCGTACGCCGCCCTCTGGCAGCAGGCCATGCGCAAAGAGGACGTGCCGTTCCTTGAGCGTTGGGCTGATCTTTGGTATCGCCAGACGAGCAGCATGTTTTTGCAAAGCTATCTAAAAACGACCACCGGCGCGGTATTCATCCCCACAAACAGCGATGATCTCCAAGTGATGCTCGAAGCGTACCTGCTCGACAAAGCCGTTTACGAAATCGGTTACGAACTAAACAATCGCCCAAACTGGGTGCTCATTCCGATTCGCGGTATTAAACACATTTTGCAAACAGCATGAAAATGATCCACAGGTTCCGCGAATAACCGATTAAACAAAATCAGATTGCTTCAATCTGCGTAATCTGCGGAGACAAAGTTTATGAATCAATATCTCGCCGAAATCGATAATGACATTGCAGCGAAACACCTTTTAAAACATCCGTTCTATCTCGCGTGGACGCGAGGTGAACTGAGCAGAGAGGCCCTCGCGGATTATGCGCGGCAGTATTACCAGCACGTTGCTGCGTTTCCTACCTATCTCTCGGCGATCCACGCAAATTGCGATGATCAATCGACACGAAGGGAATTGCTCAACAATCTGATCGATGAGGAGGCTGGCTCACCAAATCATCCCGAGCTTTGGCTAACCTTTGCGGAAGGTCTCGGCGTTTGTGCCCAACACGCGCAAAACTCAGAGAAATGGCCTGAAACAAAAAACCTGGTCGACACTTTCCGATCGGTCTGCCGCGATGGATCAACCGCTGAAGCTCTGGCTGCGCTTTACGCGTACGAAAGTCAGATCCCGGCGATCTGCGAATCCAAAATCGATGGGCTTAAAAAACATTACGGCTTCGCTGATCCCAAACATTACGAATACTTCAGCGTTCATATCGCAGCCGACCGCGAACACTCTGCCGCAGAGCAAAAACTTTTGGGCGAACAGGTTGACAAGGAGAATTTCGAATTCGTGCGAGCATCTGTGAATCGCGTCCTCGACGCGCTTTGGGAAATGCTTTCGGGAGTGTGCCGTCGTCACGCAGTTGCGTGCTGACGGTGCGTTGCGTCCGTGAGCGCGTCGAATGGTAGGGACAGCGCGCTGCGATGTCCGGACGCCGCAGCGCGGCGTCCCTACCAACTATTGCGGTCGCAAAAGCAGGAACGATCGCACCCGATGGCGACACACAGATAAAACCTGCCGCTGATTCGGGTCGAGAGCTCCGACGATCTTGTTGTAATCGGAAACTGAGGTGACAGGCTGTTGATTGATTTCTTCAATCACGTCGCCTTTCTGCAATTCTGCGATGCCGCTGTCAGGATCGACATCGGTGACCAAGACCCCTTTGACATTCGCAGGCAGATCAAGCTGGCGCGCTATTTCCGGAGTTAGTGTGTCTACGTGAATTGATGCCAGTGGACTGTCAGCTGTTTCCTGGTCGTTAGGCTGTTGTGCGCCTTGCGGCTGTGTCTGTCTTCCGCGAGGTAGAACGCGCGCGCTTTCGTAATCGACTGGTTGCTCTTTAATCTGGGTTTTTAGCGTCAACGGTTTGCCGTTTCGGACAATTTGAAGCTCGACCTGCTTATCCAATGGCGCCTGGGCAACCAACGTGCGAAGCGCCCTAAGATTCTGCACCTCGTGTCCGCCGAACTTTTGGATCACATCGCCCGGTTGCAAGCCCGCCTGTTCCGCCGGTGACCCGGAGACGACTTCGCCCACGGTCACACCTTCTGAATCCGAATCGCCAACGCCACGCTGCAACGGCCCTGTCTGAATACCAAGATACCCGCGTATGATCCGTCCCTGCTTCAGCAAGCTTTCCAGCGCCATATGAACTGTATTCGACGGAATGGCAAAACCCAGTCCCTGCGAGCCGCCGGTGGTTGAGGCGATCGCCGTGTTAATCCCAATCACCTCACCTCTAATGTTGATCAGCGGACCGCCACTGTTCCCCGGATTAATTGCCGCATTGGTCTGCAGCAGACCAGCGAAAGCATCGCTGCGATTGGGCCGTCCTTTCGAACTAATGATCCCGTCGGTTACGGTTTCCTCGAACCCAAGCGGATTACCAATCGCCAGAACAAAATCTCCGGGCTGCACCATGTCAGAATCGGCAAGCTTGAGCGGTTTGACACCCGGCTCATCGATTTTGAGCACGGCGAGATCCACCTGATCATCGGCGCCCACCACACGCGCCTTCTTGGTTCGGCCATCGCTCAGTTGCACTTCAATTTGATCGACGGGACGGCCTTGTCTGTCGGTCACCACGTGATTGTTGGTGATGATATGGCCCTCCTTCGTAACGATGACGCCCGACCCGAGTGAATTCTGCACAAGCGCTTCGTCGCGTGGATTGCGAGATCTTCGCTGATTCGGAAAAAAGAATTCGAACGGATCAATTCCAGATTCACGCCGAATAGCGAGCTTGGTTGATGTCTTCACCGCTACGACCGATGGCACGACGCTGTTAACCACCGCACGCCGTTCCTGATTCAATGATTCGAGCGACGCGACTTGTTTCGGATTGACCGCTGGCTCAGCCGCAAGGGTGTATTTCTCCGGTGCGCGCCCGGTCGGAACTTTTAAACCGCCATGTTTGAGGCGGTAATCGTAAAGCAACGAAATTCCTGCGCTCAATAGCAGCACAAAAAGCAAAAATTTTGCGAGGTTTTTCATTAGCTAATATGAGAGAAACTTTGTCCCTGTTGTTCGACAATTAAGCACCGGAAATGTTGATTTTCAGGCTGCTCCAGGCAGGGGTCCATTTCGAAGATCGACATGGCCGCCGCACGTGCCCGCCGCATCAGTTCGGCATCGCGTTTTAAATCGCCGATTTTCAGCGCCGGCAAGCCACTTTGCGCTGTGCCGAGCACATCACCGGGGCCGCGTAAATCCCAGTCCGCTTCGGCCACTTCGAATCCGTTTGTTGTTCCCTCCAAAACGGCGAGCTTCGCCGTTGTCTCCTTCGTCTGATTCGAACTCAGCAAAATGCAATACGACTTGTGTTCGCCACGACCGACCCGCCCGCGAAGCTGATGCAGCTGCGCGAGGCCGAATCGCTCGGCATTTTCAATCAGCATTATAGCTGCGTTCGGTACATCGACCCCGACCTCGAGAACGGTCGTGCTGATCAGCGCGTTGGTGTCGCCGCGGCGAAATCGATCCATGATTTGCTGTTTTTCCGGCGCCGGAATTCGGCCATGAAGTAACTCGCATCGGAACGGATGCAGACGTTCACGCCACAATTCGTATTCCGCCGCCGCGGCTTTCACATCCAGCTTGTCGCTTTCATCAATTAACGGATAGATCACGTAAAGCTGACGTCCCTTTTCTAATTGCGTTCGCAAAAAGCTGAGCACTTCGCCCAATTTGGAGGTGTCACGCACTGCGGTGACAATTTTTCCGCGGTTACCTGGCATCTCATCAATCGTCGAAACATCGAGATCGCCGTAGATGGTCATCGTTAGCGTGCGCGGAATGGGGGTCGCGGTCATTACCAGCACGTCCGGCGCCGGCTCGCGCGCAGTCAACCGCGCGCGCTGCGCCACCCCGAACTTGTGCTGCTCATCAATCACCGCCAGCCCGAGATTCGAAAACGAAACATTTTCGTAAAGCAACGCATGCGTCCCGACAACGATTTGGGGTTCGTCACGGACTGGCATCATCTGGGGAGCGCACGCTTGCAGCGTGCTGGTCGCCGCATTTTGCGGCGACGAACTTTTGCCCGCGCGCATTTCATCATCCGCCGTCCAGACCCACGCGTAATCCTCATTTTGTTTCACCACACCCGCATCCCACGGATTTCGCAGGATGTAATGAAATTTTTCCGCCAAGTCGCGATCCGATCGAATGTAACGGTCGAAAGTTTCCTTCACCCACACCGCTCCGGTTTTGCGTTCGGCGCGATTGATTTCGCGCGCGGTAAACGATTTCAGGGAACGCATCAACTCAGTTAATGACCAGAATTTCGTTTCCTCTGGCGAAGCTTCGTTCTTCGGGCACGGCTGAAACAGAGCATGCAGATGATCCGGCATGACGCAGATGGCGAAGAGTTCATAACGCGAATTGTGAAAATGACGCCATGCGTTTAAGACAATACTTCGAGCTTGCGGATCAAGGCTGCGTCGGCGCGCGGTTGTTATTGTCACGGCATAAATCGCCCAAGGCTTTTCGAAATGTGGGAGCCGACGACGGGAGTAACTTGCGCCCGATGTTGATTCGGATTCGAGAGAAGTTCGCGATGGCAGAATGTCATCGCCAGCACGCTTCAAGCGTGCGCTCCCCGGATTTTCATTCCCCGCAAAGAGCGGCAGCGGACCGCTTTCCTCCTGTCTTGCGGCTGTTCGCAAGGCCACGCGGATGCCCAATGGCTCAAGCCATCGCCGGAGCACTTCGTAATGTTGCTCGGCCAGAATTTGTGTCGGCGCCATAAACGCGGCCTGGTATCCCGCTTCAACTGCAATAAGCGTCGCCGCAATTGCGACGACGGTTTTTCCCGAGCCGACGTCGCCCTGCAACAAACGATTCATGGGATGAGTCGCAGCGAGATCGCGCCGGATTTCGGTGATCACTTTTTCCTGCGCAGCAGTTAACTCGAACGGAAGTGCTTTTAGGAACTTGTTCAACAGCGCGCCCGACCCGCAATGTGCCTGGCCGGCTCGAGCGGTTGATTCAAAACGCCGCGAGGCAATCAGCACTTGCATGGCAAAGAATTCCGAGAGCACGAGATGCTCCCGCGCGGCGTCGCGCGCTTGCCAACTTTCCGGAAAATGTATCGCTCGAATCGCGTGCGATCTCTCGCCGCGCACCAAAGTGGACGGGGCGATGGGTTCCCATGCAGTGTCTGCAGACTCCTGTAACACACGGTAGATGATGCCGCGCAAGACACGCTGCGAAAGACCTTCAGTCGCAGGATAAATCGGCGTGATTCGCCGAAAATGGATCGACATCTCTTCATCGTTCTCGATCACCTCAAACTCCGGATGATCCATGCAAATTCGTTTCCCACGCAGACGCGGCTTGCCAAAAACAACGATTCGCTGGCCCGTGGCGATCATTTTCTGCACGTAATGCAAATTGAACCAGCGACAGACGAGCGGCTCACTAAGCGCATTCGGCTGCGATTCCTCCAGCGTCGCCTCAAAAATTTTCTTCCAGCCGCCAAAGCGGCGCACCGACGTTTTGATCACCTCGCCGCAGAGACAGACGGGAATGTCGGTTTCTTCCCGTGGAAACAGGGGGAATTCGGTCCGATCCTCGTGACGCCTCGGAAAATGCGTTACCAAATCTTGCGCGGTCTCTATCCCTAGCCGCCGCAGCGCGAGCAACCGCGGCCGCGGAATCCAGCTTAAATCCTCAAGTTTTGTCGAAACGCTGGTCATGCCATTTGACTCTGGCGCTTCAAGCCCTCTCGGCTGCGCGCAAGCCTTCGATCCGCATGCCAACCAAAGTCTCACCGCCATATTCATCCGACCCAATGCGGAATGCGACGTCCCAAGGCGGAGCCGGAATTTCATTTGCCGCGCCGTCAAAATAGACGGCACGACGATCGCGTTGCCCCTGGCGCAACCGAAAAATTAGATGCTTTTCGTTTGAGACTCGCGGCTCTCCCACGGGCTCGACCGCGCGTGCAAAGAAAACTGGCTGCGGATTTCCATTTCCGAATGGCTGCAAGAGTTCGTGCCAACGGAGAAATTCGACATTGATGCTTGTGAACGGCAGCTCGTGGTCCAGTTGAAGGGAGCGTTGCAGAGCTCCTTCTGAAATTAACTCGCGCGCGGTACTGCAAAACGCTTCGGCAAACTTCGGAAAATTGTCCTCGTGTAACGCCAGCCCGGCTGCCATTTCGTGGCCGCCGAATTTCTCGAGCGTGGTTGCGCACCGAGTCAGCGCGTCGACAAGGTTCAGCCCGTTGATGCTCCGCCCGCTTCCTTTCCCCACACCGTTTT
>JBJMXF010000164.1:0-5821 GCA_045809725.1 Candidatus Udaeobacter sp. | reverse complement strand
TCGTCGGGCTCAGGAGGGAATCTTCAAAGCAGTGGCACTTCGAGACGAACGAAAACTGGTAGACGCTCTGCCGGTGAGAGCGCTGAGGTCTGGGACGAGGCGACAGCGGGCATCCGGTCGTTAAAGGAAAACACTGACGAGTACGTTCGAAAGAATCCCACGAAGGCTGTTTTCACCGCGCTTGCGATCGGTTTTGTTTTTGGTCTGATGCGTCACCGTTGATTGCAGCGCCACTGGCGGAACGCTGAGCGTTTGTATAATCGGTAATCATCGCGAGCGCGTGGGAACAATTTCCTGCGCGCTCGCGAGTTATTAGTGTCCGCCCGTAACCGTGTATCCGGCAGCGCGTAAGTCGTCGGCCAATTCTGTTTCCATCTGGACTGCGGCTTCGAAGGGCATCGGGTTGAAATGCTCGTAAAGCTCCGGCATTAGTCGCACGCCATATTTCCTCACGACCCAGGCTGATTTGTAGCCGTTCCTGTGATTTTCAAACCGGTGATCGACGGGAATTCCTGTCATCCCAACATACACGCAGGGCTTCAATGGATCGCGGTTCGGATTGAGCCGTAAAATCGAAGGATGCTTTGTGACAGCGTCGCTCAACAGAATTACATAAACGTTGTGGTGATAGTCTTCCTCCTTCTGCCGCGTTGGTTTCTTTCGTTTCAATTCGTAGGACAACAAAAGCGCGGATACGTTCCAAGCATCGGTTTGTTCGCGCAAGCGAGGTGTGGTGTTGACTGAGGACGAAATGTTCAACACTCGTCAATGTATGTCTCAAACCAGGTGTGACATGGAAGCAGAAGCCATCCGAGTTTCACAAATGAAAGTCGCAGCCATAATCAACACTTCCAGCGGTGGCTGCGACTCGGAATCCGAGGCAGAAATGCTCCACATTCTCGAACGCGCAGGCGTGTCGAATTGTAAGACGTGGTGTGGAGAGTCGGACCGAATCGAGCGGGTATTTGTTGAAGCAGCAACGTACAAACCCGAAGTCCTCGTCGTGCTCGGTGGAGATGGAACCATACGCACGGCTGCCGAAGCGGGCACTAAAATCGGTACCTATCTCATCCCGCTGCCGGGCGGCACACTCAATGTGCTTCCTCGCGCACTATACGGCGATTTGTCCTGGCAGGAGACGCTTACAGAAACACTCGCTAATCCTTTAACAAAGGAGCTGTCGGGAGGGCGTGTCGGAGACAAAATATTTTTTGTTGCAGCCGTTGCCGGTGCCCCTGGATTGTGGATGGAAACCCGCGAAGCCATACGCGAAGGCGACATTCTTAATGTCGTCGGGAAAGCTGGCGTCGCCTTCGAAGCGATGTTCGACACGACGATACAATATTTTATTTCCCCAGCAGTGAATGGTGAAGCTGAAGTCGTAGCCGTTATTTGCCCTCTTGTCTCGGAAGAATTGTCAGAATCCGAGCAGACGCTTGAAGCTGCTGCCATCGATGTGGAAAACGCCAGCGAACTAATTGGGCTTGCGACCGCGGCAGCGTTTGGAAAATGGCGTGATCACGAAAGCGTCACGCTCACCAAGACACGTCGGGTAACTGTACAATCAAACAAAGACATCCCGCTGTTCCTCGATGGAGAACGCATAAAGGTCGGCAACGAAGCGGAAATAAATTTCGCGCCTCATGCGGTAAACGTGATCGTTCCGAAAACGCGATAAGCTGACGAACAAATCAGTTTGTTTGCCGATCGCACGGAACTCCACCTGGCCTAACGAATCACTTTTCTCGTTTGAGAGCCACAGTCGCCAACGGCGGCAAATGAATCAGGATCGAATGTTCGCGGGCCATCCATTCGCGAGCTTCGCTTTGTACACCGCCGAGATTTCCTACGTTGCTGCCGCCGTAGGTTTCGCCGTCGGTGTTGATGACCTCGCGATAGAAGCCAGCCTCGGGAACGCCCAACCGATAGTTGTAACGCAGCACTGGAGTCGCGTTCACGATGAACACGACAATGTCGCCGTCTGAGGATTTCCGCAGGAATGAAATGACGCTGTTGTCGGCGTCATGAAAATCGATCCAATCGAATCCGTCGTAAGTGTCATCCAATTGCCACAGTGCCGGCTCATTTTTGTAGGTATAATTCAAATGTTGAACGAGTCGGCGAAGACCATCATGGCGAGGGAGTCTCAGCAGTTCCCAGTCAAGCTGGGTGTCATGGTTCCACTCGTTAGGTTGTCCGAATTCACCGCCCATGAACACCAACTTTTTTCCTGGGTGCCCGTACATCCACGCCAGAAACATCCGCAGATTCGCGAATTTCTGCCATTCGTCGCCCGGCATTTTGGATAAAAGCGAGCGTTTGCCGTAGACGACTTCGTCGTGGCTGAGCACCAGAATAAAATTTTCCTGGAACGCGTAGAGCAGCGAGAATGTGATACTGCCGTGGTGATAGCGCCGGTAAATCGGATCGATGCTCATGTAGTCCAGGAAATCGTGCATCCAGCCCATGTTCCATTTGAAGCCGAACCCCAGGCCGCCCAGATACGTCGGCCGCGTCACACCCGGCCATGCTGTTGATTCCTCAGCAATCGTGATGATCCCAGGAAAGTGCTCGTAACAGACTTCGTTGAATCGTTTAAGAAAATAGATGGCGTCGAGATTTTCGCGGCCGCCGTAAACGTTCGGAATCCATTGGCCAGCCTTTCGCGAGTAATCGAGGTAAAGCATTGAGGCGACTGCGTCCACGCGCAGGCCGTCGATGTGATATTTGTCGAGCCAGAAAAGCGCGTTGCCGATCAGAAAATTCCGCACCTCGTTGCGGCCATAATTAAAAATTAGCGTGCCCCAATCCTGGTGCTCGCCCTGACGAGGATCCATGTGCTCAAACAGATGGGTGCCATCGAACTCGGCCAGCGCATGTGCGTCTTTCGGAAAGTGCGCCGGCACCCAGTCCATGATCACGCCGATGCCAGCCTGATGACATTTGTCGATAAAATGACGGAAGTCGTCGGGCGGGCCGAACCGGCTCGTGGGCGCAAAATAATTTGTGACCTGATAACCCCACGAACCTTCGAAGGGATGCTCCGCAACCGGCAGCAGTTCGATATGTGTGTAACCGAGGTCCAACACGTACGGCAGCAACGTATCGGCGAGCTCGAGATAAGTGAGCTGCCGATTTCCTTCTTTCCGACGCCATGAGCCGAGGTGCACTTCGTAAATGCTGATCGGACTTCGCGGCCAGTCCTTTTTCCGACGCGCGTCCATCCATTCCGCGTCGTTCCAGGTATATCGTTCCAAATCATAAACGAGAGACGCGGTCGTTTTGCCGGGCTGATTAAACAAAGCGAACGGATCGCTCTTCAACAACACCGCGCCGGTCTGAGTGCGGATTTCAAATTTGTAGTGCACCCCCTGCTCGATGCCCGGTAAAAAAAGTTCCCATACGCCTGCGCTTAACAATCTGCGCATCGGATTGACGCGGCCATCCCACTCGTTGAAGTCGCCCACCACGCTGACGCGTTCGGCGTTTGGCGCCCAAACGGCAAAATAAACACCGGTGGCATCGCCGATTGTCCGAAGATGCGCACCAAATTTGTCATAAATTTTCCAATGTTGTCCTTCACTGAACAGATGCAGATCGACGTCGCCCATGATGGCGCCGTACTGGTAGGCATCACGCACGAGCTCTTCTGAGCCGTCCAATTTTACGATGCGGAGCTGGTACGGAACGTCCCGCTCCGCGCCGGGAACGCTGGCGCAAAAGAAACCTTGCTCCTCGCTCCGTTCCGCATCGATCGGTTTATCTGCCTCCCGATCCAGCACGACCGCGACCGCGCGCGCATCTGGACGAAACACCCGAATTTCCACATCATCGCCGACCTTGTGCGGACCCAAAACGCTGAACGGGTCAGAGTGAAGGCCTCTGACAAATCGGTAGATCTCGTCCCGCGGGACGCCAGCGATCTCGAACGCTTTCATCATGCGGAGGTCATACTGTAAATAGCGCTGTCATGTTGAGCGAAGCGAAACTTCTCTGTTCATTGCATAGGATCGATCACTGAAAAATTTCCGATATTCTTCGCTTCGCTTAGAATGACATTTATAAGACAGCTTGTAGTGAAAGATCATCAGTTTCACTTCGAGAGGCCAAAAACTTACTTCGCCCTGCCTGCTAGCCAAACGTTGTTTGTGCCCGTGAAGATCGGCCCCTCCTCCGTTCAGCGTAACTGGGTAAGCATTGTGAGAAATATGCTTGTCACCGTTTGTTGTTTCGGCCTCAGTTCGGTTTTTGCTGCTCCCGTTATTCCGATCGCACCGGGTACAACCTGGCGCTACAACATGACCGAGGAACTCGGAAAGGGATTGGATGTTTCGAGCCTTAAACCAGATCCGGACGGCAAGATCCGTTTGCCAGTTTTATATCGTCTCGAGGGAACGGAGGACGTCGACGGGAAAGATCTTCTTAAATTTGAAATGCATCGAGCGGACACGATCACGAACACCGATCTGCTCACGGTAGACGAACACGGGATTACGTGCTGGGCCCGGGTGAATCTCGATGGCGAGCTGGTTAAATTTAATCCGCCGCAAACGATGATCGCCGCTCCCCTGAAAAAAGGTGCCGCTTGGGATTTCAATGGCCAGGCCGGTGAGCTGAAGGTGCAACAGCATTATGATGTTCTGGGCGAAGAAAAAATCGATGTGCCCGCGGGAAAGTTTCAAGCGTTCCGCATCCACGGCGAGCAAACGACGCCGAACCGGATGACGATCGAGCGCTGGTTCGCACCCGGCGTTGGAATCGTTAAAGACGTTACCTCAATGCAGGACACGAAAGGCGATTTGCTCCAGCGCATTTCACTTGAGTTGGCAGAGGCGCCCAAAGTTGTCGCGCGTCCAGAAGTCAAATCGGACAACGTACCGAAACGGCTCTTAGTAAGTGTGGCGAAAGATCGTTTTGGGAAGCCGGCGACAACATTCTCGTCGAACACGCCGGAAATTTACGCGCGCTGGCAGGGTCAACGTTTGCGGCAAGGCGCAAGTGTGAAGGCTGTGTGGATCGCTGAAAATCTCGGCGAAGATTTTCCTCCCGATTATAAAATTGACGAAGCCTCTGCTGTCGCTGCAAGCCCGACCACACGCGGCGCATTCACGCTCGCAAGACCAGAGGATGGATGGACGCCGGGCGATTACCGCGTCGAATTTTACGTCGACGATGTCTTTGTCGATGCGGTGAAGATGAAAATCGTGCAGTAAACGTTGAATCCAAAACGCGACGTCGCTGCATCATAACGGAGAAGACCTATTCCATGAGAAAGATCCTGACCGTTTTGCTTGCTGGGTGTGTCGTTTTGGTTGCCGGATGCCATTTGCCAGGCATCCGAGGCAATGGCCATATCAAAACTGAGGAACGATCACTCGTCTCTTTTGTTAATCTCGATGCCGGCGGCGCCTTTGAGATTGAATGGCAAAATGGATCGCCTGCTCTCCGAATCATGACGGACGAAAATCTGCTGCGTTACGTTGAGAGTAATGTTTCAGACGACACGCTGCATCTTCGCACGCGAGGACACGTTTGGCCTACCCACGGAATCAAAGTAGTCATCTCAAGCCCGACGCGGGCAGGTGGAAAGATCAGAGGCGCCGTCAAGTTAACCGTAAAGCAGTTGAGCGGGCCAATCTTTGCTCTGGAAGCCAAGGGAGCATCACAGGTCTCACTTGATGGCAGCGTCGACCGGCTGTTGGTCGACATGACCGGCGCGAGTCAGCTCACGGCCGCTGGACTGCAAGCTAACACAGCCGAAATCTCCACCACCGGCGCTGGCGACGCGGAAGTTGCAGTCAGCGATACACTAAAAGTTGCG
>JBJMXF010000163.1:0-11706 GCA_045809725.1 Candidatus Udaeobacter sp. | reverse complement strand
ATTCGCTCGCCCCACATGCGGAGTTGGCGCGCAAAAATTTTCTTTCAGAAGCGCAGTCCCGTCCCGGACGGAATATTCAGGGGCAAGTTTTTCGCAATCGAACCGACTTGCGGACCTGGTTCATCCAGAATTTTCGGCTTGGCGACAATCTGTTCAATAACGTGCAGGTACTGCAACAGGACGCGCAGGACAATATCGTTATGAGCTATTCGGCCGCTCGGGCATATTATCGGCCTGAGACAAAAACATGGGATTTGGAGAACGTGCGGTTGGCTTACTACGATGCGGCTGGAAACATTACGAAGGAAGAGTTTCGCCCCGCGTTGACAATTGAGCACTGGAGCGAAACACCGTTCCGGCTGAGCAGCGCGAATGTGCAAGCGGAATCCCTGAGCGTGCCGGAATTACGCGAATACCTGCATTTCAATGCAGACTTTCCACCAACGTTGTTGGCGCCGTTTCGCACTCATTTTCAGTACAGGCTGGCGTTGCCGTGGACCTGCCTGGTCGTTGTATGTATTGCCGCGCCCCTCGGAATTGGCTACTCGCGTCGCGGTGTTTTATCCAGTGTTGCCGCCGCAGTGATCCTCGTGTTTTCGAATAATTTCCTTGTTCATCTTTTTCTCGCGCTCGGTGAAGGCGACCGTGTTCCGGGATGGATTGCGGCGTGGACGCCGAATATTGTTTTCGCCGGGATTGGTCTCTACCTGCTGTACCTTCGCGCCTCAAATCGCGAACCGCCCAGCTTTAATCCGTTTGCCGCGCGGCGTATAGTTGCGCGATGAACCCGCTGTCAAACGAATGGGCGATCAAGCATCGCGCGGACTCCTGCGCGGTCACCCAGCGGCCATTCGTCCCTGGTGAGTATTTTTACACGCTTCTTTATCACGGCGCCGATGGGTATCGGCGCGAGGATTTGAGCGAAGACGCCTGGCAAACCCGGAATGAAAATATTCGGCCGTTTTCATTTTGGAAATCCCGTTTCGAGCCGTTTCCGCCAAAGCCGCCCGAAACCCTCCCCAAGGAAGATGCAGAGCAACTCTTTCGGCGTCTAATGGCGTCGAATTCACCGCCGGCAAACGCCTGTTACGTTCTGGCAGCCATGCTCGAACGAAAACGGATTTTGAAGCAAGTGAAGACTGAAGAAACGCCAGAGGGACGCGTTCTCATTTACGAACAAGCTTCTACAGGCGACGTGTTCATCGTGCCCGACCCGCAACTGCACCTCGACGAATTGGAAAACGTGCAGAATGAAGTCGCAGAGTTACTTCGCGGAGCCGCGTAAAACGGATAATGTTTAAGCAAACCTTGTGATGACTCCGGAAACACCCCCCATCAACTACAAGATCGGCAACGAGCGCCTGATCGGCGTCACCGAAAACGCGGCGCGCAAGTTAGCGTCACTCCTTGAAGAAAAAGGCCAACCAGACGGGGCGCTGCGCCTCAAGGTGATCGGTGGCGGCTGTTCCGGTCTGCAATACGTAATGGATTTGGTGGAAGGCCCCAAGGAGCGGGACATCCTTGTTCCGACGCAAAACGTGCACCTCGTGGTCGATCCGAAGAGCGCGCTGTTCGTGAGCGGCTCGGTGCTCGACTACAGCGATGATCTGCAGAAAGGCGGCTTCAAAGTGACGAATCCTAACGCTGTCGCTCACTGCTCGTGCGGCGAAAGTTTCGCCGTTTAGTCGCTGAGAAGGCGTATCGAGCTACCTGTTAATTACCTTCTCTTGCTCTTCCGCTTCCGCTTCCTTTTAATCTTAGGTTTTGTTGCGAGCGAAGATTCAGAGGAAGAGGTAGAGGAAGATTGAATCAGACTTTCATGACCTCGGTTTCTTTGTGCTTGAGATGGTCATCAACAGATTTGATGAAGCGGTCGGTGAGTTTTTGCACTTCCCCTTCCGCGTCGTGTAATTGATCTTCTGTCAATCCGCCGGACGCTTTAAGTTTCTTCGCTTCGTCCAGTGCGGTGCGCCGGTTCGTGCGGACACGGACCCGCGCTTCCTCAGCCATTTTCCCTAGCGCCCGAACTAATTCCTTTCGACGCTCCTCTGAAAGCTCCGGAATGGGCAAGCGAATGATTTTACCGTCAACGGCGGGCGTGATCCCAATTTTCGATTCCTTGAGCGCTCTTTCGATGTCTTGCACAGTGCCGGCATCAAAAGGCTGAACAACAAGCAAACGCGGCTCAGGCGTGGTGATCAAGGCGAGTTGTTTCAGTTTCATGGCGGATCCGTAGGCGTGCACATCGACATTTTCCACCAAAGCAGGCGAAGCTTTGCCGGTACGCACCGCGGCAAACTCGTGCACCATGTAATCGACGCTTTTTTCCATCGTCATCTCAGCTTCCAGAAGAATGTCATCCGTGCTCATATCGCTGAATGTTTACTGTGGTGGAGTTTCATCGCAAACCAGAGTTCCGACATTTCGTCCCAGCACCGCGTCGCGCAGGATTCCCGGCTTGTACATGTTGAACACGACGATCGGGATTTTGTTGTCCATGCAGAGACTGAACGCGGTTGAATCCATGATCTGGAGACGCTTCGTGAGCGCTTCAGTGAACGTCAGGCGATCGTAACGCCGGGCGTCCGGAAATTTGTTTGGATCGCGGTCGTAAACACCGTCGACCTTTGTAGCTTTGAGGATCACATCTGCTCGAATCTCACTAGCGCGCAGTGCCGCCGTTGTGTCCGTAGAAAAATACGGATTACCTGTGCCCGCCGCAAAAATGACAACTCTGCCCAGCTCAAGATGCCGAACGGCTCGACCAAGGATGAATGGCTCTGCCACATTTTTCATTTCGATGGCGGTTTGAACGCGGGCCTCCACTCCGATTTGCTCGAGTATGCTCCGCAACGCGAGAGCGTTGATGACTGTCGCAAGCATTCCCATGTAATCCGCAGTGGTGCGATCCATTCCGCGATCTGCAGCCGAAAGTCCCCGCCAGATGTTGCCACCGCCGATCACGACGGCAACTTCGACGCCTAGATCGCGAACTTCTTTCATGCGCTCGGCAATAGCGCGCACGACAGTAGGCGAAATATTGTCGCGCCCACCACGCTCCTGGACGGCTTCGCCGCTCAGCTTAAGCACGATGCGTTCATAGACTGGAGCTTCTGGTTCCATGGCGACGGGTGAACATCCAAACAGAAGGTGGCCACCTTTGGAAAGCAAAATGCGCAGGGGGAACGCGGGCATCTTGCCCGCTGTGTCACGCGCGCTGGTGGAACACCTATCATAAGCTTTTCGGCGAGCGCCGAAAACAACGGGCGTCGCGCCCGCGCCCCCAGAACTAACCTGCTGGCCTTAGAAGCGTAGCCTGGCCGCGCAAGAATTCCGCGGCGGTCATTCGCCGTTTTCCTTCAAATTGGACTTCGGCGAGAGAAAGTGCGCGTTCGCCAGTAGCAATGATAAATTCTTTGTCGCTACGCAAAATTTCCCCAGGTTGGCCATTGAGATCGACAACTGACGCAGAAAAGATTTTCAGATTTCCGCGACCGAGTTTCGTGAAAGCGCCGGGCCACGGATTATAAGCGCGAACTTTTCTCTCAATCGCTTCAGCCGATTCAAACCAATCGATCTGCCCATGTTCACGTTTCAGCTTCGGAGCGTAAGTCGCACGCGCGTTGTTCTGCGAAACACGCGGCGCGTTTCCGGCTCTGAGCAGTCGCAAAGATTCAAGTAATGTCTCGGGAGCGATCTGCGCCAGGCGATCATGTAAAGATCCACCGGTGTCGTTAGGCAAGATTTCGATATTACGCTGCAACACGATATCGCCGGTATCGAGTCCTTCGTCCATGTACATGACAGTGATCCCCGTCTCAGAATCGCCCGCCGCGATTGCGGCTTGAATCGGCGCTGCGCCCCGCCAGCGCGGAAGAAGCGAGGCGTGGAGGTTCAAACACGCGAGGCGTGGAATCTGGAGGACGTCACGCGGCAGGATTTGGCCGTAGGCGACGACGACAATCACATCGGGTGCAAGCCGGCGGATCTCTTCAATAGTTTGTGGATCCTTGATTTTTGCTGGTTGAAGGATCGGCGCGCCCGGCGGTCGCGGCCTACGAATTAACGTCTTTTTCAATGGCGGCGGTTCAATCCGCTGCTCGCGCCCAACTGGCTTATCCGGTTGAGTGACGATCCCAACAATTTCGTGTTCGGAATCCAGTAATGCTCCTAGCGTCGGAATTCCGATTTCGCCCGTGCCAATGAAAACAATTCGCATGCCTGGGGAAGTCATCTCATGAATGGTAGGGATCCCGCAAGTGCGGGAGGCCGGCCATGCCTGCGGCGCGGCTATAGCGTTGTTCGAATTTATCTAAGCCGAGCAGACATCGGCGCACGACGTGTTCGACCGGCCATCGCTTGTGCCATCATCTTCTCGCCAGCCGTTACTTCACGCCGGCCTACTGACGAACCGCAATCGGTGCAGAGATAATCGAAGATCTCTCGATCAGACAGGACCAATAGAAGCCGCTCGCGCACCGGCTTCGCGGCTTTACATTTTTCGCAATAAAGACTTGATGCGGTGAAATTTTCAAACTGCTGCTGACTCATAGGCGCCGTCGTTCACGCTGTTCAAGATATCTAGCAAAACTTTCACGGGCGGCTGAATGGCGTCAACCACGGTGACCAGTTCTTTTGAATAGTATGACAGCACTGGCCTCGATTCTTTCTCGTAAATATCAAGACGCCGCTGAATGACTTCCTCGTTTGCGTCGTCGAGACGGTTCTCCTTCAGAGCGCGCTTCTTGAGTCGGTAAAACAGTGTTTCGCGATCGGGGCATGCAAGATGGAACACCTTCTTCACATCAATCATTTCGTTCATGATCTTGGCCTGACCCACGTTTCGTGGAATTCCGTCCAAAACAAGAATGTCAATATCTGGCTTGAACTTGTGCGCTTCTACGGCCGAATCGATCGCCTCCCGCCAAAGCTCCACTGTGATATCATCCGGAACGAGCTGGCCTTTGCTCGAATATTCAAGGAAAGCTTTGCCTACTTTGGTGCGCGTGTCGATGGAGCGGAACACGTCGCCACAAGCGCAATGATAGTAACGAGGGATCGTGCCAAGGGTCTTGCCCTGCGTGCCTTTGCCGCTGCCAGGTGCGCCAAAAAGAATGAAAGTGTTATATCTCATCATGGCGAAACCCCGCTTATACCGCGAAGGCAACCGGCAAAGCAAGCACCGTCATTCCGGCCGAAGTCGACACTGCAACGCAGCATCGAAGGCGGCGACGCCACACTTTCCATCTCGTGAAGTTACCGCTCGATTTGGCAACGGGATCTTTCGACCCTGAAAGCCTTTGGGCATCAAGATGAAGAAGCGGTCGCCACGCCGGGATCTACATTCACCCGCCGCCCGCCACGATCGAAGCGCACGTTTCCGTCGACCAGAGCAAAGATTGTGTAATCGCGACCGAGACCGACATTTCTTCCCGGCAAAAATTTTGTGCCGCGCTGACGCACAATGATGTTTCCGGCCACAACTACCTCGCTGCCGAATTTTTTCACACCCAGCCGTTTGCTGACGCTGTCGCGCCCGTTTTTAACGCTGCCTTGTCCTTTTTTATGAGCCATTGAAGAGAGTTAGTTACTGGTTGATCCGCCTTCGCCAAGGCTACGGCGGACGTGGAGTTGCTTGTTAATCCTCGGTCTTTTTCGCAGCCGGCTTTTTCTCTTCCAAACTAATGCTTTTGATCTTTACGCGCGTCAATTTGCGCCGGTGGCCGACCGTGCGGTGGTAACCTTTGCGCCGCTTATATTTGAAGGCGACGACTTTCTTGTCCTTACGTTGTTCGACAACTTCAGCAGTCACCTTTGCTCCGGAGATGAGTGGGTTCCCGTGATTCATGTCTTTTCCGTCGCCAACCAATAGGACGTCACCGAACGTGGCAGTTTTGCCTGGTTCGAGGTCGAGAAGATCGACATCAATGGTGTCGCCTTCCGCAACGCGAAATTGTCTGCCACCCGTTCTGATGATTGCGTAAGCCATAATTCTCCGAGGGAGAAAAGCCGCCCATAATTCCACATCTAAGCGCGCTTGGCAAACGGAAACCCCAGCAACGCGATCGGGCTGCACGCTACGCAGCAGCTTTATCCGGCGCGCCGAGAAGCTCGGCGTATAGCGCTTCATAGCGCTGCGCAGACGCGTCCCACGAAAAATTGCGGGCCATCGCGCGTTTCATCAACTTCGTCCAAAGAGGCTCGTCGCGGAAGATTTGACGCGCCCGCTTCACCGCATCCCAGAATGCGTCGCTGGAATATTCGTAACACAAAAAGCCATAACCATTGTCCTTTGTCGGATCGTAATCTTCGATGATCTCCTGAATTCCACCGGTCACGCGTGCGACCGGCAGTGCCCCATACTTCAAGTTGTACATCGCGCCCAGTCCTGCTGGTTCGAAGCGCGATGGAATCAGGCTGATGTCCATGCCTGCCTGAATCAAGTGCGCCGCTTTCTCATCGTAGTCTTTCTGGTACGCAAACCTGGTTGGAAACTTTCTGGCTGTGACGGCAAGCGCTGTTTCAAACGCTGGATCGCCTTCCCCAAGGATGATCAAGCGAACATCATCCCAGAGTAGGCGATCCAAGAGCGGCACGAGTATCTCAAAACCCTTTTCCTGGACCACCCGGGTCACCATCCCGAAGACCGGACCGCTCGGCGCAGCCGCGAGGTTCATCTGCTTCAGGAGCGCCTCACGACAAACTTCTTTCCCACCGAGGCGTCTCCCTTCGTATCGCGCTGGAAGCAAACGATCGGACGCCGGATTCCAGCGCGTATAATCCACGCCATCTAAAATTGCGGTGAGCCGATGCGCATTTTCACGCAACACGCCATCCAGACCGCATCCACCTGCCGCAGTCAGGATTTCGCGCCGGTAGTGCTCGCTGACCGTTGTGGTTCGGTCGGCGAGGAGAATCCCGGCCTTGAGAAAATTCAGCCGTCCGAAAAACTCTGCTCCGTCGAGCGTAAAAAAACGTTCCGACAAATTCGTGAGATGAAAATCGAGTCCCCAGAAGCTGCCCTGATCCGCAACGTGATGGATCGTCAAAACCGTGCTGAAAGGCAATCCGTGCGCATGCACGAACATCGGCACCAAAGCGGGCGGCCAATCGTGCACGTGCAGAATGTCTAATTGGGGTGTCAATCGCCGTGCGAGCTCGACAATTGCTTTGCAGAAAAGAATGAATCGCGCGGCGTTATCTTCGTACTGCGCGCCGCGCTCGCCGTAAATTCCAGCGCGATCAAAAAATTCATCGCAGCGGATGAAGAACAACTGCAGGCCGCTGGCGCTTCGGCCTTCCAGATACCGCGCGACACGAGTCGTCTCGCCGACTTGCACTTCGACAGTTATACCTGTGTCCTTCGTCTTAAATGCACGATTCTGTCGAATCTCGCGATAGAACGGCAGCGCCACGCTGACCTCATGCCCGCGATCGCGCAACGCGCGCGGCAACGCATCGATCACGTCTACCAGCGCGCCCGTCCGCTGCATCGGCGGCCCCTCCGCGCTGCTCATCAGAATTCTCATTCGACCTTCGCTATTTGAGGTTAGTTCTGCTTGCCCGACAGATATCGTTGTTTGACCCACTCGAGCGCTTCATCAGCGGTACGAAGGTTCCCCTCCAATTGTTGCGTCTCGACCGCTTCGAGGATCTGGCCGAATTCCGGGCCAGGCTTAAAACCAAGGGTGATCAAATCGTCACCACGCACCAGTGGTGGCGGAATGATTGGTTCGTTCGCGAATTCTTCGCGTTTGCGGAGCAGAAATTGGTAGTTGTCGAGCATGCGATGACTGCTTTCGCAATCAACCCGGTGCAGCTCCAGCTCCTCGTTGAACGTTGGTCGCGCCATGAACCGCTTCAATTTCGCCACTCGCATCTTCGGCGTGTCCTTGAACACCATGTGTTGCCTGACCATTTCAACGGCCGCTTCAATTTCAGCGCCTGAAAATCGCAAGCGACGCATGATCGCCTCCGTCATTTGTGCCCCGATTCGGTCGTGTTCGTTGAAACGAATGCGGCCTGTTTTATCTACGGTCGCGGTCACGGGTTTCGCCACGTCATGAAATAACACCGCGAACACCAGCGGTACGGAAACTGTTTCGGGAAGCATGGACAACATCAGTCGCGTATGGACGAACACGTCGCCTTCTGGATGAAATTGTTCCGGCTGCAAGACGCCCTTCATCGCTTCGATCTCCGGTAGAATTGCGCGCATGAGGCCGCTGGAATCGAGCAGGTCCCATCCGCGCACACGATTAGGTGACAAGAAAATCCGCACCAGCTCCTCGCGAATTCGTTCCGCGCTGATTTCATTGATCGAAGCCGCGTTGGCTACAAGCGCCTCCCAAGTTTGCTTATCGATCTGGTAATCGAGCACAGCGGCGAAACGCACGGCGCGAAGCATGCGCAAGCGGTCTTCTGCGAATCTTTTCCCCGGATCGCCAATTGCGCGTACTAATTTTGCGGCGATGTCAGCCTTACCGCCGACAAGGTCAATCACCTCACCTGCGACCGGATCATAAAACATTCCGTTAATCGTAAAATCGCGTCGCTTCGCGTCTGCTTCTGGCGAGGAAAAATGCACCGCGCTTGGGTGCCTGCCATCGATGTAAGCGTCGTCGGAGCGAAAGGTGGCTACCTCAAATTGAAAGCCGTCTTCCAACACGATAATTACACCGAAATGCGCACCGACCGCGTACGTGCGTGGGAAAAGCGCCTGCACGGTTTCAGGGCGCGCGTCAGTCGCGATGTCGTAATCGTTAGGTGTCAAACCCCGCACCATGTCGCGAACGCAACCGCCTGCGAAATAGGCGATATGCCCCTGCTCTCGCAAGCGTGCCGCGACTTTCCGCGCCGTCGTTTCCATGGGCGAAGAGTTCACCCGACCAGTGTAGCGGGTTCACTGTGCAAAACGCAATGAAAGGTAGGGACATCGCGCTGCGATGTGCGGACGCCGCGGCGCGCCGTCCCTACCCTGCGCTTTTCTCTTTCCGAAACGAGTGAATGATAAACAGCACTACCGCAATCGAGATGCATGAATCGGCGACGTTGAAGGCAGGCCAGGGGTCCGCATACCGGATGTGCAGATTGAAAAGGAGAAAGTCGACCACGTGTCCGTGAAGCAGGCGATCGGTAAGATTTCCCAGAATCCCTGCAAGGAGAAGCGCCAACGATACATCCCGCCACGGGTCAGATCGGTGATGTCGCACCACCAGAATTGTCACGACTACCAATGCGATCAGAGAAATTATGACGAAGAAAGTGTTGTTGCCTTTGAAAGATCCAAACGCTGCGCCGGTATTAGGGACGTTAACCAGATTAAAGAAATCAGGCACTACACTGCGAGCTTCATAGGGGCTTATCGATCGCAAGATCCACTGCTTCGTCAGCTGGTCCAAAGCGTAGAGCGGAAGGGTGAGAAAGAGGATAAATCTCATCGTTAATCCTGCGAGGCGCTTGAATGACGAATGACTAATGCCGAATGACGAATCAATGACGAAGCACGAATGACGAAGGCACTCCTCGCCGTGACGTCGTCGTTCGTCATTCGCGTTTCCTCATTCCAATGACCACGGTCTCGCAGCGATCGCACAAATCCGGGTGCGCTTTGCTCGTGCCGACAGTCGGCCGGTGTCGCCAGCAGCGGGCACATTTTCCATAAGGCGTTTTCGTCACCGAAGCGCTCGCTTCTTTCGCCTGTTGAATCATTAAATCACTCAAAACAAAAAATTCCTCCAGTTCTTCCCTCGCGATCTTTTCTGTGACGTCGGAATCCGAATTCAAAAGCACGCGTGCTTCCAACGTGTTGCCAATCAGTTTTTCCTGGCGCGCCTGCTCGATCGCCTGCCCGATGATGCCGCGCAATCTCAAAAGCTCCTCAACGTGATCGATTGCTTCTCGACCTCGATTCTGTGGCTCCGGAAATTCCTGAACGTGAACTGACGTTGTAGCCGGGATCAATGACTGCGGCTGGCCGGCAGCATCCCGACTCGGGACTACAGCCGAATGGCGCCAAGCCTCCTCCGTAGTGAAAACAAGAACGGGCGCAATCAATTTGCAAAGAGCGTCGAAAATTTCGTGCATTGCCGATTGTGTCGCGCGGCGGCGGGGCGAATCCGGCGCGTCGCAATACATCCGGTCTTTGGTGATGTCGACGTAGAGGCTGCTTAAATCGACAGCGCAAAACTGGTTGAGCGCATGATATACCTTGTGGAATTCGAATTTTTCATATGCGGCCCGGCAAGTGCCGATTACTTCGTCCAATCGCTCCAGAACCCAGCGATCGACTAAGCTCAAATCTTTCCTGGTTTCCTGCCTTCCTGATTCGAAATCATTCAGATTGCCAAGCAAAATTCGGAGCGTGTTTCGAATTCGCCGATAGGTGTCCCCGAGGCGGGTAAAGATTTCTTCCGAAAACGGCACGTCGGTCGTGTAATCAATGCTGCTGGCCCAAAGTCGCAGCAGATCGGCGCCATACTTGCCGACGAAATGATCGGCGGCAGTTGGTTTCTCATATGTGCCGGACTTTGAGATTTTCTTGCCGTCCACATCGACCACGAAGCCGTGTGTCACACACATTTTATATGGCGCGCGATTATTTAACGCGATGCTAGTCATCAGTGATGATTGAAACCAACCGCGGTGTTGATCGGTTGCTTCCAGATACATGTCAGCGGGATCGCGCAACTCAGGGTGAATCGCGCACACCGCCTTGTGCGAGACTCCGCTGTCGATCCAGACGTCAATCGTGTCAGTGCCTTTCGTTGTATCCGGCGGCAAACCAACTTGGTTTGCCAGAGCGGCATCATCTAACTCGAACCAAATATTGGAACCGCGCTGCGCGACAAGATCGGCCAACTTGCGAATGATCTTTGAGTCGAGAATAACTTTGCCTTCCTTGTCGTAAAACACAGGCAACGGCACGCCCCAACTGCGTTGACGCGAGATCACCCAGTCGGGTCGCGACTCAACTGTTCCCGCGATGCGGTTCTCGCCCCACGCGGGAATCCATTTCACTTCATTGTGAATTGCTTCGAGCGCCCTGGTGCGCAGCGCATCGATGCGGATGAAAAATTGATCGACGTTACGAAAGATGATCGGGGTTTTCGACCGCCAGCAATATGGATACGAATGATGAAACTTTTCTTCCCCCAGAAGCATCCCGCGCTCGCGAAGCAACTCGACGATGTCGGGATTCGCGTCGAAAACGTACTTGCCGGTCAGGTTCGGTAAACCAGCTTCATCCGTGAAGCGCCCATGATCGTCGACCGGCGATAAGATCGGCAGTTTGCGTTCCATCCCTAAGACGTAATCGTCCGCACCATGACCGGGTGCGATGTGTACCGCGCCAGTTCCGGAATCCATTGTCACAAAACCCGCCGTGAACACCGGGACGTCGCGATCGAGAAATGGATGGCGCGCCTTGACTCCTTCGAGGTTGGCTCCGGGAAATGAGGCGAGTGGGTTTCCGATGGGCTCTAATCCTGTGGCTGCAGAAAATTCTGGAACAAGTTTCTCAGCGAGAAGCAAGATTTCAGAAGTCCCATTTCTCAAAAATTCGTGGACGACATAGCTCGCCTTTGCATCGACAGCGATGGCGAGATTCGCCGGCAAGGTCCACGGAGTTGTGGTCCAGATGGCGATGCTCGTTCCATTGGGGAAGCTGTCAGCTTCCCCAAGAGTTTCCGGCGCGCCCGGCGATCG
>JBJMXF010000162.1:0-10303 GCA_045809725.1 Candidatus Udaeobacter sp. | reverse complement strand
GCTGCCGATGAGGAAGGGCCGCGCTGTCATGACCACCACGAACCTCCGCGATCTGCCGGAGAAGTCCCCCTTTCCGGGGTGGCGCGGAAAGTTCATCCGCTCGGCGGGCATGACCTTCGTCTATTGGGACGTCCCGGCCGGCACCGTGCTGCCGGAACATTCGCATCCCCATGAACAGGTCGCGCACAGTTTTGAAGGCGAGTTCGAAATCATCGTGGATGGCGTCGGGCAAGTGCTGCGGCCCGGCTCCGTCAGCATCATTCCGCCGAACGCGGTGCATTCCGGCCGCGCCATCACGGACTGCAAGATACTTGATGTCTTCTGCCCGGTTCGCGAGGATTATATTCAGTTTGAAGTGTGATCCGCCTCGGCGGATGGCACGGGCCTATTTGAGGTCACTGAAGCGTCATGCTAAGACGAGCCGGTTGCGGGCGGCACCATCTGGTGCGGGTGTAGTTCAATGGTAGAACGGCAGCTTCCCAAGCTGCACACGGGGGTTCGATTCCCCTCACCCGCTCGTTCATCGCCACAGTAAGTCGAGATTCTACGGCACTGGCTGAAGACTCGAATCAGGTTTGATATCGCTCTTTAAAAAAACTGCTATCGCCTGATCGCCACAACGATACTCACTGTAATTGCAGTCCCTCACGCGTTTACGAAATTTTTCGTACAATCTGTCCCACGGGCGTCGTCCCGGTGGTGTCTTACTAATCACTGCTGAAACGTCCAGTCGGGCTAGGTACGGCAAGCAGCCTTCGCCTTGGGCAACTTCGCTGTAGAGGTCCCAGTATCGCGCTGGTCCAAACCAATCGCCCACGCTTATGATGTTTGCGTTTTTCCGAAAATAAAACTGACGGGGAGTAATACCCTCCGTCACAAGAACGTGTGTCTGCTGCTTGTGTTCAGAAACTAGCGTCTTGATAACAGCTTCAGTTGCGCGATAACCACGCATGTTTTTCTCCAGATAACGTTTTCGATCACCGGCCATGTCCGCCAACTCAGATGTCTGTCGGTAATAGTTCTGATACAATCTAACCGACGCATGGGTTGGACTCGGCACGATCAGAGCACAGCAGAATGCCCCCGCAGCTATGCGCGTCCACGTATTCACTCGGGAACTCAAGTGTGTGACTGCGCGAAACCAAATGAAAGAGATAACAACTCCGATCCACGCGACAAGCACCGGATACCAGTGAAGCGCATGTCTTCCATCCGCGTTATAAAACCACGGGATGGCCAGATACAGCACTGCAACTGACAAATAGACAAACTGTCGTGGCACCTGCCACGCTTTTGGCGAGCATAGCAGTAGTAGCAGAACCACGGCTGGTGCGTATACCAACAGAACTGCTGCGCTTATACCTTCACGGCCGAAAGGCTGCTGCCCCGCGCCAATGAAGTACTGATAGGGTAAGGACAGCAAATGGAGCGGATCTTTCCAGCTACTCTCTTTGCCAGTCAAATAGATCCAGGCGGAGTCGGCTTGCGTGAAGACGGGGTCCGGATGGTCGAACAACAAATTGAACGTCGGCGGAGTAGGATCGTGAGCTTCCAATAGATTCCGGATGTACCAAGGTAGACTGAGCGCCACGAGAGCGAAGAGAAGAAGTGCGGTCTTTCGTCGCGGCAATCGCGTCGTCGAGACGAGCAACAGGGAAATAACAAAAAATGGCAGATGACCAATGAGGGTAAGCTTCATGCCGACACAAAAAGCGGCGATGACAGCGAGCTCCCAGACGAAAATTCGCTGCGACAATGTTTTATAAACGCAAAGGATCGATACCAGGACAAACAGACCGATAGGTACGTCCACGTAACCACTGTTCAGATATTGAAGGAACACGGGAGAGAGGGCCAGGCTTAGCGGAATTAGGAGCTGAGGCAGGAAAGCAAACAAGCGTCGTCCGTGAAGGCCGTTGGTCGACTGCGATTCAGCAGGAGAGAAAAATGCCAAAACCCCCAAACACGTGAGCAAGCCACAGAGCCAGGTTAGGAAATGACAATAATCGCCTAGCTTCAGAATAAAAAACGCACTATCGAACAGCAGAAAATTGTTCGCGTAGTAGGGGAAACGAAGAAATGGATCGACGTAGATGCGCCCTGCATTCGCCCAGTCTACGGCGTAAGCTAAATGGTAGCTTACGGCATCCCCGCCAGTGGGTGGAAGGATTGCCGGGATCCCCAGGGCCAGAAACAGAATGTAAATGCACAGCGCTGGAAGTGTCCAAGCCTTGACGAAATCCCGAACAATGCGCTTCCAAAAGCTTAGTGTCAGCCAGTTGTCCCGTTTCAGCAGCCAAAAGAATGCCGCGTCCAATACTACAAGGCCTCCAAGCCCGATTGGATTCAACAAGCGCGCAAACCCAAGCAATAACAATCCGAATCCCGATAACGCCATTCCTGCAACAGAAGTGAGGACAAGCGTATCAAGTTGGAAAGGCTGCGAATCGTTGCGGTGGCTTTTCCATAACAACTGACCTGTTGTAAAAAAAAATAACCACGCCAAGTGCGCGACTAGCAAACCCAGAAGATAACTCGTCAAAAGGGACATGTTGAGCAGGGTCTGGCGTTATCACACGGCAAATCAGAATACAAGCGTGGGTAGCCTCCTGACGAGGCGTGTTCTGGCACAACCGCAAAGCCAGACCTTTGGCAGTTCCTGGCGATTCTTGCTATTCAAATCTCGGTTTATCGAATATCGTCACATAGACTTTTCCGGAGAAGTTCGCCGCTTGTTCACCGGCAGATTTCGGAGAAGAATGTCGAACGAAATTAGGATATGAAAACAACAACCAAAACAATGAAGACGAAAACAATCGCATTGAGCGTGGGATTGATTTTAGTCGCCGGGGCGCTATACGCAGCAGATCCTTTCGAAGGGACTTGGAAGCTAAACGAATCGAAATCAAAGCTCACCCCGGGTACGGACAAGGATACGAAGATCGTCTATAACACTGCGCTAATCCGCGACAAGGTGACCGTCACCACTGACGGCCTTGAGGGAGATGGGACGCCTATCCACAGCGAGTGGAAGGGAAAATTCGACGGCAAAGATTACGCCATCACCGGAGATCCTGACGCGAATATGCGTTCCTACAAGAAAATGAACGATCGAACTCTCTATATGACCGCCAAAAAGGGCGGTGAGGTGATAATGCAAGGTTTAATCGTTGTGTCTGCTGACGGGAAAAGCCAGGACGTAAGCCTAACCACCCCCGATGCGGTGGGGAGCGTTTACAGCGAAAAGGCGAAGGCGAAATCGACGGAGAAAGGGAAAGAGAAAGGGTTTAGAAACAAGGCCGTTTACGACAAGGAATAATCCGCCAACTTCCAAGCGGGACATTGACGCGGAAACTTCGCCTTTTTTAGCGATGGAATTATTTCTCGACTATGCTGCCGCATCCGCTTAAGCATTTGGAATGGCACAAAGGAAAGAAACACCGACACCGGCGCCACCTGAACCTCCTCCTCCTCAGGGGCCTTCCGGTCACTAGCGAATCGACATCTTCAGCGTCCTCCAGCAGGCGTGCTCCAAAATAGGACGTCCCGTTGTCGTGCGCTTCTGTTCGTTATTGCTTCGCGCGCCACGAATCTGCCGCCGTTGTTCTGCGCATCGATGCGGGCACATTCGCGGGAAGCGCTTAGCGTCCGAAGAATCGCCTGAATGATCTGAAGAAGCGGCTCGGAGCTGTGAGCGCTTTTTGAGGTGCGTTCGGCGCCTGCTGAGCAAATGGCCATTGCGAACCCCCATGCACCTGGCAAACGGAAGTGGGGACCTTGCCGACTGGTAAATCGATGTCGAAGGCGGTTCCGGCCGACATGCATCCCGTGGTAGCGAGTTGATTGGAAATCGAACAGACCCTCGCGCGTTCGAGTGGCATGGTTGGTTGCAACGGCTCGGCGGGATAATGCCGCGACGCTTTGTTCATCACCTGCGTCCACACGGGCAATGCCAGAGCAGCGCCGTAACCATGCGCTACAATCGTGGTCGGCTGATCAAACCCGACCCATACACCGCAGGTGAGCGTGCTGGTATAGCCAATGAACCATGCATCTTTGTAATCATTAGTGGTGCCGGTCTTACCCGCTGCCGGCAATTTGAAGCCAAGCGAACGCGCGCTTGCCGCCGTGCCTTGGGTCAAAACTTCCTGCATCAGGCGCGAAGTCATCCAGGCCGAGCCCGCATCCAATGCCTGTGAAGAAATATGCGCCGCGAGATAAATCGGTTTGTGTTGTTGATCGTCGATGCGCTCGATGATGTACGCCTGCTTGCGCACACCGGCGTTGGGAAAAACAGTGTACGCGGAAGTCAGATCTCTCAGGTTGCTCTCGAACGACCCAATATAGCTGGCGGGCCCGTGCGGAATATTTTGAGAAATACCAAGTTCATTCGCGATTTTTTGTACCGTATCGAGTCCAGCGAACTGGCCAACACGCACACTCATGGTGTTTCGCGAATGGATCAGGCCATAGGAGCACGGCATGACGCTGCCGTAATTACCGTCGGAATTTGCGGGCGACCAATTGCCCGCGCCGTCAATTTCGCCTGGCTGAATTGGGCCATCACTGATCGCTGAACTCGGCAATAAGCCGTGACTGAAAGCGATCGCATAAACGAAAGGCTTGAATGCTGAACCTACCTGGCGGTTCGCGGGAGCCAGCGCCCGGTTGAATTTGCTTTGCGCGTAATCACGGCCTCCCACGAGCCCGCGGATTCCGCCACTGGAATTATCGATCACGACCACAGCGCCTTCGAGATACGGCATCGCGGCGTCTCCTTCCCCGTTTTCGGGCGGTTTATAGTCTGCCTTAGTCGGATGCCGGAAATTGGATTGGTGCTCGATCTTGGTCAGTTGCGTGTCTAGTGCATCCTGCGCGGAGTTTTGCACAGATGGATCGAGCGTTGTGTAAATGGAAAGTCCTCCATCATCCATCTGATCTTGAGTCAGTATTTGGCTTAACGCGCGCTGCACAGCGTCCATCGCATAATTCTCCTGGATCTGTGGCATGCGTTTCGGATGAGTGATGATTTTTGTTTTTTTGGCCTGCTCGACCTGTGACGGCGTAACTTTTTTTAGTGCCACCAGGCGGTCCAGGACCGCGTCGCGTTGCTTTGCCGCACCCTCCGGATTTCTCAACGGCGAAAAACGATTCGGGCTGCGGATCAAGCCAGCGAGGAGCGCAGCTTCGGAAAGATTCAGTTTTGAGGCGTTCTTGCCAAAATAAGCTTGAGAAGCGGTCTCAACTCCATAGCAACCATTACCGAAATAAATCCGGTTAATATACAGCTCCAAAATCTGCTGTTTAGTAAACTGGCGTTCGATGCGCAGCGCGACCATTGCTTCCAATATTTTCCGGCTCAGAGTGCGGCCACCGAGTGGAAGGCTGTTTCTGGCAAGCTGCTGGGTGATGCTGCTGGCGCCTTCCTTGGCTGAACCACTCGTGATGTCGCGGACCAAAGCGCGCAGAATTCCGCGCCAATCAATACCCTTGTGATCGTAGAATCGAGTGTCCTCGCGCGCCAGCACAGCGGCGATGAATTCTGGCGAGACTTCGCTCAGCGAAACTTTGAGGCGATTCGCGCCTGCAAGACGGCTATAAATTTTGCCATCGACATCGAAAACGGTGCTTCGCTCCGGCATTTCTCCGACGTTTTTCATGTCGAAGGTTTGCGCCCAGGTTCCGTAAAACAGAAAAACGGCGAACACAGCGCCGGCCAACAACAGAAGCAGCGTTACCTTCCAGCCGTAACGAAAAAGGATATTTGCGCGCGCTTTCTTCGGGCGTCGAACGCGAGCGAACACTTTCATTGGCTAGGAAACGAGACAATCTAATCGCACATCGTGTTGAGCGAAAGAAAAGCAAACCGCTTCGTGCCCGAGAAGCGCATTGCAACATGTCCGCCGCCGCGGACGCGGTGACGTTTCAGCGAAACGCCGTATAACGTCTACAAATTGAGTTTTACCGCACCGTCGTGTTGCTCGTTCGCGCACGCCGCATTGGTGGGGACGTCGGTCGCGGCATCGCTCGCTTCGACGACTTTGTTCTCGACGAGATAACGTTCGACTTCTTCGCCGCTGACGTCGGGAAGCATCTGGCCGTTGATCTCGACACACGGCGAAAGCGGCTGCCCACTTTTGGTTTCCATTTCCCAGCGGAATGCCGGGTTCTGAATAATGTCCTTCTCGGTGTAAGGCAGGTTGTATTTGGCCAGAACAGCGCGGACACCGGCGCTCCAGCCACAATAGGTTTTCAAATACGCGGTAATTTCTGGCTTTTGCATCGGCAGAATATATCACAATTTTGAACTCTGTAATCTAGCCCGGTGTTGAAATCCTCAGCGCTTCGGCTCGGTGTAGCTTCGGATTTCAATCGTAGCAGGCGGTGAGATTGGCCGCTCAACACAGCCATGGCTCCTGAGGCGCACGATGCATAGGAGTGAATGCTCTGAATCGTTTCATAGTCGTCAGTCTGTTTGTTTTAATCGGCGTTTTTCCAGCAGCGGCGAGAAAGAAGGCGACGTCAAAGACAAATGCGCCGAAGACCGCTGAGATCGAGGCCGCAACGCGACTTCAGGTGTTTCTAGATCGCGCAAACTTCAGCCCCGGCAAAATCGACGGCCGCTACAACGAGTTTACCCGAAAGGCACTTTCGCTTTACCGCGAATCGAAAGGAGAACAGCCGCAGCCCGCACCACCAAAATCCGGCCGGCACGCAAACGCCGCGCCTGACGTTTCGGGACTCGATCTCGCGAGCGTGGAGCCGGTGTTCATTTCATACACAGTTACCGACGCGGATCTTCAAACCGTTGGACAATTGCCGAGTCACGTACCTGAGCAGGCAAAGTTGAAATTTCTGCCGTACCGTAATGCTGCCGATGCCATTGCGGAAAAATTTCACACCGACATTCACTTCCTTGAACATCTTAATCCGGGAAAATTGAAAGGACTTAAAGCAGGCGATCAACTGAAGGTGCCGAATGTCGAGGCGTTCGAGCTCGCCTCCGTAAAAGACATCAAACCCGGCAGCGAAACTGCCTCACAAGCAGCCAACGAAGTTGAAGATCAACCTGAAAGCCAATCGCCAACCCCTGGCGAAAGTGGAGCCCCAAGAAATGTCTCGGTGAAAGTGGACACGAAAACAAACATGCTTGGAGTTTTTGATGCCGAGAAATTAATCGCCGCATATCCTGTCACGATCGGTTCCGCACGCAACACCTCACCAATCGGTGAGTGGAAGGTGCGCGGCGTCTCGAAGTTGCCGACGTTTCGTTACGACAAGGAGATGCTCGAGCACGGCGAACGCAGTGGTAATTTCCACATGCTCCCACCCGGGCCCCGGAATCCTGTGGGTGTCATGTGGATTGCGCTTAACAAGAAAGGTATCGGACTTCACGGGACAAACGATCCCGATTCGATCGGAAAGGCGGTGAGTCACGGCTGCATTCGCCTGGCGAACTGGGACGTGGTCCGGCTTGCCACAAAAATCAAAGCGGGCGATAAGGTCTCAATTCACTGAGTTGAGATGACTGAAACGCTAGCCGCTCGCGCACAAGCTATCTTGCACGACTGCGTGCAATCCGAGAGTCTGCGCAAACATTGCTATGCAGTCGCTGATTCGATGAAGCATTTCGCGCAGTTCCAAGGCGAAGATGCCGACCTCTGGGAAGCGGTCGGATTGTTGCACGACATGGATTACGAGAAGCACCCCAATCTCGAACGCAGCGCCACGGAGGGCCACCCGTTTGTGGGTGTTGCCTGGCTGCGAGAGAACGGTTGGAGCGAAGAAGTTTGTCGCGCAATCCTTTCGCACGCTGATTACTCAGGTGTTTCACGCGAAACGCGGCTGGAGAAGACTCTCTATGCAGTGGACGAGCTAAGTAGTTTCGTCGTCGCGGTTGCGCTCGTGCGCCCGACAAAAAGCATTCACGACGTGGATGTCCGGGCGGTGAAAAAGAAAATGAAAGACAAGGCTTTCGCCCGAGCCGTGAACCGGGAGGACATTATCCGCGGTGCTGAACGCTTGGAAATGCCGCTGGACGAGGTCATCGCGCAGGTCATCACCGCATTGCAAGGTGATGCAGAGCGACTGGGTCTCATGGGAGCGTCATAGCAAGACGGGGTCACAATTTTTCTGCGATGATTTCAATTACCAGCGGTGTAAGCATCCGAACATTCGGATCCTGCTCGGCCGCCGCGAGAGCGGTACGGACTTCTTCGGCGAATTTGTGATCGATGCGCCCCGTTTCAATCAGGCGTCCGAGATAGGTGTCGATGAATGTGGCAGGCCATTGCCACATGTAATCACTCGGGCGGAGGCAAAAGATGTGCGGCGTTGCGGAGCGAATCACAAAACCATTCTGCCCAAGCAGTCCAGGTAATTGGACGGCAGCATCTGGTTCGCCACCGGACTCGCGCCATGTAGCAACGACGTGCTCGCGAAAATGTTCGTGCATTGGCAGTCGCGGAAGGAATCGCCAAGTCTCGTAGTGACCGTACTCGTGAAAAATGGCGATGCTGCCTTTTGGCATAACGTCGCGAAGTTTTTCGATCAACAGCGACTGGTCATGGACAAAGGAGACAACCCAGCGGCACCACGCGAAGTCGTAGTCGCCCTTCGGCAAGTCTCCTGTCATTAGATCGAGTTCGTGAATCTTCAGGTTTGTGAGCGAGCGGGCGCGGCAGATTGTTTCCAGCGCGCTAATGAAGTTTTGCGAACGTTCTAGTGCTATCACTTCACCGGTCGGTCCGACGATCTCAGCCAGATCCATGGATGCGTAACCGGGACCGGCTCCGACGTCGAGCACGCGTTTGCCAACAGTGATGCCGGCGCGTTGCCAGCAATCCAGAACAACTGCTCGCCAGACGCGATGTTGAAGACCGAGTCTGGCTAACTCCTGTTCATGCGTGCCGAGAACATAATCGCCTTCCGCTGCCATTTCTGATCGTCAATGATCGAAGCCGGATTACAAACGCGATTTTATTCTGCGCAGTCGGATCTTGTTTAGCACCTCACCGACTCTGCAGGTCGAGGAGAACGGAAGCGACACGGGAGATTTTCTCTTTCGAGAGTTCGGGATAGATCGGAAGTGAAAGACAATGGTCGCACAGCGCTTCCGTCACTGGAAGATCGCCCGATCGATAACCAAGATGCGCGTAAGCTTTCTGGAGGTGAATCGGCACAGGATAATGAACGGCACTCTGGATCCCGACGTCGTGCAAGCCGGAGCGAATGCGATTACGTTCTGGAGTTTCAATAACGTAGCAATGCCAGACACTCTCCGAATCGAACATGTGCGCAGGCAGCTTGTATGATGAGGCGTTCAATAATTCTGTGTATTGTCGGGCACGCTCAATGCGAGCCGTATTCCACTCGTGGAGGTGCTTGAGTTTTATCGAGAGGACAGCGGCCTGGAAACTATCCATGCGATAGTTATACCCAATTTCGTCGTGCAAATATTTTTGGCTTTGCGCGTGATCGCGGAGAGAACGCGCACGGCGCGCTATCGATGCATCATTCGTGATCAAAGCGCCGCCTTCGCCGTAGGCTCCGAGGTTTTTACTCGGATAAAAACTAAAACATGCAATTTGGCCAAACTGCCCTACGCGTTTGCCGCGGTATGTCGCTCCGTGCGCTTGAGCAGCATCTTCGATCACAGGAAGGCCGTGTCGCTCTGCAATCGCCATGATGCGATCCATCTCTGCCGGCATCCCATACAGATGCACCGGGATAATTGCTTTGGTGCGGGACGTGATCGCCGCTTCGAGGTCGTCGGGATTCAACGTGCGACGGGCAGGATCAATATCGACGAACACCGGAGTGGCACCGACATAACTGATGGCCCATGCCGTTGCTATAAAAGTCATCGACACCGTAACGACTTCGTCTCCCGGCCCGACATCAAGACAGCGCAAAGCCAGATGCAGCGCGCTAGTGCCGCTGTTCAGGCTGACAGAATGATTAACTCCGCAATACTCCGCGAACTTGGCGTCAAATTCTAACGTTGCTTGTCCCTGGGCGAAGCTCGTCGATTCACAAATTTCCTCTAATGCGCTCAACACTTCATTGCGCAGGGATTGATACTGCGCTCGAAGATCCAAATACGGGACAGTTTCCATGTTAGTCTGACTTACTTCGAAACGCGCGCGGGTCGAGGATTTGTTTCTTTTGCTGATCAATCTAGACGCAGACATGCAATGTCGCCACCGGCTGCAAACGACCGTCCAAGCGTCTCGTGCCTGCGCGCGCAGCGTTATTCCGCCGTTGCGTCGGCGGTTGACGCCTGAGGACTCCTGCCTCGGCT
>JBJMXF010000161.1:0-21526 GCA_045809725.1 Candidatus Udaeobacter sp. | reverse complement strand
TCACTCAGTTGCTTCGTGGCGCGTTCGGATTCCATCACTAGGAATTCGTCGCCAGCATTCGGCAGCCCGATGAACCCAAGAACCTTCACGGGCGTCGAAGGCCCGACTTGCTTAACAGGTTTGCCCCGGTCGTCGAGGAGGGATTTTACCTTTCCGCTGTAGTTGCCGCAGATAAAAGGATCGCCGATTTTTAATGTGCCCATCTGCACGATAACCGTGGCGGTAGGTCCTCGGCCGGCTTCCACTTGTGCCTCAATGACCGTGCCGCGCGGTCTGGCCGTCGGTGAAGCTTTAAGCTCCATCACCTCCGCTTGGAGCGACATCATCTCGAGCAATTGATCGATTCCAGTGCCCTTGGTCGCCGAGACGGGGCAAACAATTGTTTCTCCTCCCCAATCTTCCGGAGTAAGGCCGCGCTCTTGCAGTTGTTTCTTGAGGCGATCGAGGTTCGCGCCTGGAAGATCTACCTTGTTAGCAGCCACCATGATTTTCACATGCGGCGCGGCCTTGGCGTGATTTATCGCTTCGACGGTTTGCGGCATAATGCCGTCGTCGGCTGCAATCACCAGCACAACGATGTCGGTGACATTCGCGCCACGCGCCCGCATAGCGGTGAACGCAGCATGGCCTGGAGTGTCGATGAACGTGATCTTGTGGCCGTTGTGATCCACGCTGTACGCGCCGATGTGCTGCGTAATTCCACCGGCTTCGCCAGCTGCAACACGGGTCTTTCGAATCGCGTCTAACAAACTGGTTTTCCCGTGGTCGACGTGTCCCATGAAAGTGATAATCGGCGCGCGAGGTTTGAGTTCCTCTTTCTTCTCAATCACTGGAGGAGGCGGCGCGACCACCTGCTGTTCTACCTTATGAACACCGCCGCCTTTTTCCCGGCGCTCTTTTTCCAGAATGAACCCGTGATGTTCTGCAATCTTCGCAGCGATATCCGGCTCGATCGTCTGGTTTATGTTGGCGAAAATATTATGCGTCATCAGCTCGGCGATCAGCTGATGCGGTTTGAGTGCGAGCTCGTTTGCGAAATGTTTAACAACAATTGGAGGTTTCATCAGAAGAACCTTCTGCTGCGGCCCGGCTTCAACTTCAGCAGCAGTCGGAGGCGCTTCGGCAGGCGATGGCTCTGCCGGCTCAGGTGGCGGGGGTTCTGGTGAAGGTACCTGTGCGGGCGGCGGCTTGGAAGTAGCCTCAAGCGACGCGCGGATACGTGAAATCGGCGGTAGAACGGTACGCTTTGTTTTTGCCTCGCCCTCTTGAGATTTTTTTGCCGGCCGTTTCCGGTCAATCAGCGAGACAGTCTCCGGGTGAGGCGCGGCCTGTTCCGGTTGGTTCTCCTGCGTCAAGGCTGCGGTTGTCTCCGTCGGAGCGGCTGCCCCCTTTTTTGCTAGCTTAGCCTTTGGCGTTACGTCAGCTGGCTTCTCAGGAGCAGTGGTCTTCCGCCCTGCTGCGCTCGGGGCTGCCTTACGCGTTGCAGTTTTGCTGCTCGTCTTCGTTGCCATTGTTTTTCCTTTAAAATTCCGCTCATGGCTCAAGCGTCCTCAAACCGAGCCATGTTAGTGTACAACTTCCTGCCGGTGCACTGCATCGTGGATCTCGCGCGCTTTCGCTTCGTCGACCGCGAGAATATCCACCAAATCCTGCACGTCTGCATCGCCCAATCCTTCCAGATTCGTAAAGCCGGATTTTACCAAACTAAGCGCCTGCTCCTGGGTAATGGGGAGCGCGCCGGCAAGCGTTTGTGCGGCTTGAGCCACTTTTTGTTCCACGACTGTCGTCGCAGACGTATCCTTGCCTATGTTAATTTCCCAGCCGGTGAGCCGCGAAGTCAGCCGCGCGTTTTGCCCTTTTTTCCCGATGGCGAGCGAAAGCTGATCCTCATCGACCGAGATTTGCACATTCTTTTTTTCTGTATCGAAAACCAGATTTTTGATTTTCGCCGGCTTAAGCGCTTCCAGGACGTAATCCTTCGGATCTGAGCTCCAGCGGATGATATCGACCTTCTCGTTGTTGAGCTCGCGCACAATGTTTTTCACGCGCGAGCCGCGCATGCCAACGCACGCGCCGACTGGATCCACTTTGTCGTTCGCACTCCATACCGCAATCTTGGTGCGATAACCGGCTTCGCGCGCGATGCCGCGAATCTCGACTGTTCCGTCTGCAATCTCGCTTACTTCCAGTTCAAACAGGCGTCGCACGAAGTTTGGATGACTACGGGAGACAATTATCTCAGGACCGCGTATACCGTTTTCCACTGCCACGACGTAGGCGCGGAGACGATCACCAACATTATAATCTTCCACCGCGACTCGCTCGCGCTGCGGCATGACTGCTTCGAATTTCCCGAGATCAAGAATGACGTCGGAACGGTCAAACCGACGCACGGTGCCACTAACAATCTCCCCGGCGCGATCCTTAAACTCCTCGTAAATCATCTCCTTCTCGGCCTGCCGAATCCGCTGCATCATCGCTTGTTTTGCGGTCTGGGCCGCGATGCGCCCGAAATTCTTGGGCGTGACTTCGACTTCTAGAATCTCACCGACATTCGCGTCCGGTTTGATCTTACGCGCCTTTGAGATCTCGATTTCATCCTGCGGATTCGATATCTGATCAACGACGACCAAGTTTGCGAGTGCGCGGATTTCACCGGTTTTGCGGTTGATGTCGATGCGCAAATCGCGAGAGGCTCCGACGCTCTTTTTTGAGGCAGAAAGCAAGGCATTCGATACCGCTTCGAGCAGGATTTCGCGCTTGATCCCACGTTCGCGCTCCAGGTAATCGAGCATCGCGATAAATTCGGCGTTCATATAAAACATGCAGCCCGCAGACTAAAAAGAGTGGGAACCAGTTCCCACTCCATCAGCGCGCGGACTAGGGCTATAGATTACGTTTGCGGAGCGTTCGCGTCAAGCGTGCGCGTCGGTTTGGTTTGACGTCCGGCGCTCAGCTTCGCATAAATCGCGAGCAACAATTGAGCATTGAAGATCTAATCAAGTCGCCGCTTCAAGCCGTCGCGGCGGTGACACTCTTGTGGGCTATTATCTATCTGCCCGCGCTGGGTTCGATTGCCATCAAAGGAGAAGAGGGACGCCGGATTTTACCGGCTATCCGAATGCTTGAGACGGGGGACTACATCGTCCCACAAGTGGGCAGCAACCCGTATTACCGCAAACCCCCGCTGGTGAACTGGCTAGTAGCCGCATCTTTCAAGCTGTTCGGCGTGCGCAACGAATGGACGGCACGGCTTCCATCGGCCTTTTCGGTCCTTGCCGTAGCTATAGCGTTTGTCACGGTCGCACGTGCAACCCTCGGCGCACGAGGATCAATCATTGCGGCTATGATCTGGCTTACAAACATCGGCATCATCGAGAAAGGCCGGCTAATTGAAATCGAAGCCTTGTATGTCTCTCTTTGCGGCCTGGCGATTATTCTTTGGCTGAGCTTCTTTCTTCAAAAAAAATCGCCGTGGCTCACATGGCTTCCTGCAACTGTTTTTCTCGGGCTCGGCCTGCTGGCAAAAGGACCGACGCACCTGATATTTTTCTATGGAATTGTGATAGTCGTTGTCGCCTATTGGAAAGACTGGCGGGTTCTTGTTCATCCTGCGCATTTCGTCGGGCTCGCCGTTATGATTGGAATTGCAGCGGCATGGGCAATTCCATTTGTGCATGCTACGACGTCGCAGGTTGCGATCGACAAATGGTCCGGTCAGTACACCGGACGGATGAAAGCCGCCGATTTCAAATTCCGAGATTGGATTCAAAACGTCCCGCGTAGCCTCATCTACTTTCTCCCGTGGCTTCTCCTCTTTGCGTTTGCACGATTTTCAAAATTGCCGGGGCAAAACGAACAGCGACTCGCGCGCGCATTATCGTGGGGAACCGCAGTACCGTTTTTAGCAGTCAATCTTATCCCCGGTGGTCTCTCGCGGTATGGCATGCCGGCGATAGTCCCAGCATCGTGGCTATTGGGCATGATCTGCGCCGGGAACGCGTTGCAATTGCCGCGACGTTGGATGAAGGACGAACGCGTCTGGAGCAACGTCGTGGCCGCATTCGTTGGGCTGGGAATTGTGACTGGTGCGATCGGTTATCCGGTTACGGCGATTGTGTTGAGAGACAGGCAGCAGGTAAAAAAAGCCGCCGAGGAAATCAACGCGGTGGTCTCTCCAGCCGAGACGCTCTATGCGGTGAATCCGGATTATCAGCCGGTATTTTTTTACGTGAAAGCACCGGTGCATTACGTGAGCGATGTTGAAAATCTGCCACTCACTGCGCGCTACTTTCTGGTGCGCCATAGCAATGAAGCGAAGGCATCAGCGACCCAAAAATGGGCGCCGCTCCGGCCGCGGCCCATTGCGCGCGTACGCGATTACAGCAAACGCGAGATGGTTCTCTTTGAAGTCGCGATTGCGAACGAGCATTGACACGCTCCCGGATTGGAATTGGTTAGCATACTAACCAATTTATTTGGACGCGTTATGTCCCCGGACGACACGGAAGTATTTGGCCAACTGCTGCACGGCACGGCGCGTGCGTGGCGGCAAAAGCTCGATGAGCGTTTGAAGCCCATGGGCTTGAGCCAGGCGAAATGGCGCACGCTAATGCACTTGTCCATCGCCGGAGACGCGCTGACGCAGGCAGAGATTGCCGTGCGGCTCGGTGTCGAAGAGCCGAGTGTGGTGACACTGCTGCATCGGTTGGAGCGTGAAGACTGGATTATTCGTACCAATTCAGCACTCGATCGACGATGTAAGATGGTGCTGTTAGGGCGCCGCGCGCAGCGGGTGATTGGCCAGATCAATTCAAGCGCCAAGACACTTCGCAACGAATTACTGGCAGACATTCCAGCCTCTGATCTTCAAATGTGCATGGAAGTGCTGGCGCATATAAAAGACCGCGCTGAAAAAAGCGACAAGCTTCGCGGCCGTCGCAACAAGGCTTCAGCGGCATATAACGGTCAGGCGAAACGAGGAAATACGATTGTAAGAAAAGGGGCAATTCGCAAAGGGTCCAAATGAAAGGTAATGCGTCCATAACCGATCAAAAAGTGATGGATTACGGCATGCCCAAGCGCTCGACCAAGCCCGAAATCAAGCGAGCTCGCAGTGCGAATCACAGAATTCCCAAATGGGCGTATTTGCTGTTCGTTCTGCTCGCGGGGTTTGTTACCTATCGAATTTATCAACACCGCGCCATTGAAGCTAAAGCTGCTCAGCCTGCTCCGCGTCCCGCGAGCGTCGCCAAAGTCACCACCAAGGATGTGCCGCTCTACCTCGATGAAATCGGCACCTGTGCGGCTTACGAGACCGTCCAGGTTCAGGCGCAGGTGAGTGGTGTGATTATTTCGCGCGATTTCCAGGATGGCTCCGAGGTGAAGAAAGGCGATTTGCTTTTCACAATCGATCCGCGCCCGTATCAGGCAGTCGTCGATCAGGCAAAGGCGCAAGCCGCGCTAGACCAGGCGACGCTAAAGCGACAAGAGGACCTGCGTGCAAGGAAGGTTATCGCGCAGCAAGACTACGATATTGCTGTCGCAAACTCCCAAAAATCCAAGGGAGCGGCCGAAGCTGCTCAGGTAAACCTGGATTTTTGCTTCATCAAATCGCCCATCAACGGACGAATCGGTCTTCGCAATGTCGATGTCGGCAATCTTGTTGGACCTTCCAGTCCGCCTCTTGTCACGATACAAGGCTTGGATCCCATCTACACGGATTTCACCGTGGCTGAGAATGATCTGCCGCTCGTTCGGAAATATCTCGGCGGCCCGAATGTAAAAGTACAAACCTACCTTGCCGATGGTTCGATTGCCCCGCGACTCGGCGATTTGTATTTCATCGACCACGCAGTGCAACCCGGCTCTGGAACCGTGAAAGCTCGTGGAGTAACGCCCAATCCAGATCGCGCGCTGTGGCCATCGGAGTTTGTGCTCGTCCGGTTCATTCTGGAGACGCTCAAGGACGCGACGCTTGTGCCGACCCAAGCGGTGCAGATTAGTCAGGCGGGACCGTTCGTGTTTGTGGTGAAACCAGACAACACCGTCGAACTTCGTCCTGTTACTCCCGGGCAACGCCAGCAGGGCGATCTGACCGTCATCGAGAACGGTGTGAAGCCGGACGAGACAGTGGTTGTCACTGGCCAGATCGCGCTTTCTCCGGGGGCGAAAATCGCCCCGCAACCTTACACCTCCGCGACGCCTGACGGCGCTGCCGATTCAAAGAGCGCGTTGTCATATGAATGATGCGGAGCAACATGACGGTGAACGCGAATTAAAAGATCACCGCGCGTCCTCATCATCCGTTGAGCGGGCGGAGTCGTCTGCAAAGCTAGTTCCAGTCAAAGGCTCGGGACTCTCCGGTCCCTTTATTCGACGGCCAGTGATGACCATGCTGCTGACGTTGTCGGTTATCGTGGCTGGTGTCGCCACTTACGGCAAACTTGCTGTTAACGATCTTCCGGCAGTCGATTATCCCGTTATTCAGGTCAGCTGTTCGTATCCCGGCGCGGATCCTACCACCATGGCGAACAACATCGCCACACCGTTAGAAAAACAATTTCTGCAGATCCCCGGGCTCGACATCATCACCAGCACTAGCACCCAGAGTAACACACAATTGACGTTGCAATTTGTTCTCAGCAAAAGCATCGTCGACGCCGCGACTGACGTGCAGGCGGCGATTCAGAGCGCCACCGGAAGATTGCCGGTGGATTTGCCAAGTCCCCCGACGTTTAAGAAAACCAATCCGAACGACCAGGCGGTTTACTTGTTAGGCCTAATGTCGGACACGCTGACTGATGGAGACCTGTACAAGTATGCGTCCACCGTTGTGGCGCAGCGTATCAATATCCTGCCTGGCGTTTCGCAGGTGAATATTTACGGCGTGCAAGGCGCAATTCGGGTGAAGGCGGATCCATCTGCGCTCGCGGCGCGCGCGCTGACGATGGACGATCTGGCCAGTGCGATTAAAGCAGGAACTGTCTATGCCGGCGCAGGACAATTCGATGGTGAGCATCGCACGTTTGTCCTGCAGCCTAACGGACAGATCGACAAGGCCGAGGGTTACCGGGACCTGATCGTGGCGCGCAACCCCAACGGCGCACCGGTGTATTTGCAGGACGTAGCTGATGTGCGCCAGAGCGTTCAGGACGAGCGAATCTCGCGCTTTTTCTGGATGCGCGGTTACAAGCCAGCGCGCGCGGTGGTCGTGCTTGCCGTTTCACGGCAGGCAGGCGCCAACGCAGTCGAAGTGGCAAAATCCGTGAGGGCGCTCTTCCCTGAATTGCGCGCAAGTTTGCCGGGATCGATCCAATTCACGCCGGTGTACGACCGGTCGCAAAGCATCGTCAACTCCGCCAATGAAGTGAAATGGACGCTGATGATCGCGTTCGTGCTGGTAGTTATCGTGATTTACGTGTTCCTCGGCCGCGCTACCGACACGCTAATCCCGGCTGTGGCTTTGCCGATGTCGTTGCTGCTCACCGTGGCGGTGATGTACATGTTCAATTTCTCCATCAACAATCTGACTTTGATGGCATTGACTCTCGCCATTGGTTTTCTTGTCGATGACGCCATTGTGTTCTTGGAAAACGTGGTGCGCCGCGCCGAGCACGGGGAATCCATCGTCAAAGCGACTTACAACAGCGCCGGCGAAATTTCTTTTACCATTCTCTCGATGACGCTGTCGCTTGCCGCGGTTTTCATCCCGCTGGTTTTCATTCCCGGGGTGCTTGGCCGAATATTCCGCGAGTTTTCGGTCACGATCATCGTAGCTATTCTCGCTTCGGGCCTGGTGTCGTTAACGTTGACGCCGCTGATGTGCGCTCGCATTCTGGGTGAGCGCAGAGCCGGCCATAAGCGTGCCTGGATGGAACGGCACACCACCAATTTCATTCAGCGCGTGATCGCTGCCTATGGCCGGATGCTCGACAAGTTCCTCGATCGCGCGTGGCTTGCGGTCCCGATCCTACTTGCGTGCATTCTTGGCCTCTGGTTTTTCTTCACGAATTTGCCGTTCACCTTGTTGCCGCCAGGCGACAGCGGTTTCATCCGCGGCTTGTTCATCGCACAAGAAGGCACCTCGCCGGCGCAGATGCGTGCGTTTCAAGCGCAGGTGAATCAAAAAATCCAGGAGGATCCAGCCGTCGGGCAGTTTTTTACGCTCGCCGGTTTTGCCTCGCGCGGCCCGTTATCGCAGGGGTTGATGTTTCTTTTCCTAAAGCCGCGCAGTGAGCGTCCGCCCGTGGACAAAATCGTTTTGCGACTGCAAAAGTCGATCGCCTCTATTCCGGGCATTACTGCGGTGTTGACCCCAACTCCAGTCCTGCAAATCAGCGTTGGCGCTACAAGCCAGTCCCAGGGCCAGTATGCCTACACAATTAGCGGCATCGTGCCTCAGGACGTTTACGCGATGGCCGATGAACTGTTGAAAAAGCTGCAACAATTCAAAGGGTTTACCAGTGTTCGCTCCGACTATTACCACAGCACGCCCAACCTGAGGATCGACATCAATCGCGATCGCGCCGCGACCTACGGCGTTTCTACTTCGGCTATTCAAAGCCTCATGCGTAACGCCTACTCGCAAAACTATATCTATCTAATCAAGCAACCAGACGACCAGTATCAGGTCATTCTTGAAGTTAAAGACAAGGAGCGCGCCCATCCTGACGACCTGGACGATCTTTACGTGCGCAGCAGTACTAGCGGCAATTTCAGCGCTAGCGGATCGGGCGGGGGAACCATCGCCACGACCACGGGTAACATGGCGAGCCTCGTTCCGCTTCGTGTTGTAACATCAACCAAGCAAGTTATTGGCCCGCAAGCCGTGAATCATCTCAACCAGTTCACCAGTGTCACTTTCAATTTCAACCTATTGCCAGATGCCGCAATTGGCGATGCTACCAAATACATAGAGGATGCTGTTGCGCAGATCCAGCCGCATTACCCAACTGTGCAGGGAACTTTTCAAGGTGAAGCGTTAGTGTTCAGACAGCTGTTTCAATCCCTGCCCCTGCTGCTGCTTGCGGCAATTTTCGTTATGTATGTGATTCTGGGAATTCTTTATGAGAGCTATGTGCACCCATTCACAGTTTTGTTTCCGGCCATTGTGCCTGCAGTCGTCGGCGGGCTGGCCACATTGTATATTTTCCATTCGGTGCTTTCGCTCTACAGCGTGATCGGACTGTTTCTCTTGTTAGGCATCGTGAAGAAGAATGGAATCATGGTGGTTGATTTTGCTTTGCAACGAATCGACGAAGGCTGGGATCTTCGCTCGGCGATTCACGAAGCCAGCGTAGAACGGTTTCGTCCCATCATGATGACGACACTCGCCTCCCTGATGGGTGCCATCCCGATTGCATTAGGTTTTGGTCAGGACGCCGCGTCGCGGCGGCCCCTTGGTCTGGTGATCGTTGGCGGGCTGATTTTCTCGCAACTGGTCACGTTGTTTGTCACACCAGTTATTTATCTCTGGGTCGAATGGTTTCAGGAACACGTGCTCGACAAAGTGCCGTTTCTCCGCAGCGCGCATTATCACGAGCATGAAGTTGAACCTCCGCGCGGACATGTCCAACCCGAGCCAGTTGGCGCTCGTTGAATGTTACCCTCGCTCATGTTGGTAACCCATCACTTCTCCGAACAGCAATAGGAAGAGGAACCCATGCGCGCCATGGTTCTCAACGCGCCGAAACAGCCATTGGAGCTGCGCGATGTGCCAAACCCGAAGCCGGGTGGGCAACAACTCTTGGTGCGGATTAGCACCTGCGCGGTTTGTCGGACTGACCTTCACGTGCTCGATGGCGAATTGCCGAATCCGAAGCTGCCCTTGATTCTCGGCCACCAAATTGTCGGACGAGTTGAAGAAATCGGCGGCAAAATGTGGGAGGGACCTGAGCGTCCCGATAGTCGCGGCACTGAGGCCGCTCCCACATTCGCCATCGGAGATCGCGTCGGAATCCCGTGGCTTGGCTGGACGGATGGTGATTGCTGGTTTTGCCGATCCGGCAGAGAGAACCTTTGCGATAACGCGCGCTTTACCGGTTACACGATCGACGGCGGTTACGCCGACTTCACAGTGGCGGATGCGCGATACTGCTTCCATTTGCCTGAGCGTTACAGCGATCTTGAGGTTGCGCCGCTGCTTTGCGCGGGACTGATCGGTTACCGGTCATATCGCAAAAGCGGCAATGCCCGACGTCTTGGTATTTACGGGTTCGGCAACGCGGCACATTTGATCTCGCAAATTGCGATTTACGAAGGACGCGAACTATTCGCGTTCACTCGCCCCGGCGACAAAGCAACACAGCAAGCCGCGAAAAAACTTGGCGCGGTTTGGGCAGGCGGTTCCGACGAAATGCCGCCGGACAAACTGGATGCGGCAATCATCTTTGCTTCCGTTGGCTCGCTCGTTGCGGCAGCGCTCCGCAGTCTCGCGAAAGGAGGCGTCGTGGTGTGCGGAGGCATTCATATGACCGACATCCCTTGCTTTCCCTACCATGACTTATGGGAAGAACGGGTGATTACTTCAGTGGCAAACTTAACTCGACGGGATGGGGAAGAGTTTTTCGAAATTGCGCCACGCATTCCAGTTCGAACCCAGACGGAAACATTTCCTTTGGAAGAAGCCAACACTGCGCTGGACCTATTCCGCACTGGTAAACTCAGTGCGACCGCAGTGCTGACAATGGCGGAATGATACAATAGTTGAAGGATTGAGCCGCCAAGGAGATCCGCGGAAGACAGCGGACGCTACAGCGAACTATTCGCGGACCAGTCGCGGAATTTAACCAGTCGCGACGGCGCGTGTTCGCAGCACTAGCGCGCTCGCACCTGCGCGCGAGCGCCGCCCGGTCTTGACAAGTTGCCCGGAGGGCGTCGTTCTTCGTCGCGGATGCCACCGGCGGCGTCGGCCAGTGCTTCTTCGTCGGGCGGGAGAAACGGTTTGAAGCGGCTTTTGTCGATCGCTTTCATGAATGCTTCATGCGGAGAGACAATGCCTTTTTCCAGCAGCGCCCAAATGGCGTCATCCATGAACTGCATTCCCTGTGCTCGACCGGAAACGATTATATCCTGCAGTTTGTGCGTGGCGCCTTCGCGGATGATCGCAGCGACGGCAGGATTGGCGATCAGAACTTCATTCACCGCAATGCGCCCAGGACGATCCGATCTTTTCAAAAGCAATTGCGCGATGACGCCGCGGAGTGAGTTTGCCAGCATCGCGCGCGCCTGTGGTTGTCGATCGGCCGGGAAAGCATCCACCATGCGATCCACGGTCTTACGCGCGTTGTTTGTATGCAGAGTGCCGAACACGAGAAGGCCGGTTTCGGCAGCAGTTAAGGCAAGTGCGATTGTCTCCAGATCACGCATCTCGCCTACGAGCACGATGTCGGTGTCCTGTCGCAGCGAAGCCTTCAGCCCGGCAGCAAAGGAATCTGAATCCGCAGGCACTTCACGTTGTGTGATGATGCTGCGCTTGTTGTCATGCACGAATTCGATCGGCTCCTCAATCGTCACTACGTGTTTGGCAAAATTTTCGTTGATGAAGTCAACGAGGGCAGCCTGCGTCGTTGTTTTGCCGGAACCAGTGGGACCGGTAACGAGCACGAGCCCACCGCGCAAATCAGCAAAGTTCTTTACGACTGGCGGAATGCCGAGTTCCTCGAGTGTCGAAATCTTGGTGGGAATTAGTCGAAATGCCGCCGCGTACCCTTCCGACTGCTTAAAGTAATTGCTGCGAAATCGAGAGTGCTCATCCATCTGGTAGGCGAAATCGAGATCGCCGTGTTGCTCAAAAAGTTCCCAGTTATCCGAGCCGCAAACCTCGTTCAACATTCGCTTCGCCTCATCGTGCGAAATCGGCTCGTCTCGAATCGGTGTGATATCCCCATGCACCCGTATCTTCGGCGGTTCGCCCTCGGCTATGTGCAAATCCGACGCCTCCTGTTGGACTACGGTCTGCAGAAATTGATCAAGATAAGCCATGGGAAGAGCGGAGACTGCGCAGATAAACCAAGCTTAGCATGAAGAGCAATCCGTGACTGCGTTACTTACCTGCAAACTGTATCATGCTCTCACGTTTTGCCGCACGACATCCTTCTGTTCGGCGCGGGCATAAGCTTCCTCAGCGCTGATGAGACCCCGTTGGTAAAGATCGATCAACGTATCGTCCATCAACCTCATGCCCTGTTTCTTTCCAGTCTGAATGATACCAGGCAACATGAACGTTTTATTTTCACGAATTACGTTCGCGACAGCGGGTGTATTAGTGAGGACCTCAAGCGCGAGCACGCGACCCTTTCCATCTTTCCGTGGCACCAATTGGTGACTGATAATGCCGCGCAGCGATTCAGCGACCATAACGCGGACGTGTTCCTGTTGTTCCGGCGGGAATACATCCAGTAACCTATCAAGTGTTCGCGATGCGTTGGAGGTGTGAAGGGTTGCAAGAACAAGGTGCCCGGTCTCGGCGGCAGTGATCGCGAGTGAAATCGTTTCCAAGTCGCGCATTTCGCCCACCATGATTACATCGGGATCTTCCCGCAGCGCGGCGCGGAGCGCCGTGGCAAACGACTCTGTGTGCGTGAATACCTCGCGCTGGCTAACGTGACAATTCTCTGAGTGAATGACGTATTCAATTGGATCCTCCAGCGTGATGATGTGGTCATGGCGTTCGGTGTTGATTTGCTGAACCATCGCAGCAAGGGTCGTTGATTTGCCAGTGCCTACCGAGCCAGTCGCGAGGATGAGACCGTTCTGATAGCGAGTAAGTAGCTTAAGTTGTTCTGGCAATCCCAGGTCGTCCATTGTCCGGACGTAGGAATTGATCACTCGAAATACAATCTCAACTCCTAGCCGCTGGCGAACGACACTCACTCGATAGCGAGCGTGTTCGTTCTGATATGCGAAGTCAGAGTCCCCGCGTGTGTTGAGCTCATCCTTGTACGCTTCGGGCATGAACGTCTCTGCCAGCGCTACAGTTTGTTCGCTAGTCAGAACTGGTGCGTCGGGCCAGATGGGCTGCAACGTTCCATGCACTCGCCAGATGGGCGGCGCGGCCACGCCCAGGTGAACGTCTGATGCGCCCGCTTTTTGGCCGATCTGGAGATAATTATCGACGTGAGCCAGCGGGTGGCTTTTCAATGAGGGAGCTGAAACTTGTGGCGTCATGCGGGGAGCATTGAACTGTCTCCCGAGCACACACAGCCCGAGCTACAGACGGCGCATTATTTCCTGCCGCGGGACGTTTCGCCAGAATAAAAGAACCGGTTCTTAACGAACTCCATGACGACGGGTCTCGCGAGATTTCCAACGAGCTTCATCGCCGCCATCGCAAGCCCCGTCTCCATCAGCTTTTTATCTGCCTTACGCCGAGTCCTTGCGTCAACGTAAACTTTCTTCTTCCGCATCGGCGCCAACGCGATCACCGTGCCGACCGCTGCCGCTGCGCTGACCCACGAACCAGTCTGTTTTCGGAATGACCTCCGGAATTTCGCCGAAAAATCAACTTCGTAACGCAAGCCGCGCAACTCGTTAGCCACGCGTTGTCGCGAACCTGCTATTTCTGTTTTTAGGTCGTTGATTGATTGAGAGTTTTCAGCCATTCGCGATCTTTCTTTAGTTCGTCAATGCTGTCCCGAAACATTGGCTTGGTGATCCGGCTGCGTGCCACCAGCAACAGCGCTCCTGCGATTATGAAATGTAACAGCGCAACAACCAGCGCCACCACTGGCCAGGACGTTCCGAGCAAGTGCGCGATACCTACAACCGCACTGACGATGAGAAAAACGTAGCCCATCAGGCAAAGCGCCAGCGCCGCGATGACGCAACCCACCAATATCAGCACTTGCACCGCGGCCGATTTGGATTCCTGCGCAACGAGAACAAACCGGCTCTCAAAAAACGCTACAACCGCGCTGATGAATGCCAGCGCGTTCTCGAGCAAACCGGAATGGCCCGCAGGATTGCGAGCTGGAAGTGTCCCGCTGCTCATTTCCGGCGCTTTCGAAAACTAACGCCGGAAGATCAGGCCCAGCACGAATCCAATTCCGAGCGCCGTGAATACTGCTTTTGTTGGATTTTCTCGGACGTAGTCCTCGGCGTCTTCCTGAAACGTCCGCACGCGGCTCGTGGCGTCGCCCCAAGCTTGTTCCGCTTTGCCGCGTGCATCGCCCCACGCTTGCTCCGCTTTTCCGCGGTACTCTTCGGCGAAAGCACCCGCGGCTGATTTCAAATCTTCCGCTGCTTTACGAGCATGATCTTTGCTGCTCTGCAATTTATCCTGCGGATCGGCATTGGCCGGTGTTGTTGGTTCTCCAGGTCTGTTTTGTTCTGCCATTGGTAATCTCCAGTTAATTTGTTCGCTGCGACTATCCGCGCGCTTTGCAAAAGGGGCAAACGCCCACTTGTCTCAAATCATAAACGTGTCGCATGCTTCAAGCGGACTTCTTTTGGCTTAACGTTCCGACGTTTAGACGCCTAACGTCCTCACTGCGCGAGGAAACTGAAAGTTATTGTTCGCGAAAAATGATTCGCGCTTTTGTCAGATCGTACGGCGAAAGCTCCACCGACACTTTGTCCCCCGGCACGATTCGGATGAAATGCTTGCGCATTTTACCTGAAATATGCGCAAGGACATTGCGCTGACCGGGAAGATCGACGCGGAACATCGTCCCGGGCAAAACCTGCGTCACGGTGCCTTCGGTGATGATCTGTTCTTCCTTCGGCATGCGTGCCGAATATACTCCTCCGGCGCGCCGCCCTCAAGGCCTGCGGATCATGTTACGCAGGGATTGTCTGCGTCACGGTCAACGGAACTGTTCCAACGAGAGTGTTGGCAAATATTCGCGAAGCTCCTCACGTTTCCACCACGCGCCCGTGTGGCGAAACTCATCTACCGTCGTAAATCGATACCGATAAAATGTCGCGCGAATGTAACGTGGGGGTTTGCCCGAGAACGGATTGTTTGCGAGCAAGCCGTTTACTTCACGCGAACCTTGAAGCAGTCGGTAGATCAACGCGACTAACCACGGATTTTCTCGCGGCGTTCCCAAAGCGGCAAACCACATCTGCCAGTCGAGTCTCGGCTGGTGCGGCGCGCACCAACCGGGTGCCCGTTTTAGGTCGCCGGGCTTCCATTTGAATTCGTACGGCAGCCAGTCGATCCCGTCAGAGCTGCCTTCCAGGATAATTTCGCCGCGATCCTTCGTCATTACGCGGAAGAGACCGTAGCCGTTGACGATGTGAAATGCTTCGAGCCTGTTATAAAGACTCGCAAGCGCGAGCGGTGGTCGACTTAGCGGTTTAAATGCGCTGAAGATTAACCACGCGTTAATCGGTAAGGTCACGACGATCACAAACATTCCAAGGTAGACGCACAATCGCTGTGGTACGGCGAGACCGGCGGGCGCGCCGACGCTTTGGTTACGCACCGTCCGGCGACCCGGACACACCACCGAATCGTCGATCAGCAATAAGCACAGCGCGATCGTGAGCAGATTAAAAAAGCAATAATTTCCCGTGATCGCGATCGCGAACTGAAGAAAAATCAGCAGTCCAGCAGCAATCAATCGCAGACGCCGCGGCGCCCAAATGAAAAATGGCACGATGATTTCCACTACGAGACAAAACGCGACCGAAAAATGCTTGAACCATTCGGGACTCTTGTCGGCCCACCAGCCGAATACCGTCGCCAACGGTTGCGACCAGTAATGGTAGTCGAGTGCTGTCAGGTTCCACCAACTGTCGTCGCCGCTGGTTAACTTCACCACGCCCGACATCAGCATCAGTTTGAACAAAAGGAGCTTGAGCAAAAACAATCCAACACGCGACACCTGCGCCGTGGCCAACGGCGGTGATCGTGGCCACAATCGCAACGTCCGTGGCCACAGCTGCCACGGCGCGAAAAAGATCGATAAGAACCCCGTCTCGAGCAAAAGGGCGTCCCATTGAAAACTGAAAAAGTCCTGGCCTGCGATTGTGAGCGACAGGTACAAAACGAAAAGGCCGACGAGGAGAAGGGCCGGAGCGATTCCCAAAATTAACAGCAACGAACAGAGAACGCCGCTGCCGCAAAGAAAATGGAGAAACGCATCACTGGAATCAAACCAGCACAGCGTTGGCAACAGTCCGTAAGCGTCTGGCCCAACCTGGCCGCGAACTGCCGAGAGGAATTGATGTACGGGCGACATTCCATCGCTGCCGACCAGTCCGTCCACTTGAATCCAGAGCGAGACGAAGACGATTAAATAGATGGCGCCAAGTGCTCGCAAAAACCAGCGCTGCGCCCAAAAATAGGTGGGCCGTCGGGCGTCTTTGCCCCAGAGCAATCGCGTGATCGCTGAAGCAACTTTTCGGTGACGAGCGATGAAACCATAACCGGTTTCAGAAACAACTGCGAACCCGGGTACGTGATCGTAGCCCCACGCCAGCCATTCTCGCGAACGCTGAGACGCCAACGAGCGATACGCCGCTTCCGCCGCGAAGAATACCGTTCCGTCGGGTTGGATTAAGACCAGCGAACGGTTGAACTGTTCCGGTGAAATTTCATGGAAGCGGTCACCTGCTTCTTGATAACTGGTGTAATCGACCTTGTTCGCTGTCATCTCGCGCCAGCGCTCAATCCACAATCGGCAAAAATCACAATCACCGTCCCAGATCAGCAGCGGCTTTGGCGGCGGATTGGAAACGCGCAGATGTTCAATGTGTTTCACAAACGTTCGATTTTTAATAGCTGTCATTCTGAGCCGAGCGAAGCGAAGTCGAAGAATCCCGCAATCCTAGCTTAAAGTAATGCCACGGGATCTGATTCGCTCACTTCCCGTTCGCTCAGCCTCCGCCCTTCCCGTCTATGTCGCGGCTTCCCGAGCCTCTCCATTCTCGACTTCGCCCGGGCTGACGGAGTCATGGCGCAAAGTCCGCCCACACCGGAGCGTGATCGGAAGGATCTTTTCCACCACGCATTTCGCGATCGATCCCGGAGGCGATGCATTTTTTCGCGAGCGATTCGCTTGCCAGAACAGCGTCTATGCGCAGTCCACGATTTTTTTCAAAGGAGCGCATTTGATAATCCCACCAGCTGAAAAGTTCTCCTTCCTTGTGATGGATTCGAAGCGTGTCGAGCAGGCCGAGGCTGCACAGCTCACGAAAAGCGGAGCGTTCGCCGTTCGAAGCCATGATGGCGCCCTGCCAAAGCTTGGCGTCGTAAACATCGATGTCTTCCGGAGCGACATTGAAATCGCCGCACACGACCAGGTGGTTAAATTTTTCTTTCGCAATGCATTCTCGCAGCCGCCGATACCATTGGAGTTTGTATTCATACGACGGCGAGCCGACGGCTTGTCCATTGGGGGCGTAAATTGAGAATACGCGCAACTGGCCGATGCTCGCCGCGATGACGCGCGCCTGCGGATCGACCACTTCATCGCAAAGTGACGCGCGAACCTCGTCGAGTTCATTCTTCGCGATAATCGCCACGCCGTTGTACGATTTCTCACCGTGATATGCCGAACGATAGCCTGCCGCTTGCAGTGCGAGGGCGGGAAATTGTGCGTCCGGGCATTTCGTCTCCTGCAGGCACACAATGTCCGGTCGTTTTTCTTCAAGCCACGCAAACAAACGGTCCTGCCGTTTGCGCAACGAATTGATGTTCCAGGAAGCGACACGCATCGTGACAGCCAGCGAACTTTGATCCGTAAAGAATGTAACTTTCAGCGGTGCGCCAGCTTTGGAACGATCACAATTCTATCTCCACCCCAGGTGTAGGCACGATCACCTGCGAGCCGGAAAGTTCATTCGACAGTGTAGCGCGCATCCACTCGACTGCCGGCGCATCACCGTGAACAAGAATAACTTTCTTTGGTGAAATCTTTTTGGCGTACTCAATCAGCGATTCGCGCGTCGCGTGTGCGCTGAACTGGAACTGCTGGATATTGCAGCGGATGCGTTGCGATGGTTTATCGGGATCGAGCGCCACTTCGCCGCCTTGCCCTGCCTCCCGCAGAACGCCGGCTGGCGAGTTTGGATTAGCGTAGCCGACAAAAAAGATCGAGTGCTGAGGGTTCTCGATGATTCGCCGGGCAAAAATGTTCGATAGCGTTCTCGGAATCATCATCCCGCTCGACAGAAGGTACACGCGTCCGCCGCGCGCCGCGGCATCGCGCACTGTCTCATCATTTAAAATGAACGGCGCCACTTCCCTCATCAGTTTCAATCGCGGCAGTTGCCGCCGGCTCGTGTGGGTGCGGCGATCGTAGATGTCTGTAAATTTTGAGCTCAGGCCGCCGATATAAATTGGAAATTCTGGCAGCAGCCGCTGCCGGCGGAACTTGTAGAGCATCGCGAGCACCTCCTGCGTTTTACCTAATGCGAACACCGGTATCAGAACGCAGGCGTCCCGCTCGAAAGCAGCTGCGAGTGCCTCGGCTAGGCGTTCCTCTTCACCGGCGCGGGTCCAGCCCTTAGATTTGGCGTGGTCACCGCGAGTGCATTCCATAATCAGCACATCAGGCTTCTCTTCGGGAAAAGCCGCCGCCTGCATGATCGTTTGATCGTCAAAATTGACGTCCCCGGTGTAGAAAACAGTTTTACCTTCCGCGCGGAGCATTACTCCGGTTGAGCCGAGCACGTGTCCTGCATCGAAGAACTCGAACGTTAACGTGTTCTTTTCGCGCGGGGCTGCCCGTTCGCCGGCAATCGATATTCGCTGGCGCATCGGACACCACCGCCAGCGTTCCGATACGCGATCGATTTCACCATGCGTGAAAAGCGGATATGACATTTCTCCGATGTCCTCACGTTGCCGCGTCATCACATTCACTGAGTTGTGCAAAAGAACGCTTCCAACCTCAGCCGTTGTCTCCGTCATAAAAACCCGCGCGCGTGGGAAGCGCCGCATCGCGACAGGCAGTGTACCGATATGGTCCTGATGCGCGTGCGACATCAGGATCGCATCGACCTCACTCTCACCGATTGCTTTGAAATTAGGCAGCGCATCTTCTCCGGCGCTGTTCGGGTGCATCCCGCAATCGAGCAGAAGCCGGTGTCGGCCACTCTCGAGATAGTACGAGTTCGCTCCAATCTCCGTATGCCGTGTGAGATTAATGAATTTCAAGTGCGACTCCTGTGACGTCCTGAGAGTTTCCTATCAGAGCTGTTATTGTCTGAACAGTCGCTTTCGCGGTTGGTCTAACACCTGGCCGGCATGGAAGGAGAAACGAACAGGCAGCGGGATGCAAACACGCATCTGGAGCAGGATATCTGCATCCACATTTTCACAGTCTCCTCCGCCATGGTGGGCGTTTGTCTGACCGTCATCGGGTTGATTCGGGTGGTCATTACGTTCGGACGCGCAGACACGCTGGCGGATGATTTTCTGGCAGGAGACGCACTGCTTTTCCTGATTTCCTGCCTTCTTTCTTACTGGGCGCTGCGTTCCAGATCCGCGCGCAGAATGCATCGCCTCGAAAAGATCGCCGATGCAATTTTTGTTATCGCCATGATCGGCATGGTGATCATTTGTGCGTTGATCACTTATACGATTTCTGTTCCAGCGCGACTAGGTAATTCTAAAGCAGCTCTTTGAAAATCCGCAGCCAATTGCCGCGCAGGATTTTTTCGATGTCAGAGTCGCTGAATCCGCGCTGGATCAATTTGCGGGTGAGATTGCGAGCATGCGAGTGATTCGTTAGGTCAGGAATAAAGTGCGGCGTTGTAAGTTTTGCAGCTAGGTCTTTTTGTCTGGTTTCGGACCACTGCCGGTAAATGAACTCGAAGAAATCGAAGCCGATCCCGACGCTGTCGATCCCAATCAGATTCGCGATGTACGCGATGTGATCGACGTACTTGTCGAGTGTGCTCTCTTCTTCTCGCGGACTCACGAGGATCGAGTTGACGCCGATCACACCGCGCCGGTGGCCGATCATCCTGATTTGTCCATCGCTGATGTTTCGCTCTATGTCGTAGTGCTGGCGGACGTTCGTGTGCGACACGATCGGCGGCTTGGTTGTGATCGAGAGAATCTCTTCAAACCCAGCCGGGTTGATGTGCGCGAGATCAATAATCACGCCTAGCGCTTCGCACTGACATACGACTTCGCGACCGAACGCTGTCAACGCCTCAGTCCGCGAGCCGCTCGCGGCGAAAACTCCGCCGTGTCCAGCCGCATTGGTTCGGGCGTGGGTGAGTCCGATTGCGCGCACACCGAGTTCGTAGAAGACGCGCAACTGATTTAGATCAGTGCCCAACGGTTCTACGCCTTCCATTGTAATGACGAAGGCAATCTTGCCCGTTTCCAGCGCCGCTTGAATGTCGCCATAGCTTTTGCAAATCGCGAAGCGCTCCGAAGCTGCTGTTTCAGCGTATAGCCGCGCAACTTGATCGAGTGCCACCCGCAAACCGGCTTCGGGGAGATAGCGGTCCTCAACGTAAATCGCTGCACCGACAACAGAGATATTTCCCGCTTCGAACTCCTGCAAAAATTCTGTTTGAAGAACATCTCTGCGCTGGCGTTTTTCGTACAAATCCATCGGCAAATCGAAATGCATGTCGATGATCCCGCCGCTCTGCAGCCGGGCGATTCGTTCTTCGATGGAGTCATTCATAGCATTGCTCTCTTGCACGCAAGTTTGCGATCGCGAACTGGAATCGCCAGGTCAGCGCGTCGACCTTACAGAGAATCTACGACCAGGTGATGAGACGCAGTTCGTGTGCTTGCATTAGACACGGATGTGTCGGCACGACCCGGACACTGAAGCCGTAGGTCCCGCTTTCGGTTGCGGGGATGCTGCCCTCGTAATTGTAATCTCCATTGCCCATTCCCGAATGGTCGGGACTTTGATTTAACAGCGTCGCGGTGGGATTGCGGAGATCGCCGTTGTCCACTTCGCCGTGGTATGCCTCGACGCGCACATGCTGCGGATCAAGCACACCCAGATGCACGCGCGCGCTGATCTGCAAACATTCCCCAACCGAAATGCTTTGCCGGTCTTTGTTGCCCAACTGTACGGCAGACACTTGCACTTGGGCCCAATCCTTGCGCATCTGCCTTTTCCATTGGCTGAGGTGCGTCGCGGCGCCACACCCGTGTCGAGAGAGATTTTCGTGAGCGCGCGCGGCTCCAATATAAAGTTGTTCCGTGTATTCCTTCACCATTCGCTGCGTGTTGAACACCGGAGTGACGCTGCGAATTGATTCGCGCATTAATTGCAGCCACGCGAGGGGCAGTTTGCCGTCCGGTTTCGCGTAATAAAGCGGAACGATTTGGTTCTCGAGCAATTGATAAAGGCTGCTCGCGTCCACGTCGTTTTGAAATTCCGTACTGCCGTCATCGATTTCGCCGCCGATAGCCCAGCCGTTGCTGCCGTTAAAACCCTCGCGCCACCAGCCATCAAGCACGCTCAGATTAATCCCCCCATTCGGCGCCGACTTCATTCCGCTGGTGCCGCTTGCTTCCAAAGGCCGCAGTGGATGGTTTAGCCAAAGATCAACTCCTTGGACGAGACGTCGCGCGATGTAGCTGTCATAGTCC
>JBJMXF010000160.1:0-5644 GCA_045809725.1 Candidatus Udaeobacter sp. | reverse complement strand
CCAGTAAGCCATGTTGCGATATTGTTTACGGATCTTGCAACGGACTCGCGCTCGCGGCTCGGTGGCTTGCAACCCTCGGCTAAGGCCCCTGAGAATGTCGCGCTTAGCCGAGAGCCCTTTCAGCTCGAAATCGCGCAGGATGAGTTTCACGATCGCGCGCTCGGTCCGACCTTCGACATTGATCGGGTGAATAAACCCCTCCCGCTCCTCGGTTGTCTCCGGCGCACAGCGTTCGCGCGGTAATGCTGACAGGAGTTTTCCGGCCAGATAGGCGGCGTTCACCATGCCTTTGGCCCGAGCCTCCATCGTGTGAGTGCTGATACCATCGATGATGATCTCACCCGCATCGCCGGAAAAGGTTTCCCAGCAAATCTCTCCCGGCGCACCGCCGTCCAGAGTGTAAGCCACATCGGCTCCGAGCGTGCGAAGATTCAGTTTGCTCACGCCCCGGCCAATCTCTTCATCGGGAGTGAAGCAGACTCGAATCAGGCCGTGCTTCCGCTTCGTTTCCCGGAGCAATCTGTCGACCAGGGTCATGACCACAGCCACACCCGACTTGTCGTCCGAACCGAGCAATGTGGTGCCGCTGGCAGTCACAATGTCTTTGCCCAGGGCGGTTCGAAGTTCCGGCGATGTCTCTGGATCGAGCGTCAGACCACGATTATCCGGGAACCTGATGACGCTGCCGTTGTATTTGCGATGAAGAATGGGTTTGACGTCTTTGCCGGAGGCGTCCGGAGCCGTGTCCACGTGTGCGAGAAAGGCCACAGTGGGCACGCGGCGTTTGCGCGTGTTGGAGGGGACACTTGCCATGACGTAACCGTGCTTTGTCATCTGCACGTCCGCTGCTCCCATTTCACTCAGCTCCTGTTTCAGCATCTCCAGCAAGACCAATTGACCTGGCGTGCTAGGGAATGTGTTACTGCTCTCGTCCGACTGCGTATCGATTTGGACGTAGCGCAGGAATCGTTGCAACAGATCGTGAGTCATAGCGGCACTTTCCACGCCAGCCATCAACGCTCAACTCTTTCGCGATTGCGACACACAGACGCGGTTTGCGAACTGGACATCACGAATCGTGAATGGATCGAACGGCTGAGTCATGAGTCTACTCTGCCGATTGATCTACTCAGCCTGTAGCGCGCGAGAGAGACTGCGCGGTGTTAAGAAGCAGGGTCGTTCCCGAGATGTCCTCGCTGGTTTGACTTCTCTTCATGAAAATTTTGCCGAAGAGGATTTTTCCAACCGCACGGTGTGGGGTTCATGCCGCCGGCAGTAGCCCAAAGAAACTTTTAAGCGCTGACCAAGCGGCGAGCGGCGATTGATTTTTTCTGTTTCGCACGCCCTGCAGCTTGCGTCGGCAGTTCGCAGGTTACCCTGGTGCCGCGCTCCGGGCGCGGGTCAATCCTTAACGTTCCGCCGAGAACACCGGCACGGTATTTCATGATGCTGAGGCCAAGACCCTTGCCGCGTTTGCGCGGCGTAAAACCTTTCCCGTTGTCTTCCACAACTAACCGGACGAGGCCGGGCTCGCGCTCAATGCAAATGATAATTTCCGTCGGGTCGGCATGAACGACGGCGTTGCGCACTGCTTCCTGCGCGACGCGATAGACAGTGAGAGCGAGTACTTCGTCGGCGATGCGTACGATCCTCGGGACTTTGAGGCTGCAATGAATTTTCGGGTGCTCATTGGTTTGCTTGCACAACGCGCGCAACGCATCAATGAGTCCGCCCGTGCCGACCACGTCCAGTTGCAAACCGCGTGCGAGATCGCGCGCGACGGCGACGTTGCGGTTCACAATATCGGCTGCTTCCTTCAACCTTCGTGCCGCCTCTGCATCCTCGACCTTGCTGCTTGCCGATTTCAGGAACAGCGCGGTGGCGGTGAGTTCCTGGCAAAGCACGTCATGCAACTCGTGCCCGATGCGGTTGCGTTCGCGTTCGCTGATCTCCAGCAACTCGCGCTCGAGTCGTTTGCGCTCGGCCATGGCGTTTCTGAGCTCTTTGTTTGTCGCTATGAGATCGGCGGTGCGCTCCAGTACGCGCTGTTCGAGCTGATCGCGCGCGTGGAGCAATGCCTCTTCGTTCTGTTTTTGCTGCGTGGCGTCGCGCGCAATTTTGGCCAGGGCTCGCGGCTGACCATCTTCATCATCCAGGCGTGTCATCATGCCGTCGATCCACAAGCGCGAACCATCCTGGCGCTTGTGCCAGCGTCGATCGGGTGCGCGTCCCTCTCGCATTGCCATGTCGATCTCGCGCTCTACTGCGCCTTTTGCTCTGTCTTCTCTGGTGAAGATGATGTCACCGGTTTTGCCTTCCGCTTCGGTCCGCGACCATCCAAAAACACGTTCGGCACCGCTACTCCAGTAAGTGATGCGGTTATCGAGATCGAGCATGAACATGGCGTAGTCTTTCGCGCCTTCGACCAGCAGTTCGAAACGCTCGCGCGCTTGATGGACGTTGGCTTCAGCCTGCTTCAACCGGTGTATGTCGGTAGCCGTGCCGAACCAGCTTAGCACGCGACCTTGTCGATCTTTCAAAGGAACATTGCGGCCGATGAACCACCGGTATTGTCCATCCGCGCTGCGCAATCGGTATTCGGAGTCGAACATTTCGCCGGCGGCGAGCGCTTCCTGCCACAATTTCGTTGATGCGGGCGCATCCTCGGGGTGAACAATGGCCTGCCAGCCCGGCCCCCGAGATTGTTCGTAGGTTAGTCCGGTAAATTCATACCAACGTTTATTAAAATAATTCGCCTCGCCGTTCGGTAGATTAGTCCAGATGAGCTGCGGAACGTTGTCTGAGATCGTGCGTAGCTGCTCCTCCGTTGCGCGGAACCCTTCCGCCTCCGTGTAGCCGTTAAATACACCTAGTACGTCCGTTTTCTCGTCTATTTCGGGACTAATCATTGCTGGAGCTGTGGAATCGCTCCAAATCTAAATCGCTCTTGAGGCACGATGCGCTGGGCAATTTATCGTTAAATCTGTTCGTGCTCGTGCCAGTCGCTTGACCAAAACAACCTTCTGAATCCTTGGGTGTGAGCCGGATACGTGGTTTAGGCAATGGTACCTTTCATTTGTTCCAACGGTTTGCCTCTTGTCTCAGCCACGGTAAGCCATACAAAGGGGAGCGAAATCCCTGCGGCTATCGCGTAGAAAGCGTAAGCGCCGGTTAGACCGACTCCCTTCAGTAGCGGTAAAAAAGTGACTGTCACGGTGAAATTTGCCACCCAATTGGTCGCGCCAGAGATGGCAAGAGCGGCTGCGCGGATTTCATTGGGAAACATTTCACCTAACAACACCCACATCACTGGACCCCACGACACCGCGAACGCAACGATGTACAGGTTTGCTGCCGTTAGTCCGGCCACCGCAGCCGCGTGACTTAGCACTGGCTTACCATCGGCCCCTGCATGAGCGGTGGCGAATGCGGCTGCCATCGCACCGAGCGTCAGAGTCATCCCAATCGATCCTACCAGCAGCAGCGGTTTCCGTCCGATGCGATCGACCAGCATGATGGCCGGGATCGTGGCGAGGATGTTCACCAAGCCGGTGAGCACGTTAATGCGCAGAGCCCACTGTTCGGTTGCACCTGCTGCTTTCCACAAAATCTCGCCGAAATAAAAAATGACGTTGATACCAACGAATTGCTGGAAAACAGCCAAACCCATTCCCACCCAGAGCACCGGAGCGATACGTCTCGTACCAGGAACAACAAGATCCGACAGCCGAGGACGGCGTTCGGCTTCGAGACTTTGCTCGACCTGCCGCACCAGCAGATCGGCATCGCCACCAATTCGGGAGAAGACCTTGCGTGCTAGCTCGTGTTTGCCGATGAAGACCAGATAGCGCGGCGACTCGGGAATTGTCAGGCTGCCTAACAAGAATGCGACGGCTGGCACTGCTTCCATCCAAAACATCCAGCGCCATGCCGGTGCCCCAAACCAAAAAATATCGCTCGGTCCGCCAGCGACTCTGGCGAGAACCGCGTTGCTTAGAAATGCGCTGAACAGCCCCACAACAATGGCCATTTGCTGCAGTGAGGCCAGGCGGCCCCGCATGTGCGCCGGAGCGACTTCCGCGATGTACATCGGTGCCAATACACTGGCGCCCCCGATTGCGACACCGGCTGTAAGCCGCGCTGCAATGAAAACCGCGGCGGAGGTAGCGGCACCAGTCGCCACAGCGGTGACGAGAAACAGGATTGCGTTTAAGAGCATCGTCGGCCGGCGCCCGAGAGAGTCAGCCAGCCTGCCTGCGCCAAAGGCGCCAACGGCGCAGCCGAGCAACACTGATGCAACAGCGAACCCCGTCCCAGCCGCATGAGTGCCGAAGGCTTTTGCAAGGGCATCAACGGTGCCGTTAATCACGCCGCTGTCGAATCCGAAGAGGAAGCCTCCAATCGCGGCTACGCAGCACAGCGCAATGACATAGCCAGAGCTCCGTCGCTCGGCCTGACCGCTCGTTAGGTCAATTGTGCTTCTTCGCGTCGCATCGTCCATGTCAGATCGTGAAGGTATTCTTCATCTGGTCCTTCAGAATCAACGCCAACTTGAGGCAAAACTGGCCCACCTTACGAGACTATGTTTTTAGTACACGACCTGTCCGCGCTTGCGCCAATGCTGAATCGTAAGATAAGCGCCAATCATCCCGCCCAGATGCGCAAAGTGTGCGACGCCCTGGTTAGTTCCAAAAATTCCGCTGAACAGTTCGAGAAGGGCATAGAGGATTACGAACACGATCGCTGGCATTGGGATTGGCGGAATAAGCAGGACAATGGTGCGGCGCGGAAAAAGCATGCCGAACGCGAGCAGAATTCCGAAGATCGCGCCGGACGCGCCGACGGTGGGATAAACGCCTTCCGACGTCATCATTGAGACGACTAACAACTGACTCACGCTCGAACAAAGCAAGGAGGCGAAATAGAGCGTCAGGTAGTGTCGCGGCCCAAAAGCGCGTTCGACATCTGAGCCGAACATCCAAAGCGCGTACATGTTGATAGCGAGATGAAGGAAATTCGCGTGAAGAAAACCGCAAGTGATCAACTGCCACACCTTGAATCCGACGGAGCCGTCGAACTGAGATACAAAAAAATGTCCAACGGGCCAGAGCGCGAAGCTAGCGAGGAACCCTGGGCCGGATGCCGATTCCAAAACGAAAACAGCGACGTTTACGCCGATCAGCAATCTTGTGAGTCGCGCCATAAAACAGCCTAACCGCGTGTGCCTCCTTTCACACGAAGATCACAACAGGGTCACTGTGAACACAATCGTACGGGAAGTCCGAGTAACACAACAACACAGAGCCCACGAAAGAAAAGAACGGAACACAAGCTTCGGTATTGATTCCACTTCGCCGTGAAACAGAAAAAGTTTCCTGCGTTCCTGCTTTCCTGAGATATTTCGGCGCTGAAGTTTGTGTAGTCATGCTGGCGTGATCGATGAGGCAAAAACTTCCACGCGCGATCGGAACGGTAGGACTAATTTTTGTTCTTTTCTTTTCCACTTCTGGCGGTCCGTACACCACCGAGACATTGATCCACTCAGTCGGACCGGGGCTGGGCCTGCTCATCCTGGCGCTGGTTCCGCTGATATGGTCCGTGCCGGAAGCGCTCATTGTGGCCGAGCTCGCCAGCATGTTGCCGG
>JBJMXF010000159.1:0-3494 GCA_045809725.1 Candidatus Udaeobacter sp. | reverse complement strand
CGTTTGTATTCGTTGAGATCGACTCGGCGCTGTACCCAACGCACCGTTTTCTCGTCAAACCCGCGAGAGATGATGTCACGCGCGCTGAGATATTCTTCCACGTAAAGCTGCAGGATTTCGTCGAGAACTTCGTATGGCGGAAGTGTGTCCTGATCTTTCTGGTCTGGCTTTAATTCGGCGCTGGGTGGTTTTTCGATTGTGGATTTTGGAATGATCTCGTGCTGGCGGCTTGCTCGCGACGCATAGTCGGAGTTGATCCAGCGGGCCAGCTCGTAAATCATGGTTTTCGGAACATCACTAATCACTGCCAGTCCGCCTGCCATATCGCCGTAAAGCGTGCAGTAACCGACAGCGAGTTCGCTCTTGTTACCGGTCGATAACACGAGGTGGCCGAACTTATTCGACAGTGCCATCAGGATCATTGCGCGCAGACGCGGCTGCATGTTTTCTTCCGTCTCGTTTTCGGGAAGGCCTTTGAAATTTTCCTTGAACTGCGCCTTGAAAACCTGAAACGCGTCGGTAATCGGAATCTCGAGAAATTTTATTCCGACGCTACGGGCGAGCGCCCACGCGTCCTCGATGCTGCCGCGCGACGAGTACGGGCTCGGCATGGCAACGCCAGTAACGTTGTCAGCGCCCAATGCATCTGCTGCGATGACTGCGGTAACTGCGGAATCGATTCCACCGCTCAAGCCAATCACGACAGAACGAAAGTTGCATTTACGACAGTAATCACGGAGCCCGAGAGAGAGCGCGGCAAAAATTTGCTCCGGTGTTTTCCCTTCGTGAAATTCGATCGTCGAGGTCGAATCCGTATCCACGACTCGTTCGTCTTCACGAAACGCAGCGAGTTGCGCGATCACATTCCCCGCTGCATTCACCGCGAAGGAATTACCATCGAAGATGATTTGGTCGTTGCCGCCTATCAGATTGCAGTAGCTGATCGGGCGTTGGTGAGCCCGTGCGAGACCTGCCACCATTTCGTAACGGATCGCCGGTTTATGTAAACTGAACGGCGACGAACTCAGATTAACGATGATCTCGGCGCCTTGCTCCACCAGGCTGCGCACCGGTTCGCAATCATAGAGCGGCCGCGGCAGGTAGTGTTCTGTCCAAATGTCTTCGCAAATTGTTACGCCAATTTTTTTGCCGTGAACAACAAACGGCTCGACGCGTTCGGCCGGTTGAAAGTATCGCTCTTCGTCGAAGACATCGTAAGTCGGCAACAGGGATTTGTAGGTTTTGCGGATTGGTTTGCCGCGTTCGAGCAAAGCAGCAGCGTTACGAAAGGGTTTGCCGCGCCCTTCGTTGCGATCAACGAACCCGACGAGCAACGCAGCCTCGCCGATGCGACCGTGCAGCTTGTTTAGCAATTCCAAATTTTCCGGAACGAAACGCGATTTCAGAACCAAATCCTGCGGCGGGTAGCCTGTCATCGCCAGCTCGGGCGTGAGCACGATTTCCGCGCCCGCCGCCGCGAGCCGCTCGTATGCGCGGGCGATCAATTCGCAATTTCCCCTCAAATCTCCGACGATTGGGTTAATCTGAGCGAAACCAATCTTCATGCTGGGCTGGTTCAGATTATGCGCAACAGAGTTCCCAGCAACGGGCTTTTCGGTGAAGGCGGTTCTACAACGCTTTCCAGGCGCGCTCGCGCCCGTCGAGCTTCACAGCGTCCCAGCTCGCCTTCTCGATCCGATAGTAATCCTCGCCACCATTGTCGCATGTGAGCACCAGAATTGCAGCGCCGCTGCGGACCTGAATTTTCCATTCACCTTCAGATTCTTTCCTGGTTTCCTGTGGGGGAGAGTTGAATCCGGCATAGCTCATCCCCCCAACAAATCCGATCTCTAGCAGGCGGTATCGATGCCCGCGGTAGAGGTCCAGGAAAGATTCCCTGGACCAATACGGGGTTCCAGCACCGTAACCACTCCCAGGCGGCGAATTGGTTTGCTCCAGCGTGATACGGGTGTCACTCAACTTCTGGCTCCAGGATTGAGCGAGAGCCGTATCTTCCTCCGCGGCTACCACCGGCGAAGTTGGAGGCAGCGGTGGTGGCGCAACCTGCGGTGGCTTTGGCTTGGCGTCACGCGCTTCGGCCAACCGGCAACGCTGCGCCGCGTGCAGGAACGAGCGATAATGGAGCGGCTCTGCTTCGTGCGGTGGATCTTCGGTAATCTTTGCGATCGTTTCAAAGTCAGCGTTCTTGTGGTGGGAGATTTGTTCGAACACAGGCTGCCCAAGGATCTCAATGGCGAACTCGTTAGGCTCGGTGAAATCGACTGCGACCAAAGCCGGTTCAGTCAAAGAGTTCACACGTCCCGCTGCGCGCATCGCGTAGCACGCAGGCACAAGCAGTCGCAGGGGATATTCCAAGTGAGGAACCGACGGCCAGCGCGCGGTGTCTTTGAAGTATGCAATACTGCGTTCCAGCAACTGCGCCACAGCCTCTTTCCAAGCCGGCCGGGCAGCGGCCGCGTCATCCATCTTGGCCAGCAGTCCCGCACACCACTGAAGATAGTGCCGGACCAAGTCCCCGTAGAGCATCGAGTCGGCTTGGATGGAATACGGCGTACGCGCGTTTCCTTTGCTGTAACGATCGAGCGCTTCTCTCAGTTCTCGTCCCGGCTGATCGCATAACGCGCAGATCTCACCCTTAGCGCTCATTGAATCCGGGATACCGCCCTCGCAGCCGAAGGTCAAGTCATCCTCGTTCTCACTACTGACACGTTAAAGAGTGAAAAGGATGGGTTCTCACCCGCCGTAGCTCACGCGCCAGATGGTTTTGTCGCCGTCTTCGCTGATAAGCAGGCTGCCGTCTTTCGCGAAGGTGATTCCTACGGGGCGCCCCCAGACTTTGCCGTCGGGCGTGACAAAGCCAGTCACGAAATCTTCGTATTCGCCGGTCGCCTTGCCGGTTGATTTTTCGAGCGGTACGCGCACCACTTTGTAACCAGTACGCTTCATGCGGTTCCATGAACCGTGGAACGCCGCGAAAATGTCGCCTTTATACTCGGACGGGAATTGGTCACCGGTGTAAAAACACAGATTAAGTGAAGCCGAGTGCGCCTCGACGAGCACATCGGGAACTATGACTTTATCGGCAAGCTCGCGATGCTTTCCCTTGTGGCGCGGATCGTGATGATTTCCGATGTAATCCCAGGGCCAGCCGTAAAATCCGCCAGGACGGACGCTGCTGATGTAGTCGGGCGGCAAGTCTTCCCCAATCTCGTCCCGCTCGTTAGTGCTCATCCAAAGCTCATTTGTTCCTGGCCGAAACGCGATGCCGACGGCGTTGCGAATTCCCCATGCGTAAACTTCTTGTCCACTGCCGTCAGGGTTGAACTCGAAGATGCGCGCGCGATTTTCTTCGGCAGCGTTGTCCGACACATTCGAGCGCGAGCCGATCGAGACGTACATTTTTTTACCATCGGGCGAAAACACAATGCATCGTGTCCAGTGACCGCCGCCGCGCAATAAGCCACCGGGCGAGA
>JBJMXF010000158.1:0-6572 GCA_045809725.1 Candidatus Udaeobacter sp. | reverse complement strand
TTGATCAAAGGGGCTAAGGAGTTCTCGCCGCAGCCAATCGCGGCAACTGCTTAAAACATTCCCAATGATCCACAACACACAACGCACCGCTGCCAAGATCGCGGCAGTTACAGGCCTGCTCACTTTCGCTATCGTGGTAATCGGCAACTATGTGCTGCTCAACCCGCTTGTTGTTCCAAGTGATGCCGTGGCCACAGCTCAGAACATGGTGGCGCACCAAACACAAGTTCGGATCACGGTTGTTTGTTTTCTGAGTTACAGCCTGGGCGTTATTGTTCTCCTGACCGCGCTTTATGTTATTCTTAAACCGGTTAACCCCGGTCTCGCTCTGGTCGGAGCACTCTTCCGTCTGGTATTCGCGCTGTTATGGCTTTTTGCACCGCTCAATCTGCTCGGTGCGCTGCGGCTATTGAGTAACGCGAATTACTTACAAGTATTTGAACCCGATCGATTACAGGCATTGGCGCGATTACATCTCGGCGCGAATTTCGATGCCTACTATGTGGGCCTGCCTTTCTTCGGATTGGCGGCAACGGTTTGCGCCTGGCTGTGGCTCAAGTCGAACTACATTCCCAGGGGGTTGGCGATTTTCGGCGTGATCTCCTCAGCATGGTGTGTGCTCTGCGCTTTCATCTTTCTCATTTTCCCGCAGTTCAACAAAATCGTGAACGACTACATCTTCGATTCGCCTATGGCTCTGTTCGAGCTGGCCGTGAGTGTTTGGCTTCTGTTCAAAGGATTGGGACCAGCTAATACTGATTCTCACCACACCCCAAACAGAAACATTTAGTTACCAACTCTTATCGGACATTCTTATGAAAACACTCATTCTTGTTAGCACCTGTTCATTTTTACTTGGCGGCGTCATTTTTGCTGCCTCTTTGCAGGAACAAAACAAGGCACTCGCGAAACGCGCGTTCGAGGAGCTTCTCAGTAAAGGACAATTCGAGCTCGCAGAGGAACTTTATGCCAAAGATTTCGCCAATCACGGCATCCATCGCGATATCGGATTGGAAGAAGACCAGGCGGCGCTGAAGGGCTGGCACCAGGCATTTCCCGACATCGCTATCTTGCCTAAGAAGCTGATCGCTGAAGGTGACTTGGTCGTGGTTTATTGGGTTGCCCGCGGCACCAACACCGGTGCGGGTAACGGCTTACCTGCCACCGGCAAGAAAGTGGAACAGTCTGGGATTACGATCTGGCGGATCGTGAATGGCAAAATCAAAGAGGAGTGGTCTGCATTTGATCAACTTTCAATGATGAAACAACTCGGACTTCTGGATCAAAAACCAAGGGGCGCTAGTGAACCCGATGCAAATAACAAGAAAAAGGACTGACCTAACAAGTATGAACGATCAACCCAAATCAAAGCGTCCTCGCAAACGATGGAGGCGTGTCGTTAAATGGACTGTAGGCACGCTTTTCTTTGCGTTGATCCTGTGGGGCTTCATCGCCTACTGGACCTCTACCAATGACTGCCAGCGCTACGCTGCGGCTCCTGCCAACGCTATGAAAGCTATTGTCTATTGTGACTACGGCGTGGCCAATCTGAAAGTTGTGGATGTTGAAAAGCCGACTCCAGCGGACGACCAGGTCCTGGTGAAAGTTCGCGCAACGTCTGTTAATCCCTACGACTGGCACTTTGTTGAAGGCACACCCAAGGTTATGCGATTGGGCGTTGGACTGCGTAAACCGAAGGACACACGACTGGGCGTTGATTATGCCGGCACGGTCGAAGCCGTCGGCAAAAGTGTTACGCGGTTCAAGCCCGGCGACGAGGTGTTTGGAGGAAAAACTGGAGCGTTTGCTGAGTATGTCTGCGTGCGCGCGGACCGACTGATCGCGACGAAGCCGGCCAACATCACCTTTGAGGAAGCGGGCTCGGTCGATATTGCTGGTGTTACCGCATTGCAAGCGCTCCGCGATAAGGGAAAAGTTCAGCCGGGACAGAGGATTCTGATTAACGGCGCCTCTGGCGGTGTCGGCACATTCGCAGTGCAAATCGCGAAGTCGTTAGGCGCCAATGTCACTGGCGTTTGCAGCACGCGCAATGTGGACCTTGTCCGATCGCTCGGCGCCGAGCAAGTGATCGATTACACAAAAGAGGATTTCACCAAAGGCGCGGATCGTTACGACGTGATCATCGACAATATCGCCAACCACTCGCTTTCGGAAGTCAGGCACGTCTTAACCCCGAAGGGGAAATACATTATTATCGGCGGCGGTTCAGGAGCAAAAGACTGGCAGGGATTGTTCGGCATGATGACGCGTATGTTCAAAACGTTGTTCGTAAAACCCTTCGTAAGCCAGGAGATGGGCATGATGCTCACAGATCCAACGCAAAACGATCTCGTCGCTCTCGCCGATCTTATGCAATCCGGTAAACTAAAACCCGTCCTCGATCGAACTTACAAATCGCTGAGCGCCATCCCGGAAGCGATTCGCTACGTGGAAGAGGGCCACGCTCGCGGAAAAGTTGTCGTCGCTGTGGAGTAACCGACCTGATTTATGATCGCGATGCGCGATGCAGCGAGATTCCATTTTATGAGCGGTTTTTTCGAGGAGTTGCGGCGTCGAAAAGTCTATCAAGTGGCGGCTGCCTACATCATTGCCGCAGGATTTATCATTCAGATCGCGTCGGCAGTTTTCCCGGCATGGGAACTACCGACTTGGACATTGCGTTTTCTGGTGACGCTCTTATTGATCGGCTTTCCGACAGCATTAATTCTCGCATGGGCGTTCGATGTCACAGCGCACGGAATTCGAGCGACAAAGGCAACTGCCGCCGAAACGCATCTTCGACGCAGTATGATCATTCTGATCGCAACCGGCGTGATCGTCTCGGCCGCCGCCGGTTTCTTCCTCTTGCCGCGCGCTTCTGCCGGCAAGATCGATAAGTCGATCGCGGTGCTGCCGTTCGAAAATCTGAGTGATGAAAAGGAAAATGCCTATTTCGCTGACGGCATCCAGGACGACATTCTGACAAACCTCGCGAAGATTGGAGATTTGAAAGTGATTTCACGAACGTCGGTCATGCCATATCGCGGCAGCGCCATGCGAAACGCCCGCGAGATTGGGAAAGCGCTCGGCGTGGCCACGCTTTTGGAAGGCAGCGTTCGCCGCATCGGCAATCGGGTGCGCGTCAACGTACAACTGATCAATGCCAACAACGACGAGCACATTTGGGCGGAAGATTACGACCGCGATTTGACGGACGTCTTTGCCATTCAAACCGATCTTGCCGGGAGAATTGCCTCCGCTCTTCAGGCGAAGCTTTCGCCAAATGAAAAAGCGCGTCTCGATCGCAGGCCAACGCAAAATCCCGACGCTTATCTGCTCTTCGTTCAGGCACACGGTTATGCCAGCCAGAGAGAAATGTTCAACGACACCTCATTGAAAGCTGAGCCGCTTTTCGAACAAGCTATAAAGCTCGATCGAAACTTTGCTTTGGCTTTTGCTGGTCTCTCCGTCGTGGAGAGCTGGCTGTATCACACATCCGACCCGATTCCGGCGCGTCGTGAAAAAGCGCGACTCAATGCTGATGAGGCCTTGCGATTGCAGCCAGATCTTCCCGAAGGCCATCTCGCACTCGGTTTCTCTTATTATTATGGCGACCGCGATTACGAGCACGCTCTTGCCGAGTTCGAAATCGCCAGACGCGGCCTGCCTAACGAGTCCCAGGCCTACCTCGCTATCGGCTCCATTCAGCGACGTCAGGGTAAATGGGCGGAATCAAACGCGAATTTGGAGAAAGCCGCCACGCTCGATCCGAAAAACGCAAACGTTCTGATGAACCTTTGTTACAGTTACATGGCCCAGCGGGATTTCGAAGCCGCCAACAAGACAGTTGATCGCCTGATTGCGGCGTCGCCGCAGTCGTTTCAAGCCCGCGCATTAAAAGGATTCATCGCGCTCCAATTGAAAGGTGATCTGAGCGCGGCCGAGAAAACATTTTCTTCCATGCCGCCTGAAACCGATCCGGATATTACGACATTGGCCCGGTTTTGGATTCTGAGGTTCAAGAGGAACTTTCCAGAAGCGCTTCAGGTGCTGCAACAATTTCACGGCGACACATTGCGCAACAACAGCACTGCCCCCGTCCCGACGGCTTTCTTGGAAGGGGAGCTTTACCTGGCTCAGGGCGAGGAAGCGAAAGCGCGAACAGCTCTCGAACACGCCCGCGTTGTCTCAGACCAGTTGTTGCGCCAAGCCTCTGACGATCCAGCTCGACACGGGCAGCACGGCCTCATCCTTGCAGCGTTGGGCCAAAAGCAGCAAGCCATCGCGGAAGGCAAGCGAGCAGTTGAATTGTTACCCGAATCCGAGGACGCCTTTGATGGACCACGTGTAGCCGCGACGCTCGCGCAGATTTATGCGTGGACCGGCGAATTCGACCAAGCATTTCGACTTCTCGATCATTTGCTCATTGTCCCGAACGGGCTAACCGTTCCAATGCTCAAGCTCGATCCGGCGTGGGACGCGCTGCGCAAAAACCCGCGCTTCCAAGCTTTGATCGACAAGTACAGCCCAAAGACCTAGCTAAAAAACCTCGCGTTCGCGGAGAGTAGCTGATCTTATATCACGTCGTGAAAGTCGCGTGCGTTCTTATATTGGCGCTTGCTGCTGGGTGTTGTATTGCCGCAGAGCCGACTTGGAATCCGGCTGATGCCGTAAAGGAAGCCGAACAAGATATTCGGTCAGGGCATATCAAGTTTTATTGGGCGGGCAGCATTGCGTCTAGGCCAGTCGGCGTGCCGATCGAAGTAGCTAAAAATTATCCGAAGGCTAATGCTGGAGTCGGCTGTGTTACCAACGACATACCACTGCGGGAACGACAAGAAGAATACGCCCGCCGGTACAACGAGAAGGTTTACGCCTACGTTGCTCAGAAGCATTAGCAGTCATGTTCGATTGTGTTCTGAGCGCACCGAAGAATGGAGCGAACGGGGCGAGCGACATGGACTGCCGAGCCGCATAGAGTAGCGGCGAATGAGTCGGGAGATGAATGAGTGCAATCTCTGAAAATTCTGGACCGATCGCCAGGGATAAATCAGAGATGTTGGAAAGCCCGGCCTCATGCTTTCGCATTCGTTACAGCGCTTCGCTCAACATGACAACGCGGTGAAAAGGTGAGTTCCGAATGCGTTACGCTTTGTTTCTGTTCGCTGTGATTGCACCAGCCATCGCGATGGCGCTCCCGGACGATGCGACCTTAACGCAGTTGTTGATCGGAACATGGAAGGGTCCGCGACATGAGACTCAATACCGCGCTGACGGTACGTGGGTCCTGGACCCGCCGGATGAAGGCGACAACACGCGCGGGAAATGGCGGATCGAGCACGGCCGGTTAATCGAGACTTGGCGCTTTACCAATGAAACCGACAATTCTTCGTCTGTAGAAGAAATCGTCGAGCTCACTGACAAAACTTTTAAGTCCCGCATCATTTTGCAGGAGGGACCAGGTAAGCCCGAGGGTCAGGTTCTTCCGAGCCAAATTTTTACTGTCACTCGTGTGACGACGAAGAAGTAGCTCGACAACGATGCGATCATCACGATCAAACCATTTCGACAACGCAGATTACGAGCGCCAGCTTAAGCACGATCAAGGTAGGGGTGATGGAAGCCCGGCCGTTGCTTCGCATCCGTTACGGGACCTCAATCGCCCGAATCGCATAGCTCGTTTGTCGCGGCCTGACACAGCCGCTGCTATAACCACTGCTCGTAATCCGCGCATGGTCTTTCGCGAATCGTCGCTGCGTAGAGAGTGTCGGACCGGTTACGCTTTGTCGTAAACGGCTTTGGAGTGGAACTGTTTCCCGTTCGCATCCGTGCCATTGACCGTTGCCGTACGGGATTTGCCGTCTGCTGTGACAGTGATTTTCCCTGTCCAAACGACCTTTCCATTCTTCATCGTCGTAATTTCATTGGTGTGATCGTTTACTACTTTGTAGGCGGCGGCGTCCCACGCCAGGTTTCCTTTGGCCGGGTAGGCTTTTCCGTCCCATTTGCCGACCCAGACGGCGTGCGTCGGTTTCCCATCCTTATCCGCGCCCTCCACTGTTATCTTGATTTTATCTCCCTGCTCCGCGTAAACGACCGTCGTGTTCTTTCCCATTCCCGGCGCGATCTTTGACTTCGCTTCATTGAGTTTCCATGTGCCCATCTGCGCATTCGCCGCAAAACACGCTACTATCGTCGCAAACCACATGACTACAGCCACCACTGCAATTCGAGTTTTTATCATCTGCGGATTGCGCCGGAAATGGCATTGGATGTCAATGGCAAACCGGAAATGAGAGCGGTGCGACTCGTGCAGGTCGGAAAACCGCTCGAGCAATCGAATATTCCAGTTCCGGAGATTGGATCGTCGGACGTTTTGATTCGCGTTGCGGCTGCCGGCATCTGTCATTCGGACGTGCACTATCGCGCGGGCGTTTCCAAAATTGATGACCTACCGCTGACTCTCGGGCACGAAGTCGCAGGTCGCGTGGAGGAAATTGGCAGCGATGTGACGCACCTCTCAGCGGGAGACCGCATCTGCGTGCATTATTTGGTCTACTGCGGAATCTGCG
>JBJMXF010000157.1:0-5085 GCA_045809725.1 Candidatus Udaeobacter sp. | reverse complement strand
ACGGCGCGGCATCGAATTCGACTTCCTTTTCGAAATCGGCATGCGGTGCGTGATCCGAACACAAGATCGATAGCGTTCCATCCGCGATTCCTTCCAGCAGCGCATCAACATGGTTCTGCGAACGCAGCGGCGGATTCACTTTGTAGTTCGTGTCGAAATTTTGAATCGCGTCGTCGGTTAGCGCGATGTGGTGCGGACAAATCTCGCCGCTGATTTTCACACCTCGCGCCCGGGCTTCCCGAAGCAACCGCACGCTGCCTGCAGTCGAGATGTGCTGGCAATGAATGTGATGATCGCAAAGTTCCGCGAGCAAAATGTTCCGCATCACTATCGCTTCTTCGCCGGCGGCGGGCCAGCCAGGTAAGCCCAACAGGGTGCTCCAATAACCCTCATGCACCACTCCGTTTCCGACCAAATTGTAATCCTGGCAATGGTCGAGCACAGGCAAGCCAACCATCCGAGCATATTCGACGGCGCGCCGCATTACTTCGTGATTTTGAATGCAATGACCGTCATCGGTTATCGCCACGACGCCTGCCTGTGCAAGAGAGCCGATCGGCGCGAGTTCTTCGCCTGCGAGATTTTTTGAAATCGCGCCCGTTGGCAAAACATTTACGCGGGAGACGGTGAAAGCCCGATCTTTGATCCACGCAATCGTGCCGGGATTGTCCGGAACAGGAGCAGTATTTGGCATGCAAACGATAGTCGTGAATCCCCCGGCCGCGGCGGCTCGCGCGCCGGACTCGATCGTTTCTTTGTGACCGAATCCCGGCTCGCGCAGGTGCACGTGCAGGTCGATTAACCCAGGCGCGACGATCAATTCGTTGGCGTCGATCTCTTCAGTTTCGGATTCAGGACTTCGGATTTGCGATTTCGACGCGACGATCTTTCCATCAGCGATGTAAAGGTCGGCAACTTCATCCCGCTTATTCGCGGGATCGATCACCCGCCCGTTGCGAATGATCGTCGCGCTCATGTCCGGGGAGCGCACGCTTGTAGCGTGCTGGTCGCCGCATTCTGCGGCGACGAACTTTTCTCTGACTTCGCCGCAAGCTGTAATGGTTGACCTGATATTAAAGTTCCTGATCGCAAGATGCGATCACCAGCACTCAGAATGAGTGCGCTACCCAGAGGCGTTACCGGGTTTATCATGTAGCAATCCCTCCGCACAGATACAGAACAGCCATTCGCACCGCGAGGCCGTTGGTGACTTGGTCAAGTATCACGCTTTGCAGGCCGTCAGCGATTTCGCTGTCGATCTCGACGCCGCGGTTGATCGGTCCCGGATGCATGATCAGACAATCGGGCTTCAAAAGTTTCGCGCGTTCTTTCGTTAGGCCGAATAAGCGGATGTATTCGCCCAGGCCAGGAAAGTATTCTCGGCGCTGCCGCTCGTGCTGGATCCGTAAAAGATTCACAACATCCGCGGTTGCCAGGACGTCTTCGATTTTGTGCGAAACCTCGGCGCCTAACTTTTCAAACTCACGCGGCACGAGCGTGCTCGGGCCGACGAGTGTCACGCGCGCGCCGAGCTTAAGTAGACCGAAAATGTTCGAACGCGCGACGCGACTAAACAAAATGTCGCCGATGATCGCGACGTGCAGCCCTGCGATTTTACCTCTGCGTTCGCGGATGGTGTAGAGATCGAGAAAGGCCTGTGTCGGGTGCTCGTGCGCGCCGTCGCCGGCATTGATTATGCTGGTCTTCAGTCTGCTTGCCAGGAACTGCGGTGCTCCTGCGGAGCTGTGGCGCAACACGATAATATCTGCATGCAAGGCCTCGAGATTGCGCGCGGTGTCCTTGAGCGTTTCGCCCTTAGTAAGACTCGATGTCGTCGCCGCGATATTGATCACGTCAGCGCTCAGCCGGAATGCAGCGAGCTCGAAAGAAGTGCGTGTCCGTGTGCTCGGCTCGACAAAAAAATTGACCAGCGTTTTGCCGCGTAATGCAGGCACTTTTTTGATCTCGCGTGTACCGACCTGCTTAAACGCGTCGGTCGTCTCGAGGACAAAATTAATTTCGTCGGCGGTCAGCTCGCGCAGGCCAAGTAAATCCTTGCGTGTCCAGCGCGTAGTCATGATCCGAACACCCACTGCGGCCGCGATTGCGGAATCTGGGGAACGCACGCTTGCAGCGTGCTGGTTTCGGCGTTCCGGCGAAACAAGTTGCGAGCGAATTTTCGAGCGGTATACGCGCCACGGAAAGTTCGCGATGGCAAAATGCCATCGCCAGCACGCTGCAAGCGTGCGCTCCCCAGAATTGTCTTCCGCGTATTCATTGCTTTTCCAAGTAGACGCCATCCGGTTCGTTATCGGTTTCTTGCAGGCGCACTTGAATCTGTTCGCGCGTCGCGGTCGGCAAATTTTTGCCGATATAATCCGGACGAATCGGCAGCTCCCGGTGGCCGCGATCGACTAGTACAGCGAGCTGAATGCGCGCGGGACGGCCGAACGAATTGATCGCGTCCATCGCCGCACGCACGGTGCGACCGGTATAAAGGACATCATCGACAATGATGACTGTGCGGTTCTCCAGCGGCACGGGAAGTCTCGACGCGTGCACCACTGGCAATTCTTTGCGCGTGCCGACGTCGTCCCGATGCATTGCTACATCGATGACGCCGGTGTGGATATCAGCCTTCCCGATCTCACGAATGAAAGCCGCGATTCGGCCTGCGATCTCTACCCCGCGCGACGGAATCCCTGCCAGCACTACATTGCCGAGATTTGGGTTAGCCTCGACGATCTCGTGCGCGATCCGGCGTAGCGCCTTACGAATTGCTTCCGCGTCCATCATCGGGACGCCGGCGGTTGAATTTTGTTTTGGTTTCACGCGTTCCTTGGCGACCTCGCCGGATCGCCTTAAAGGTACAAAAGTTAAGAGGCGGCCTGTTCGGTGCGCGCCTCCTTTCGTCGTCGCTCTCGCCAGTTGGAGCGATGTTTCACGATCCAATCCAGCAGCGCTCGTTCAAAGCCGATGTCTTTGCCGGCTTTTTCGCTCTCGATCCACTTGTGCTTCAAGATTTCTGCGCGCTCTGCGAGGAACTCCTTGTAAAGCGCTGATTCCTTAACGAACTGCACCTGATCTGTTTCCGCGGGGGACATGTCCGGTTCTACTTTCATAAGATCTCCACCTAGTCAACTCCGAACGGCTCGGTAGCCGTAATAATATCAACACCGGAATTGGACGAGTGAATCGCAGAATTTATTTAGACCTGTGTTTTCCCGGCAGCCACAGACCCTGTATTCAGGGTAGGGTTTTGCGAATATCTGCGGCAATTCGCTTAAATTCGGCAGTGACAGGTGATTGCGGATCCTCGCCTACGATGGGGATACCGCGATCGCCACTCTCGCGCGTGGCAATGTCGATCGGAACCTGCCCAAGCAATGGAACACGCAATCGCCTGGCTTCCCGTTCGCCGCCACCTGAGCCGAAAATATCATAACGTTTGTTATCGGACGGCGAGAGGAAATAACTCATGTTCTCGATCAGACCTATTACCGGCACGTTCACCTTTTCGAACATCGTTGCTGCCTTGCGGGCATCGATCAAAGCTACTTCCTGCGGTGTCGTGACGATGATCGCTCCTGACAACGCAACGGTCTGCACGATGGTTAATTGGATATCGCCGGTGCCGGGCGGAAGATCGAGCACCAGATAGTCCAATTCGCCCCACTCGACCTGCCGCAGAAATTGTTGCGTGTACCGCGTCACCATCGGCCCGCGCAAAATTGCCGGCGAAGTGTCATCAAGCAGAAATCCCATTGACATGAGGCGCAATCCATATTGCTCGATCGGAACGATCATGTTCTCATCCGTCGCTGTGGGCCGCTCGCGCGTGCCGAACATTAGCGAAATGCTAGGCCCATAAATGTCGCAGTCACAAAGACCGACGCGTGCGCCGCTTTGCTCGAGTGCCATTGCAAGATTTGCCGCGACGGTTGATTTGCCTACGCCACCCTTACCGCTCGCCACGGCGATTACGTGTCTGACGCCCGGAATCCGCGTAGTAACGGTAGCCGCGCCTGCGCCGCCAGGCGGCGCATGGATATCGATCAAGACTTTAGCGCCTCGAATGCCCTTGATTGTGTTCAAGGCGCGTTCGGCATCATTCTTAATTGTCGCCGGTATGTTTGGATCGTTCGTCGCGAGCGCGAGTTGAACTTTAACGTCCCCATTATCGACTTGAATCGACTTCACCAATCCGAAGGAAATGATGTCGCGACTGAAGCCCGGATATTTGACGGACTTCAACGCGTTCTTCACTTGCTCCTCGGAGATCAACATGTTCCAACGTAACCGGCCAGCGCCAGACGCCAAGGTGGATCGTCTTGTCCTCAACACGATGGAATTGCCGAAGGCCGACTTTTCCAATTATTTACTAGCGCAGAGAATTCCAGGCGGCGGAGCCGCAGTTTCCAACGCGTTGAGGAGAACGCGTTCCACCTGCTTCGCGAATCTGGTAATCATTGATGGCGCAGCTTCCATCTTCGAAATTAAGGTGAATTGGACGGCGCCGTCTTTTGAAGAAGATCGATGCGTTCGTGCGTTTGTCCGAGTTCCACGACGAGCCCCGAATAAATCCAACGCCCGAGTAACTTGTTTGCGGACACGTAAATTGTTCCTTTTCCTTTCCGACCGGAGATGGGAATCGCCAGATTGGATTCACCTGACGCGCCGTTCACGTTTGTGTTTCCTGACATCAGAAATCCATCCTTGATAGGCGAACCGAGAGCTTGAATCACAGCGGGATCGGCCTTCGCGCGCGCCAATGCCTGCTTGTAAACATCCGTCGATTTCATCGCGCTAAAGACGATCAGGAGTATTGATCCAGTAAAGGCGAGAAAAAGTAACGCCACAGTGAAACACCCCAGTGGCACGAACCATTTCCAATTTCGCTTCCACCAGGTTGGTTTTGGGGTTGCAGGCTGCGTCGGCGGTTGGTCCATCAGCCTTGTCTACTTCAGCCATGAACTTATTTGCAATGCATCTGTTCAAGCGCTCAAGGCCTGCATCGACCGTCGCAGCAACTTCCGGGGAGCGCACCCTTGTAGGTGCTGGTTTCGGCGTTCCGCCGAAACGAAC
>JBJMXF010000156.1:0-10597 GCA_045809725.1 Candidatus Udaeobacter sp. | reverse complement strand
CTTTCATGACAAGACCGCAGGCGAATGTCGACCTCAAACTGTTCGCACGGGCAATGACCGTTCTACTGAGAGAAGCCGTTAAAACGGCTCGTTCGGGTTCGCGGGTAAAGCACCGGCCTGAAGGCCGGTGTTAATGACAGGGCGAGACAGAATACGCTAGCTGGCAGATTTGCCGGGCTGCAGGCTGACTGAACGGTGCGATGTTCAATCGCAAATCAGGAATCAGGAGTCGGCCTCAATTCACCCACCTGCCGTCGTCCGAAACGAGGATCGGCAGTTCTTCCATCATAAATTGCGTCTTACCGATGGCCCCAATCATGCGTGTTCCAGTAGCCGCGTACCACTTCCTGGACATTTCTTCGCCGGTGTGGCAGCCCCAGCTCTTAATGTAGGCGCGGCGCGCGAAAACCCGCCGATTGATTTTGGTCAGATCGTTTTCGTGCAACCAGGATTTACAGGCGCTTTCGATATTGTTGCTGTAATCGAACATGAAACACGCCCGGTTCGAATGCCCGAAATATTCGAAACCCGTGACCTTCATCTGATCTCGAGGTTGGCCGTTGTTCAAATAGTCGATGACTTCCTTGCCCGCGCCGAACCAAATGAGGTTGATATCAAATTTGTCGCGGATGGTACCGATTAGACTAATCAGATCCTGGTGCTCCTGCGTCGCACGGTCCACGTAGCCCTGCTTGTAGACAAGCCACGTGATCTTCGTATCTGGCCCGAGCTGGGTACGCAATTGTTCGGTCCGCAAACGCGCTGCCCGCACAAAGTTTGCCCACCAATGATCGTGCGGGAAAGCCTTGTATTTTTCCCATTGATACATCGACGGTCCGCCAACCAGGATTATGTATTCACCCCCGCCGGGCGGCGCGGCGCGCAGACCGAGCGTGACCATCGACAAACAGCATACGAGTAACAGGCGTTTCATCATTTCAGTGAGGAGGACTATTTATGCAGAGCGCGAAACTCCGCAAGTCTTAGGACGCGATCACAGCCTGCTCGGCGTGGCCAGAGCGCGCCCAGTTTTGCGGGTGTCCCGACGGGGTGTCCTTACGCGCCTGTATCCAGTTCGCCGCGTACCAGGTCTTCCCACGTTTGCCGCTTCCGGATCAAGCCGACCTTGTCGCCGCGGACGAGCGCTTCCGCCGGAAGTGGGCGCGAATTGTAGTTCGACGCCATCACAAATCCGTACGCGCCCGCGCTCATGATTGCGAGCAGATCGCCTTCACGCAATCCGGGCATCTCCCGGTCGAGCGCAAAAAAATCGCCCGACTCACACACCGGCCCGACAATGTCCATCTTTTCCAAACTCTTACTCGTGCTCATGCTCGCGCTCGGATCCACGTCCGCCGCGGCGGACGCCCTACAGGGCACAATCTCGTGGTAGCTCTGGTATAGCGCCGGCCGGATGAGGTCGTTCATCCCGGCATCCACGATCGCGAATTTTTTATTGCCCGCTTGTTTAATGTAACGAACACGAGTGAGCAAAACGCCGGCGTTGCCTATAAGAAAACGGCCAGGCTCGACAACAATCGGAATATCCAGGTCACGCAACGGCGGCACAATTGCTTCGGCGTAATTGCGCACACTGAACGCAGAAGGTTCGCCGTCGTGATCGCGCCACCATTTACCTGATCCGCTTTCCAATGCGCGCTGGTAAATGATCCCCATACCGCCCCCGATGCTGAAAAACTTGATGGTATATTTCGATTTCAGTTCGTGCACCAAGCGCGCCACTTTTTCGATTGCGCTCGCGAACGGCTTTGCCTCGGTGATTTGAGATCCGATGTGCATCTGCACGCCGACAATCTCAATGTTACTCATTCTGGCCGCGCGTTCATAAACAGCCCACACCTGATCCAGTGCGATCCCGAACTTGTTCTCCTGGGAACCGGTCGAGATGTACTGATGCGTATGTGATTGGACATCAGGATTCACGCGCAGTGCGATTGGTGCGCGCATATTCTTTGCGCCGGCGATGCCCTCGATCGTATCCAGTTCAGCTTCACTCTCGACGTTGAAGCTGTAGACGCCTCGCTCCAGCGCGTACTCGATTTCGTCACATGATTTGCCTACGCCCGCGAACGTGCACTTCGCCGGATCGCCGCCCGCGGTAAGAACACGAAATAATTCACCACCGGAAACGATGTCGAAGCCGGCGCCCGCACCTGCGAGCAAGTTCAAGATCGCGCGGTTTGAGTTTGCCTTTACCGCATAACAAATGAGGTGATCCAGCGGCGCGAGCGCATCATCGAGTCTCTTGTAGTGATCGAGAATTGTCGTCGCGCTGTAGACGTAAGTCGGCGTGCCGAATGCCGCAGCAACGCGCGTTAGGTCGACGTCTTCACAATACAGTCTGTCGTCTCGATAATGGAAAAAGTGCACAGGCCAATTTAGCGATAGTAGCTGGCGATTTCCAAATCGTTAAGTCGCGCGTTCTCAGGGTAGCGCACGCGTCTCGCGTGGTGGTTGGAAAGCCCGGCCGTTGCTTCGCATCCGTTACGGCGGCGTCTCGCCGAAAGGAACTTTGCTAAAACAACGACTTATCGTTTGCGCGTGATAATCAAAAGTTCGCTATCGCGAGGACGCGCTCGCCAGCACGCGAGACGCGTGCGCTACCCTAGGAATCGCAGTGCAATATTGAGAACGGCGATTAAAGCGACCCCCAGCGCAAAGCTCGTCAAAACGAGCTTCTTGCCGTGCTTCAACATTTCTCCGACTACTGCGTGTGTTGCTAAATAGATAAACCCGCCGCCGACGTGGGCCATGATTAACCCGAGCCACAACATGGAGATGTTTGTCAGGAAAAAATAACCAACGACACCACCTAGAAGCGTTGTGGCTTCAACCGCTGCGACCCATCCAATCGCTGCCGCGCGTTGCAGTCCTGCGCCGATTAAAAGGCTGCCGAGCGCAAGACCTTCTGGTACCTTGTGAATACACAAAGCAGAGAACAAGGACCACCTGACTGCACCATTCGCAGGCGCTTCGCCTTGGATTCCCAAAGCTAAACCGTCAGTCGTACTGTGAATTGCCAGGGCGACGATCAGCGCGTTAGCGATCTCGCTAAAATGGCGCGTGGCATCGGCGTCGAAATGACTGGCCGCACAAGCTGGGCAAACATGATGAACATGTTTGCTAATGAAAAAGAAAAGCGCGTAACCGGTAATTAGCGCCAGCAACCCCGCCCACCATGAGCATGCGCCAAAACTCTCGGGTAAAATTGCAAAGATTGTTACGCCCAGAAGCGTTCCGGCTGCGAAACTGATGAGCGCGCAAAGCGGCTTATGCTCGAGGCGCAGTGACGCGCTGATCGATCCGCCGGCGACAGCGAATACGTAAGCGGCGATGACCTGCCAGAGCGTGTTGGCCATCTAGGCGCTCGCGGCCGATTGGTGATCTTCGGGGCAATGGTGCGTCTCGATCGTCACGTGGACCAGTTCATGGTATCCGCGCAACTGCGCCCGATACGAATCACAGCTCTTGGGCGCGTGCGCCACGATGGAGACCATCGCGGCAAATTTCCCAATGCCCACCTGCCAGACATGCAAATCGGTTACAATCGAATCGCCATCGCTCTCCACCGCACGACGAATTTCGTCAGGCAAATCTGATGACGGCGGCGTGCGATCGAGCAGAATCCCGCCGGTGTCGCGCATCAGCGTGTAAGACCATGAGAAAACCACGCCACTGCCGACGATTCCCACGACAGGATCAAGCCATCCCCAGCCGAAAAATTTGCCACCCGTTAACGCTGTGATCGCGAGAATGGAAGTGAACGCGTCGGCCAGTACGTGCATGTATGCTGCGCGGAGATTTAAATCGTCATCATGTGCGCTGCCGCCGTCGTGTTCGTGGTGGCGATCGGCTAGTAGAACAGCGCAGCCCAGATTCACCAATAAGCCAAGGCAAGCGATTCCGATCGCCTCGTTGAAATGTATTTCCAGCGGAGAAAAAAGCCGGTGCACTGATTCGCCCGCCATGAGGAACGCGACAATCGCGAGCACGACCGCGCTGGTGAACCCGCCCAGCACTCCTATTTTGCCCGTGCCGAAACTAAAGCGCGCATTGCCTGCTTGTGTGCGGGCGAAATAATATGCCGCTGCGGTTATGAGAAATGCGAGAACATGCGTGCTCATATGCCAGCCGTCGGCCAGCAAAGCCATTGAATGCGACATCAGGCCGGCCGCGATCTCGACAACCATCATCGCCGCAGTGATAACGATCACGATGCGCGTGCGCCGTTCCGCATGAGAAAAATCCGGGACGAAATCGTGTGGCTTACGAAAGCGCGAATGATCGGTGCGATTCATCTCGATTCATTTTAACGCCATCAATGAAAACGGCCAACCCGCTCTCTAATTCAAAAATCGTAAGAGACCGTTCCGTAGAACCCGCGTCGCTGTCCGAATTGCGGCGCACCGACCCCAATGCCGCTGCCGTCGCGCAGTTCGTAGATCTTGTCGAAAATATTTACGACATCGAGTCGAATATTGAGGGCGGTCTTCTGCGTAAGTTGGATCCGGCGCGACGCGCTGACGTTGAATGTCTCGTAAGGATGGTTCTTTTGCGTGTTGGCGAAACCGCGGCGCAATCCGTTACCATAAAGCCCATCGACAGACGCTCTCCAGTCCTTCCACGTGTACGAAATACCGCCGGAACCGGTAAAACGCTGATCGTGATCGAGAAAGACCCAGTTCTTGCGGATGTAATCAAGTTCATCCCGGTCGAAAAGAAATTGAGCGGAGCTCACATTCGTGCCGCGCGCCCACCCGTACGCAGCATTCAAATAGGCTGAAAACGGCCCCCGATCATAATTTGCTGTGAGTTCGCCGCCGTAAATCTCGGCGCGCTTGTAATTGAACGACGAAAGGATAAGCGCCTGGCCAAACTGCCCCTCATCGAGCACTGAGTGCGCGCTCTTGTAAAACCCATCGATGCCAAGGGTGAAGTCTTCGGCAATTTTCTGCGTCGCGCCTGCGTCGAAGTAATGAGCGCGCTCCGATTTCACCGCCGAATCCTTGTTGATTTCAGGCGCGATCGTTGTGCCGGCAAACTTCTGGAGCGTGATTTGCGGCACGGTGTCCAGAGGTGGCGGCGTGAAATAACGGGCGTAACCCGCGTGAAACGCGGTCCCTTTCCATGGCTCGTACACGATGTTGATTCGCGGACTGAGTTGATTCTCTTCGGCGAACGCGTTCACGAAGTCGAGCCGCCCACCGAAGTTAATCGTCAGCTGCTCGAACGGCTTCCATTCATCCTGCAAATACAAACCGTAAAAGTATCCGTATTTATCATGATTATCGACGACGCGCAGCGGGATCGTGCTGGTCTGATCGCCATTGGCATCGACTGGAAAGGCCAGAGTAACTGTGTCGAGCGTCGCTTGCCCTTCCATCACAAGAAAGCCGGCGCGCAATGTGTTTTGGTCGCCCAGTTTGTAGCTCGAATCGAACTCGACGCCGTTTGAAATAATGTTGCGATCGACTCGCGACGCGACGCCATTGAAAATGAGATCGCCCACATCATCAGGCCGGAAAAGAACTGCGCTGTAGCGACTGAAAACCGACGCCTGAAAACTGACGTCACCAAGTTTCTTTTGGTAAGTCAAAATTTCGTAGGTCGAATCTTCCGATTGATTCTCATCCAGCTTCGCTGAATCGAAGGTTGATCGTGTTCCAACTGTGTAAACCGGCGGCAGCCCGGGAGTGTTCGGAATTTGGAAATCACTGTGATTGCCGCTGATGAGCAGCGTCAGCCGGCTCGACGGGTCGAAGATGTACGAAAGATAACCAAAGAGCTTGTATTGATCGGTATCGTCGTGAATAGGATCGCTGCTGGGTGTCGGATTTTCAATGCCGATGCCATTGTGAAGATAACTTTCCGTGGCGAAGACGCTCAGTTTTCCAAGCACACCGCCGTACTCGAGGCTTTCCTTAATCGTATCGAAACTTCCGCCGTACAAAGTGGCCTGGCCTTGTTGAAACACTGCGCCGTTCTTCGTGTGGATGTCGATCACGCCGCTGGTGCGAAAACCAAATTGCGCCGGAAGCGCCCCGGTGATCAAAGCGATGCTATCGGCAAAACGGGTTTCGAGTTCCTGGCCGAAGCCCGAAATACTTTCCGGCAGGAGCACGTCGTCTATCCGATATTGCAAGTTGGCGTGTTCGCCGCGGACGTGTACCTGGCCGAATGAATCCTGCGCTACACCGGGTAACCGCAAGAGCGTTTCGTTGAACTGCGCGTTCTCACCTTGCGCCTGAGAATCGAGCCGGTCTGGTCCAACGGTGTAACGCGTCGCGCCAAGGCTTGGGACGATATCTTCGCGCGAGACATCCAATTCTTCGCTTTGAACGACCACCGTTGAGACTTCAGCCTCCTCTGACGGCGAAGTACCTGGACTGGGAGAAGCGGTGGCGGCGGTTTGGGAGAAAACGATGCTTTGCGTCGCCAATAAGGCGATGAACGTGATTGAGATTTTTTTTGTGAAATTCAATTTTCGATACAAAACGGGGTCGCCGTGGGCCCTCCCGATTGCGAGAAGGCATTGCCGCTTCGCGATGTGGCGCCAAAGGCGATTCGACTGCGCGAAGCGCCGGAGGTTGTAGGGGGTTTTACGAACGCCGAGTCGTTAGGCGAATCGGACTAACGCCCTACGAGTGCAGCGCAGGCGGCGCGTGCGCGAAAATGTGCGAGCTAAGGAAGAGTGGCTTGACCCACGTGGACGTCAGCTCTGCGCTCGCCGCGAAGCGAATATCAACTCGCGGTGGGCTAACAACTGGCGGCTGAGACGCGTGCTCATAACTACCCGATGCGATCAGTGTGATGGCGCATACGTGATCAGTGCTATTCGCGTCGCCGTGAATACAGCTGTGTAATCGCGGCGAAAAGCTGACGAAGAGCGTCCAGGAAAAAGCTGCAAAGAGAACGGTTGCAACAAAAACTAGCGTGCAAGTTTGTGAACGCCCTGAGCTGTTCATCGGCATCGCAGCTTCTGGCAGTGGGATGGCTTGCGCAAGCAATTTCCCGCTGTCTCCCCACAAGCAGTTGTTTTAAACAAATGCTAATCACCGGCTTTCGCCTCGGGCGCGACTCTCGTTTGGAGAGCAACACCATGATTGGCCCGGAACGCTTTCGCTGCTGCCCGTGCGCGCACTTTTTCGGCCCATTTCGCGTTCTCGTAGTACGGGTCCTGATCCGACGGGACGAGATTCCAACGCAGATGTCCAAAATGACGCCAGCACTCAAGAATCATCCCTCGCTCAAACGGTTGTCCTTTCGCTGTAACGACCAGGCAATTGTTCTCGCGCCATGTGTCGCGGTACGTGTCAGCCCAGTGCAGTTCAAGGGTCTTGAGTTTCAGCGTGTCCAGAGCAAGAAGCAGATCTTCGGTCCATTGGTAGCAATACCCGCGTTTCCTCCAGCCGTGATAAACCAGGAAATTATTAAAGATCGGGGTGCCAAACGGTCGATATTCCTGCCTTAGCCGTGCCACCGTAGCATAGGCGAAATCTGCCAGGAGCTTCGCTTCGTTTGGATTAACTCTGCGTGAAAGCCTCGTGAGTTGATTCGCCAGTTGTTCGGCCTCGGCAGAATCCTTTGCCGGTACTTCGAAATGTGGCCGTTCCTGGTCAGCGTTGGCGACCACGTTGGAAATCGCAAAAGCGGCAATCACGCTGGCGACAAGTCTCGTATGCATTTACCAATCCTACGCGGCAACAGCGTCTGTCGCGGGTATGAGGGCCAAACTGCCACGCAATTTTTGCAAAATCCCACAAAATCCGCAGTCGTCGAAGATGCTGCGGTTGAATCGAAATCAGCCCGCTAGCTTTTCAAGCGAGAGAATGAAACTTGGCAGCAACGGCGGCCAGATGCCGTTTTTTTAGTTACGGGGTTGCCGATTGATGTTGCAACGACGAACACTTTTCCAAGGAGCGCGCGGGCGTCGATGAAAACCAAGCCCAGGAACAAACGGATTCGCTTAATCCTCAACGGCAAAACAGCCGCGAATGATGCTCTCAAGGCGGCGGTTGGCCGGCAACGAAAAGCCGGGCACCGCATCGAGGTTCGGGTGACTTGGGAAAAGGGAGATGCGAGGCGATTTGTATCGGAAGCAGGCATGGTGGATTTGGTGATTGCCGCCGGCGGAGACGGCACACTGAACGAGGTCGTTCACGGTTTGATGGATCTTCCAAAGGATGCGCGGCCCATTTTAGGAATAGTGCCGCTTGGTACCGCGAACGATTTTGCGTTTGGCTGCGATATTCCGCGCGATCCGGCGAAAGCTCTGGCGCTCTGTATGAAAGGTGAGGCGGCGACAATCGACGTTGGCAAGGCCAATGACCGCTGGTTCATCAATGCAGCGACCTCTGGTTTCGGTGCCGAGATCACTGCAACCACATCACCGGAACTCAAACGCCTGTTTGGTCCTGCCGCTTACACTGTGATGGGCGCAATCCTGGCGATCAATTTTCATCATTATCAGGGAAAGCTGATCTTGCCGGGTCGCGAAATTATCGGCAGCGGCCCGGTGGCAATCGTCGGAAATGGACGGCAGACCGGCGGCGGTCTTCAAGTCGCTCCTCGCGCATGCATCGATGATGGTTTGCTCGACGTGCTAGTCGTTCGTCAAATCTCGCCAACAGCGCTGCTCGCCGCAGCGCGAGAATTGCAACAACTGCCATCGGATGGCGAATACATTTCCTATTGGCAAACGCCCTGGCTTGAGGTGCATCCTGAAGAACCGCTTCCAGTCAATCTCGATGGCGAACCGTTAAGCTTTACGAGTGTCCGGTATGAAGTTGTACCAAAGGCGATTCAGCTGATCGTTCCGCCAAACTGCCAATTGCTCTCGCGGCGAGCGAAAACCCAAGCTCTAACACCTGTGAGTCGGCCCTTGGGGACCTAACAAATATCTGGACCTTCGCTGGGAAAGCCTCGCTCTCCGAGCCATGGGAAGTGCCGCCGGATGTGAGTTACGCGTTTAAGCCCAAACGGCTCAATCGCTTTGGCGCGAATGTGCGCAATGGCTTCTTCGACAGAATCCGTTGCGAAAATCATCTTCAAATCCGAGGGACTGATCTTCCCGCGCTGCGCCATCTGCTCGATAAAACCGATTAGTTGGCTCCAGTAATCGGTTCCCATAATCACAACCGGAAAATGTTTAATCTTCTCATTTTGAATCAGTGCGAGCGCTTCAAAGAGTTCGTCGAGGGTACCGACGCCGCCCGGCATAACAACGAACGCGTAGGAATATTTCACCAGCAGCGCTTTTCGGACGAAAAAATAATGCAGCCGTACACAACGATCGAGATATATGTTGGATACCTGTTCGAATGGCAGCTCGATGTTGCATCCAACCGAGCGACCACCGACATCTTTTGCGCCGCGATTGGCCGCTTCCATAATGCCCGGGCCGCCGCCAGTCATGACGGTGAAGCCGAGCCGCGCGATCGCCGCACCCATTTTCCGCGCCAATTCGTAATGCGGATCGTCAGGTGTGATTCGCGCCGAGCCGAAGACGGTTACGCAAGGACCAACGAAATGGAGAGCACGATATCCGCGCAGGAAATCGCGCATGACTCGCAGCAACGTGCAAAACTCTGCCACGCGCGAGTTTGGGCCGTCCAGGAATATTTCATCAGCGCGCTCGGGAGGAGTTACAACCGCTGCTGCCGGCGAATCCTGCGCGTGCTGCATCGAAGTTTCACTTGCCATTAACTCTCAGCCGTCGCTCCGTAGCACTTCAATATTTCCGCCGCATATGACTCGGCAAAATGTTTAGTTCGCTGCGGTATTTGGCGACGGTGCGTCGCGCAATGGGAATGCCGCGCTCGGTCAAAATCTCGACGATCTCCTGATCGCTCAAGGGCGCGCTGCCACTCTCATGCTTCACAAGATCGAGAATGGATTGCTTGACGCTGATGTTGCTCAGCGATTCGCCAGTCGCGGTTTCATAGCCACCTGTGAAAAAGTATTTCATCTCGAACACGCCCTGAGGCGTGGCCATGTATTTGCCGGACACCGCGCGGCTAACCGTGGTCTCATGCACGCCAACGGCGTCGGCGACTTCCGCCATCGTCATGGGCTTCAAATGCGATGGACCGTGCTCGAGGAAATCGCGCTGCCGCGAAACGATCTGCTGCGCGATATTCATGATTGTTTGCTGCCGTTGATGGATGGAGCGGATCAGGAATTTACCGCTGCGGATTTTGTCGCGGATATAATCTTTGACGTCGCCGGTTTGCGCGTCGCCGGACGCAATGATGTCCTTATACAGATTGCTGATCCGCAGATGCGGGATCTGTTCGTTGTTGAATGAGATCTGATATTCGCCGTCCACCTTTTCCACAACAACGTCCGGCAGCACGTAATTCTGCGGCGCCGCGGCGAAAACCTGGCCCGGCCGCGGATTCAGTCGCGCGATATTGTCGGCGGCTTTTTGCACTTCCTCGACGCTAGTCGCCATTCGCCGCGCGATCTCCGGAAAGCGATGTCTGCCGAGGTCATCCATGTATTCGGATACGATCCTGTACTCGATGCTTTGTTCCTTGCCCTGTCGCTGCAATTGGATCAGCAAACACTCGCGTAA
>JBJMXF010000155.1:0-9475 GCA_045809725.1 Candidatus Udaeobacter sp. | reverse complement strand
ACAAGCTCTTTCAAGCCTGAATCCTCGATCTGTGCGCGTAACTGGTTCTCGAGCGGACCCTCGCCGAAGATTTCGCATCGAAACGGCCTTCCATGTTCAAAAAGCAGCGCGCAGGCGCGAATCAAGTTGGCAAAGCCTTTTTTGCCGATTAAACGACCAATCGCGACAATCAACGGCGGATCGGAAGAAAAATTCGCGCGCCCGAATTCGCTAAGATCCAATCCATTGTAAATGCGATGGATTCGGTCGGCGCGTTCGGGGAAACGTTCTCGTAAAAACTTCTCCGAGTAATCGGTTTCAGTAATAACTACTCGCGCTTCGCTGACAAGTTTATCCAGACCGATCTCGAAATTCCTGGGCGCAAAAATATCGTTGGCGTGCGCGGTAAGGCTAAAAGTAATTGGAAAAAATTTGGCGATCCAGAAAGCCGTCCGCGCCGCCATGCCAGCGAAATGTGCATGAACATGGCTGATCCGCGCCTCTTGCAAGCGCGACCCAACATAAACGGCCTGGTAAAGGCGAAGAAAATCGGTGCGTCGGCCCCACTCATCGAGAGCAGCGATAATTTCGGGAGTTAGTCTTCCTTTTCTTGAAGCTCTCTGGACGCCATCCAGTAGTTCCCTTTCCTCCGGCAGATAATGCACACGCTTTACGATGTGCGCATCCCAATCCTGCGCTGGCTCGTCTTTTGGATTCCGAATTGAGAAAATTGGCGGCGCGACGCCTTGTCGATAAAGCTCTGCAACCTCGCGATAACAAAATGTTTGCCCGAAGGAGGGGAATCGCTCAAAGAGATAAGCGAAGGGCGGCATGGCTTCGCCACGTTAAACCGTTGCAGTCTTAAAGCGTTGAAGCGGCTTCGTCATTCGGCATTCGTGCTTCGTCATTCCTATCCGTTGTCTCTCTTGACCGGAATCGGTTTTCCCGTCTCATCGACAGCGACGAGTGTAAAGACGCCGTGTGTGACGCGACGCTCCTCGCCCGTCATGTAACGCGTTACCCATACCTCTACCGGAATTGTCATCGAGGTTCGTCCGATTCTTTCTACTCGCGCATAACATCTAACTGTGTCCCCTACCCGTACGGGTTCGAGAAACGACATTCCTTCCATCGCGACGGTAACAACGCGCGCCTTTGCGGTTTTCGCGGCAAGAATTCCACTCCCCAGGTCCATCTGCGATGTCAACCATCCACCGAAAATGTCGCCGTTTGGATTCGTGTCCGCAGGCATGGCAATTGTTTGAATAACCAGTTCACCTCTGGGCTCGTCGGGCATTTGAGCGGATAATAGCACACTCTGCCTTGTCACAATCTTCCTCTTCCTCTGCGTCTGCTTCTTTTATCTCAGTTATAGAAGAAGATTCAGAGGAAGCGGAAGAGGAAGATTACAGGATCAGCATGCAATCACCGTAACTGAAGAAGCGGTAACGCTCGCGCACAGCTTCCTGGTACGCACGAAGAATGAATTCGCGCCCAGCGAACGCGCTCACCAGCATCAGCAACGTCGAACGCGGTAGATGAAAATTGGTCAACAGCGCATCGACGATTCGAAACGTAAACGGCGGGTAAATAAACAGATCGGTCTCGCCTGATTGAGGTTCAATCTGTCGGCTCCCTGCGTCAATTTTACGCGTCGCAGTTTCGATAACGCGCATAGCTGTGGTTCCCACAGCGACGATCCGCTGCGCGGCGTTGATCTTGTCTGCGGCTTCAGGCGAAATGGAAAAGCGCTCCGCGTGCATTCGATGGTCGGCGATGTTTTCAGAACGAACAGGGAGAAACGTTCCGGGCCCGACATGTAACGTGACGAATGCGTGCGGAATTTCACTCAACATGTCGGACGTAAAATGCAGCCCAGCCGTAGGGGCAGCTACGGCCCCGGGCTCACGCGCAAAAACCGTCTGGTACCGTGCGGTGTCGCTGTCATCGCTGAACCGATTGACATACGGCGGTAACGGGATCGAACCGCCGGCGTAAACATCGACATCTTTCTCGAGCGCGACGATTCGCTCGCCCTCTGCAGTGATTTCCTCGACCCGCAAAGACACATTGCCGATCGTTGCCGTCGCACCAACACGCATTTTACGGCCCGGCGTAACCATGCACTTCCAACGCGTTGGTCCGACACGTTCGAGAAACAAAAATTCCAACGCGCCATTATCAGAGAACCGTCGCGCGGCCAGCACGCGCGTATCGTTTAAGACGAGAAGGTCGCCCGGCTCCAAAAACGCTTTTAGCTCGGCAAATTGCCGATGCTCAATTTTCTGCTCGGCGCGGTGCAAAACCATCATCCGCGAATCCTGGCGGCGTTCAAGCGGGCGCTGCGCAATCAATTCCCGCGGCAGAACGTAATCGTAATCGCTGAGTCGTGCACTCATCGGTCGATTGAATCTAGCGCAGATCGCTGCGTAACAGCGCGCTCGAATTGTTTATCGCTGCGACGCGCTTATTCGAAAAGCCGCAGTTGAGTCCGCGATCGCCGAAATGATTTGCAACAAAGTATCGGCCGCGGGCCAATGCCTGCGCGGCGACAACCGACATTGAATAGCGACGCGATCTGCTCGGCGAAAATTCCTTCACCAGTCATGCGCGTGTGCCATTGCGATTTGTTCAACCTGTTTCCCCGCAAATGCCGGATCCGCTGGAGCACCTTGTCTTTGCGGTCTGGAAAATGTTCCTCCAACCAATGCTCAAACAGTGGTGCAACCGCCCACGGCAGGCGGACTGCGGTGTAGCCGGCAAACTGCGCGCCCGCCTTGGCGCATGCTTCCAGGATCTTCGGAACCTCGTGATCAGTGAGTCCGGGGATAATAGGCGCGACCATTACGCCAACTGGAATTTTTGCAGCACGAAGTTGTTTGATCGCATCGAGCCGACCTGGCGGCGACGTCGTGCGCGGTTCGAGCACGCGCTGCAACGTTGGATCAAGAGAGGTTACTGAGACATTGACCGCTGCGGCATTGCACGCCGCCAGCTCGCGCAAAATATCGATATCGCGCGTGACGAGATGGTTCTTTGTAATGATGGCCACAGGATTGCGAAATTGCGCGAGGACCTCGAGACAACCGCGCGTGATCTGCAATTTTCGCTCCACGGGTTGATACGGATCTGTCACGCCGCTGAGCACAAGCGTCTGCGGTTGCCATCGTGGTGACTCCAGTTCCCGGCGCAGCAGTTCAGGCGCGTTGGTTTTCACCATGATTTTGCTCTCAAAATCAAGGCCAGCCGAAAAACCGAGATACTCGTGAGTCGGTCGCGCATAACAATAGATGCAGCCGTGCTCGCACCCGCGATACGGATTCAAGCTCGTTTCAAAGCCGACATCCGGACTCGTATTCCGGGTAATGATGGTTCTCGTTCCGTCGCGAAAGTATTGTGTCGGACGCCTCGGCGTCTCTTCCAGCTCGCAGCCGGCATCCACTACGTCCGGATCAGTTAAATCGATGTGCAGTTTTTCGAACCGATTCGCCGGGCTCCAGGACGCGCCACGCCCTCGGATGGCGGCGTGGCTCTGCGCCACTTCAGCGATTACAGGCTTGAACTTCTTATTGGTCCGCACGCGATAAGTTCACATGAACATATCACCGCGTCCAGCACTTCTTCTCCATTGCTGCATTGCTCCACTACTCCAGCACTCCATCACTGCGCGCGCTATTGCACAATTTGACTTCGAATAACGGAGTAATGAATTTGCGGCTCCAAAGATGCGGCCCCGGAGGGGTGGCAGAGCGGTTGATCGCGCCGGTCTTGAAAACCGGAAGGCCGAAAGGCCTCGTGAGTTCGAATCTCACCCCCTCCGCCAATTCAATTTTCCGCTCGTAATTGCCGATTTTCGATTGGCAGTAACAGGAAGTGCGCTACGACAAGCGCGCACAAGGTTCCCAGAACCGCGGCGCAAAGGACGTCGGAGAGATAATGCGCGCCGAGGTACATTCGTGAGAACCCGATCAGAATCGGGATTGCGAGGCACGCAAAGGCGATGTGCCGGCGCGCGATAAACAGAACCGCAAAGAACGCGCTAGAAGCGCCTACATGTCCCGACGGAAACGAATGGTATTTCGAGCTAAAATGTGGACCGCCCCAGCGCGTTTCAGCATGCACCGATGGACGTCCGCGCGGGACGGCGCGTTTAATCACCGTTCCGGCCACACCTGCCAACGTCATTGCTAACAACATGGCGAGAAAAATACGCGTCCATTCTTCGCTGCCCCGGCGCCACGCCACGCCCAGGAGGACTAATCCTACCGCCGCATGCAACGGCCAATCGCCTAACAAGCTGACGTAGCGCATGAAATTGCGCATCGCAGGGTTTTGATGCTGCATCATGAAGTCGCGCACGCTGTCGTCGAAATGAAATGACACTGCGATCGCCGTCGCGGCGATTACGATCGAGATGAGCCAATAGAAAACGGCGGAGTACTTCACGAACTCGTTCCAAATCTCACGATTGGTTTGTCATGTCGAGCCAAGTCGAGATCTTCCGTCACGTTGCGTTTAAGTCCTGCCACGGGATTCCTCGACTTCGCTCGCAATGGCCGTTATGAGATGCAACGACCACATTGAAATCTGCACCGGCAACATACGCGATACTGTTTTTCGGCTGCGTTCTGTTTCACATTCTCGGCACATGGAGCTTGCCCCTTATCGATCGAGATGAGCCGCGGTTTGCCGAAGCTTCGCGCGAAATGATCGAGCGCGATAACTACATCGTTCCTTACTTTAATAATCAGCTCCGACTCGATAAGCCTCCCCTCACGTACTGGGCACAGGTCGCCAGCTATCATCTGTTCGGCCTGAACGATTTCGCCGCTCGTTTTCCGTCGGCAATCGCAGCGGCGCTCACCGCCCTCGTAATTTTCGCCTGGGGCCGCCGAATTGGAGGCGAAAGGGTCGGGTGGTGGGCAGCAATTATATTCACGCTTTCGCTCCAAACATTCATTCACGCGAAAGCTGCCGTCGCCGATATGTGGCTCGTATTGTTCGTGACGCTGGCACATTGGGCTGGATACGAACTGTTGGGCGTTTCGAACCGTGGGGCGGCGCGCCCGGCGGTCGCGCCCTACCCTCAAACGCACTGGTGGCTCACATTTTACCTATCGCTCGCGCTTGGCTTTCTTGCTAAAGGCCCAATCGCCTGGACACCGCTGTTGACCGTCGCTGTCCTAATCATCTACAGGCGAAAGCAGGAGTTGTTAGGCCACTTTAAGTTTTTGCGAGGAATTTTACTGATGCTCGTCGTGCTCGCGCTTTGGGGAATCCCGGCGCTGATTCAAACCGGTGGGGAGTTTGTCACCGTGGGAATCGGACGACATGTCGTCGGCCGTTCGTTGATGACGATGGAAGGTCACGGCGCGAGTTCCTTGGGCATGTATGTGCTTCTATTGCCGTTTTATTTTGTCACCCTCTTCATCAGTTTTTTTCCCTGGTCGATTAAGTTGCCGTCGCTGGTTCGGAATTTGTGGCGAAATAGAAAAGCCGCGGTCGCGGTCTCCGGCTACAGCGGGAATCAGCTCGATACTTATCTCCTCTCGGGCATCGCGGTGATCTTCGTTATCTTCACCCTGGTCAGCACGAAGTTACCGCACTACACGCTGCCGGCGTTTCCGTTGCTCGCCCTTTTGCTTGCGCGGCACTGGCAACACAGAGGGGCAGATGAAAATCGCTCTTCCTCGTTCGCGAGGATCGCGGTCGCAACTGCGTGTGTGTGGATCACAAGTGCTCTCGCAGTTCCCGCGATGGCGGGGCGGCTTTTTCCGGCCTATCAGCTTTTTCAAGTGTCGCGCGCGTCTTTACAGCCGAACATGCAATTTGCTGCGGTCGAGTTCCAGGAACCGAGCCTGGTCTGGTATTTTCGCTCCCGGGTCAAAGGTTTTCTCACTCCTCTAAACAAGCGCCGGGCCGCTGAGTTCATGAACGCACCGGAGCCACGTTTTATTGTTCTGCCGACACGCGTGGCAAGCGAGCTTTTCGCTAACCGACCGGCAAGTTGGCGATTCTTTACGGTCAGCGGTTTCAATCTCACTAAAGGGAAGCGCGTTGATCTCACGCTGGTGTTGAAACCAGAATGATTCGTTGAACGGTTGGAGCGTTGAAGGGTTTTCCTTCTCTGTCATGTTGAGCGGAGCGAAACATCTCTGGATATCGGCTTCCGGCAGATAGCGGGAAAATGATCAGAGATTCTTCGCTCCGCTCAGAATGACAAAGGACGGTTTAACCCTTCAACTTTTTTAACCCTTTAACGTTCCAACGAGCCCATGATCACATTCCTTGTTGGTAAACTGGCGAACGCTCTGCCCACACAGGCGACGGTAGATGTAGGTGGTGTCGGCTACGAAGTGTTCATTCCGCTCTCGAGCTACGACAAGCTGCCCACTGTCGGACAGCCTATTCGCATTCTCACGCATCTCGTCATACGAGAGGATGCGCACGTGCTCTATGGATTCATGACGCCCGCAGAGCGGGATCTTTTCCGATTACTCGTCAACCATGTCAGCGGCATCGGACCGAAACTGGCGCTCGCAGTTTTGAGCGGGATGAGCGTGACTAGTTTCAAGGCGGCCGTTGTGAATTCGGATGTCGCGACTATTTCGAAAATCAGTGGCCTCGGGAAAAAGACAGCGGAGCGAATTGTTCTCGAACTAAAGGACAAGGTCGGCGTGGCTGCAGCATGGGAAGCAGCGAGCGCCGCGCATGCGCCCACGCCAGAACAGGAACAGGCGAACGAAGCAGTGCTCGCGTTGATCGCGCTCGGGTACAAGCAAGCTGATGCACACAAGGCAGTGCACGATTTGCAGCAGAAAGGTGAAGCACAATCAGCGGAGGAACTGGTGCGGGTCGCGCTGAAGAAAATAGCCGCGGGAAGATAATTAGAAACAGCGACGCCCAACAACCAACGCCCAATGTCGAATTCAGATCCTGGATTCGGTGTTGGACGTTGGGCGTTGAGCGTTGGACGTTCTCTTCATCATGCAAGTGCAGGAACAGGCCGACCGCCTAACCATCATTCGCGCTGCTTTCCCGAAAGAAGGCCTGTTCGCTGAGAAAGACTGGCTGCTCTCGCCAGATGCATTTCCAATCGACAAAAAATCTCTCGCCGACCTCGAGCAGCTCGGGCATCGACTGTTTGTTTTTCAGCGCGCTTGCAATCAGCTGTATCAGCTCAGCGTTAAAGGCAAGCAGCCCGAGTGGGTAGCCCGCTACCTCGACGCCGGGAAACCAAAAGAGTTGATCGAATTTTCGCGGCGAAAAGAAATCCGCGACGATTTGCCGCGAGTGATCCGGCCAGATCTCATCCTCACCGAAAAAGGCTACATCATTGCTGAGATCGACTCGGTCCCCGGCGGGATTGGCCTGACCGATTGGCTAAACCAGACGTACTCTTCATTCGAGCACGACATCATCGGCGGCGCGAACGGCATGTTCGAAGGATTTCGCGCGGTTGTGCCCACCGGCGCCGACATCGTGATCTCGCGCGAATCGGCAACCTATCGGCCGGAGATGGAATGGCTCAGCGCCCGATTGAATCAAACGTCAGAACTTAAGTCTCGAGCCTCTGCCTGGCGCGTAGTGCCAGCAGAAAATTTCGAACCACACGACGGACATGCGGTGTACCGGTTTTTCGAATTGTTCGATCTGCCAAATATTCCCGGAATTGAAAACACGCTGCGAGCCAATGCAGAAGGACGAATAGCGATTACGCCGCCAATCAAGCCTTATCTCGAAGAGAAAATGTGGTTCGCGCTGTTCTGGCTTCAGCCGCTGCGCGAATTTTGGCGCCGCGAACTGGGAGACAAATACTTCATCAAGTTGCAGGAAGTAATTCCCTACTCCTGGCTGCTCGACCCAACTCCCCTGCCCCAACACGCGGTCATTCCGCGTTTGGAAATTCATGATTGGCGTGAGGCTGCGAAGTTCAGTCAGAGAGATCGCGATCTTCTTTTGAAAGTGAGCGGTTTTTCTCCTCTCGGCTGGGGCAGCCGCGGCGTCACGCTCGGGAGCGACCTGCCGCATACCGATTGGGCAAAACGAATCGACCATGCGCTTGCAACATTTGAATCGTCACCAACTATCATGCAGCAGTTTCACAAGGGCCGCTTGTTTGACCACAGCTATTGGGATCCCAATTCGGGCAAACTGAAAGCAATGAAAGGCCGCGTGCGTCTGTGCCCGTATTATTTCGTCGAAACCGATCGTGTGAAGTTACGCGGCGCACTCGCTACGATCGCTCCAGCCGATAAGAAGTTTGTGCACGGCATGGGCGATGCGATCCTCGTTCCTTCGAAGGTGCAATAAGAGAGGCAGATCCCGACGAGCTTGCGCGCGTATAAGTCGACGCCCCATAGCAGCAGTAGAGAAGACGACGGCGCACAGCGCCGTGGCTACAAATCGGAAACCGATGGCCGGTTCACAACGCTCCGACGGCTGCCGAGATCAGCAAGACGACGATGCTAAGCGAGATGAAGATCTGGATCATCGCAAGAATCTTTGCCCAGCGTGCGAGCAGCGGCGCGTCGGTCGGACCGAATGTGGAACTCTGCGTGAACGCGACGAACAGATAATCAACAAAGTGTGGATACCACCGTGCACAGGCAAATTCGGGTCGCTCGTCGTGGGTAATTTGCATCTGTGGAAAGAGGAAACTCTTGCTGCCGAATTTGCGTTGTTTGTGACGCAGGGTTGGGCCGCCGCCGTCTAAGCGCCAGTACCAGAGCGCGAACACGATCACGTTCGTTAGCCAAAGCAAGCCGCCGGACCGCAGCAATTGCAATGGAGATTCGCGGTGCGATGGCAATAGACGGACGAGCAAAACTACAGAGCCAATCAGCGCCAGTGTTGTGATTCCGTTGATAACGAATCCGAGAAGGCGATTGAGTGATTGTCTTCCCACACGATGGCTCACTACAGTCGGCACGAGCAAGACGACAATCACTGTCGGCAACAACCAAATTGGGCCGACAACGACGTTACGTGGCAGGGCCAGATAAATACCGCCAACGGCAAGAACGGCGGCTATCGTTTGTCCGCGTGGCTCTGGTTGATCAACGTGTTCTGGCATTTCTGTTTTTCCGCATAAACCAAATTCGCAATCTGATCAACAGTTGTGCGGGTGATCGTGTGAACCGCGGCATGCTTGCTTTCTTGGGTCAGTCAGCAAATGTGAACTTTCTCGCCTAGCGGAATTAACTCCGAGCTAAGAGCATGAGAAAGCGCATCTGCTACATCCACGTTGGACCACATAAATCCGGTACGACTTCGATCCAATGGTTTTTGCAGGAGAACCGATCGGAGTTGCTGAAGCATGGTTATTTCGTGCCGGAGAGCGAGACAAAACGCGGCGCACACCACGCGCTCGCTGAAGGACTGGCTGGCCTCGATGTGGGAGAGCACCGGCAGCCGCTGGTGACCAAATCGATTCAAGCAATTGCTGAAACCGCATCAGAGGCAATCATCATTTCGTCGGAGGCGTTGGAGGGAA
>JBJMXF010000154.1:0-17360 GCA_045809725.1 Candidatus Udaeobacter sp. | reverse complement strand
TCTCCGTGTGGACATAGACGAGAACAGCAGTCGCAACCTCAGCGACCCTCAAATCCTACACGACACTTTCTACGGCGGGTACAAATCGGTGGAAGAAATATACGCCTTCCTCGACCAGAAGGCGGCGCAATTCCCCAATCTGGTGGAGAAGATCGACATCGGCGACTCCTGGTGTAAGGCCAATCCAGGCTCGTGTGTCCTACCCAGTCCGTGGAACGGCTACGACTTGTTTGTGCTACACATCACGAACCGCAACATACCAGGCCCCAAACCGGTCTTCTGGGCGGACGGCGATATACACGCCCGCGAGATCGCTACGCCAGAAGTCGTCATGCGCATGATTGACTACCTGCTTAATAACTACGATACCGATGCCGACGTTCACTGGCTCGTGGACCATCACGACATCTGGCTTATGCCCGAAGTCAACCCCGACGGCCACCACATCGTTGAGGCGGGAGGCGGCGGCAACAGCCCGTACATGTACCGCAAGAACGGCAACAACTTTGGAGGCGGCGGGTGCGCCTGGCCTCCCACACCATTTGACCACTTCGGCGTAGACAACAACCGCAACTTCCCCTTCCATTGGGGCTGCTGCGGCGGCTCGAGCGGCTTTGTGTGCGACCAGACCTATCGAGGGACGTCGGCGGGATCGGAGCCGGAGGATATGGCTATCGTTAACAAGATTCGTACCCTCGTGCCCGACCAGCGCGGCCCGGGCGACACCGACCCCGCGCCTATCACTGCTACAGGCGTTTACCAGAACATCCACACGGTTGTGCCAGTCAATCTCTTTACGTGGGGCTGGAGTAGCACGCATATGCCTAACTACGCTGAGACGCGCAACATCGCCGCGCACATGGCCGCACCGAACGCGGGCGGTAACGGTTACCCCTATGGCTCCATCATCGAACAGTTGTATCCGGTAGATGGAGGCTCGATTGACTGGGCGTACGGTGAGCTAGGGATGGCGGCCTTCTCCACCGAATTGAGCGGCCAGGACTTCCTCCCCTCCTACTCGTGCATAGATAATCCAGGTTGCGGCTCGTCGCAGGGTATCTGGCCTGAGAATCGGGGGATGCTTCTTTACCTCGCGAAGATAGCGCGCACGCCTTATCTGACTTCGCATGGCCCAGATGCCAACACCGTTCTCACCAATCCGCCATCAGTGCCGCAAGGCGTGCCATCACAGCTAACCGCCAGCACTAACTTCGCCTGGTCAAACAACGCATTCAGCCAGAACGTGGGCGCAGCGGAATATTACATTGACACTCCTCCCTGGGCTGGCGGCACGGGCATCCCTATGAACGGCACGTTCAATTCGCCTACCGTGGCCGTCGACGCAACCATAAACACTGCCAGCCTGTCGATAGGCCGCCACGTTATGTTCGTGCGCGGACGCGGCGCGAGCGACTTCCAGGGCTTCCAGACTTGGGGGCCGATCAGTGCGACGTTTTTGGATGTGACTGGAGGTACAACACCAACCCCAACACCCACTCCGACTATCACTCCCACGCCTACAGCCACTCCGACAGCAACAGCCACTCCCACGGCAACAACGACTCCGACGGCGACTGCTACTGCCACAGCGACCGCTTCAGGCAGTCCGACACCGACACCCAGACCGACGCCTACTCCGAGATCGCATGTGACACCGCGGCCACGTCCGACTCCTCACCCGCGGTAGCGGTTAGTTTTGATGCATGCGCGTCACGTTATGTGTGAGTAAGCCTGGTAAGACTTATGGGGATTTCCAAGCCTCAGAAAGCCAAACGGTGGTGGCGCATTGTTCGATGCCTTGGTGTCGGGGCACTCATCATCTTTGTCGGAATCTTCGTCGGTGTTCCCACAGTTATCACCACTCCGGTACCTCGCCCAACCCGGTGACGTTGTAAATTGTATCAGAATTGCCGTCACTGATCCGGTCGTTTCATGACATATGGTTTTTACAGAAATGTTTGCGTATGAGTTTTGACGATCGTTGCCACAGACCCTGCCGTGGCTTATCTCTGTCTCGTTAGGTTCAGATGCGCGTCGTTGTCGTCTTGTTATTGCTGTGCGCGGGCATCGCTGCTGAGGCGATGTCATACTCGTTTGTTTGTAAGGCGAGCGGACGACTGGGCCGGCCGATCCGCTTCGAGTTTTACGGTGAGTCGAGCACAGTTCCGAAGACCGACATCAAGTCATTCACGGTTTCCATGCGCACCGATGATGACCGATGGAAAGCGATGTGGTCCATCTTGAGCGGCCGTGGTCTGGCAAAGCCGATCGAGTACGGAGTTACGCCTCCTGGTTTTACCACGATGATTCAACCGCAGAAGCTCATTCCCGGTCGTGTTTACGCTGCGTTCGCTACTGACGAACACGGCGGGTCATCTGGGCTGACTTTCGGATTCGATAAAAACGGCAAGATGACCTTTCCAGATTCATTCGATGAATAAGCGCCAATTGAAAGCATCTCAAGACCAATCGGACCAACACCCAGTAATTAAAGCGTTACATCGGCAAGCATTTTAGCTTGCGGTCACGTGTTGAGCTGTGCACGGACACGCTTGGCACTTCATTTGTTTGCGGGGCGCCTAAGACGACGGCTGCGAAACATTTGAACAGACTTCATACGCCCGCGGAGGGGTGGAGACTCGAAGCATTGATAGTAATTTTGATCGTGTGGAAACGGCTTACGCAGCCGGAATGGGATTGTTCCAGCCAGATCTTATTGCACGATGGCCGATGATCGCTTTCAACGCTGGGTTGACGCATCCTCCGCAGCGGGTGCGATCGAACCGTTCATGACCGATCTCGTTCAGGGACTCGGTCGCTTCGATTGTCGTCTCATCGAGGAAGACGCTCGTTTCACTGCTCTCAATCAGGAGCAATCATCGTCGGCGCAGGAGGGTACTCGTGTCGCCGACCGATTAACATTGTCCTATTTCTGGATGCTTGCGGCGTATGAGCTTGTCCGCACGCTGGACCAGCGGTGGCGCACAGGTGCGGCAACTTTACCGAACGAGTCCGGTAACCGTGTTACTACGTTGAAGCGCAGGATGGAACGCCTGCGCAATCCACTCACAAAAACGGAAACAGCGCGCCGATTCCCGATAGACCATGCCATGGCGTACCCGACCATCAGCCGCGATTTTGGACTCGCCTGGCACGTCGCACAGGACACGTACATCAGTCGACGGGAGCTATCTGATCAGCTGTTGGATTTTCTCGCCGACTTAAAGAAGCGTCAGACGCAAACAAAAGGCTAACCGCCTCGCGGCGCGTTGAACCGTTGATTGGTTACGGCGTGAAAGCTTTGCTCAGGCCGTCGACTGAAGCATTGAATGGTGCTGAGAATCATTTCCGTTTCCAAGCGAGCATCATCCCGTCGCGCACTGTCAGGCAAACATTCTCAACCCGCGGGTCAGATTGAACCAAATCGTTGAAGGCAATGATGGCGCGAGTGTCGTCATCTTGTGGGTCGATGACTTTGCCGCTCCACAGAACATTGTCAGCCACGATCAAGCCGCCTGCTTTGAGCAAGGGCAGGCAAGCTTCGTAGTAGTTAGAGTAGTTAGGCTTGTCGGCGTCGATAAACACGAAATCCAGCGGGTCTGTAAGCGTCTTCATTGTGTCCAATGCTGGGCCCGTTCGGATGGAGATTTTGTGTCCGTGAGGACTGTCAGCGAAGTAGCGTCGCGCGATCGCCTCGGCTTTCGGATCGATCTCGCACGTGATCAGGCAACCATCATCTGGCAAGGCTTCGGCCATCATGAGCGTGCTGTATCCGGTGAACATTCCGAGCTCGAGAACGGTTCGGGCGCCGGTCAGCCGGACTAGCATTTTAAGAAAGCGACCCTCGATCACATCCACCTGCATCTCCGGCCACTTCATTACTCGGAAGGTTTCTTCCCGAAGACGCACACACAAGTCCGTTTCAGGCTCAGTGTGATCACGAGCGAATTGCTCGACCGCAACATCGATGAAGCGCTCCATATCGGTGATCAGGGTTGCGGTGACGCTGCAAGTTTCCTGTCCAGAAAATCAGCCGTTGCTTTGTAGGATCGGACCCAATCACTCCACCGCAGCAGATCGTGAATCTCGTCGGGGAAGATTAGCTCTTCGAATGCGACGTTGTTGGCGCGCAGTTTTTCGACCAGATCAGTGGTTTGCTGGAACGGCACGTTGCGATCGTCGTCGCCGTGAATGAACAGCACGGGCGAGCGCCAGTTCGTAACGCTTGCCACTGGCGAGGATTTGAACGCGAGCTCGCGGGCTTCTTTTATATCTGGCGCAACGTCCGCGTTCCTGGCTTCAGCCTCCTCGGTCCACATCGGCAGGAAAATCGCCCAGTCGTGCACACCGTGGAAATCGACGCCGGCTTTGAAAACGTCGGAGTTGCGCGCCAGTCCCATGGCAGTTAAAAACCCACCGTAAGATCCGCCCCAGAGACCGATCCGCTGCGGATCGATATTGTCGAGCGTTTGCAAAAATTTCGCGCCTGCGACCACATCCTGGTATTCGGATGCGCCGCGCCACACCGATTTCGGCGGCTCGCGAAAGGCGCGTCCGTACATGATCCCGAGCCGGTAATTCACCGAGAGCACGGTATAACCTTTGCTCGCCAGATATTGATTCATTGCATAGGCGTTGTGGTAATACTCCATGTAATGAAATCCGAGTAGCATCTGCCGGATTGGTCCGCCGTGTGTGAAGATGAGAGCAGGTCCGCGTGGCGCTTTCCCTTTTGGCCCGAACAGCTGGCCGTGAATTTCGAGGCCGTCCTCGCTCTTAAACACCACCTGTTTTGGCGTGACTAGCTGCGCCTGCGGAAAGTCAGGTGGAAGCAGATTCTTTGCGATCAACTCGCGTCCGCTGCTCGTTAGGCGATAAGGCATCGCGGGCGAAGTCGCGGTTGAGCCAAGACACAACACGGTCTTTCCGTCGCTCATCTCAACCGGGTTCCACTCAATGGTTTCCCCACTCGTTAGGGCATGCGGTTCGCCACCGGTCGCGCTGACCCGCCAGATGTGCCGGCGATCGATGTCGTTTTGATTCGAAGTGTAGAGAATGCTGCGCTTGTCTGCGCTCAACGCCACTTCTTCGACATCAAAGTCGCCCGGCGTGAGAAGTTGCGGACCGCCGCCTTCCACTGCGACGGAGTAGAGATGATTGCGTCCGTCTTTCTCGCTTGCGAAAACGATGCGGCCCGCGTTCGTGAATTTCAATGAGTCAAACGCAAATAGCGGCAGCGAATCTTCTATGGCGTTGCCGCCGTGAAAGAGCGTGCGGCCTTCGCCGCTTTGCGCGTCTGCAATCCAAAGCGCCCACGGTCGCGGGAACTCAGGAATAAGCGGCCGTTTGAATTCGACTCCAGGTTGTCGAATAAACGCGACCTGTTTGCTGTCGGGCGACCAAACCGGGCCCGCATCACGGTTCGTGGTCGGCGCGAGATAACTGATCTTCTTCGTCGCTAGCTCGAGCACCGCAACGAATGAGTGGTCCTTGCGGTTCGAGCGAAACGCGATCCGCTTTCCGTCCGGCGACCAGCGCGGCGTGTCGCTTTCGCCGGCTAACTCTTCGAGCTGTTCCGCCTTTTTCTTGCCGTCGACAGGCGCGATCCAGAGATGCTTTTTCGCGGACCAGACAACATTCTTTGCGTCCGGTGAAACCTGTAGATCTTCGCAGCCTTCCTCATTGCAGCCAACATCGCCGAGCAATCGCGGCTCGCCGCCGCTCGCATTTACCGCCCATGCCTGCTGCTTCGGCATTTTCGTCAGGCTTGTGGGATTTGCCGAGGTGCCTTCTTTGTTGATTTCGCTGCCGCGCGTGTAAACGATCGTCTTTCCGTCCGGTGTCAATCGCACGGTCGCGATTGCCTGGCCGTCATCCCCTTTGTAGCGCGTCACCTGTCGCGGAAGGAAGTCCGGCGCATCTGCAACCCAAACGTTGCGCTCACCTTTGTTGTCGAACACCCACGCCACACGCGGCGCGTGCGACGAGCTCGTTAGGCCGTATGGAAACGGCGCACTCAACACCTGCTCGATGGTGAAGCCTTCAGCAAAACAACAGATCGGCAAAAAAACCGAAACAACAGCGACACAACGGAATGGAATTTTCACGGCGGCGCGACTCTACTCGGCCTCTGGTGGGCTTAGCAAATAAATCAATCAGCAAACCAGGAACTCAAAAAGTCGTCACTGCACGCGTTGATCGCGTCTGTACGGTTTGTTCGTTAAGCGTTGGGAGTGGCGGCTTCCGAATTTCTTTTTTGTTACTTTGTCGTTTGCATTCGTGCTTGGCACGTGATCGTGATGCTGCTGAAATTTGCCCCGCAACACAAAGAATTTTATGATTACCAGCTATCTAACAAACGTTGTAGCCACGCCCCTGTGGGGCGTCTGTATCTTCGGAGTCCGCCGTACGGGACGGCGCGTAGCGCCGTGGCTACAGGGCGTACGATTTTATCAGACGGCTTCTAACAAATTGATAACTTTTCTGGTAGCGATGGCTGTCATCGTCTGCGCTTCGGCAACGGTTATTGCGCAGGACGGAACAAGCAAGCGGACCGTGGGGACGCTGATGCTAGAGAAGAAGACGTACCCGCTAAAACACGCGCTCGCGTATGAGACGACAAGCGATAACGAGCAAGCGATCGCGGTGGTTTTAAGCGGACCGGCGATTTCGAGCGAAAAACTCAAGGAAGCGAAAGAAACGGAAAAGGGAGGTAACGATCCCGATTTTCAACGGCCTTTCCTCAGACTGGTGTTTAGCAACACTGGAGCACTTAAGCATTGGAGCGCGGCGGCGGGGGGCACGATGCTCGGGCGCCGTAGCGGCACCGCGACCGGCGAACTCAAGTTGCAGGAGGGTCGGGTGATCGGCAAAGCGAGTCAGCCGCTGGAGACCGATGGCATGTTTCCTTCCGGCTTCGATGCGCAGTTCGATGTGGCGCTGCTCAAGGCGGGCGAGTCGCTTCCGCCCTCGACCGTGAAGAAACGTGGTCCCGCCGCGAACGTGAAGCCGACGGTCACCGGCACGTTCAAAGGCAACGGCAAGGACGCGAAGCTAACCTCCGTCTCAGCGCGTTGGGGTGAGCCGTTCGGCGGCAAGCCTGGGATCGTTCTGGTTTTCACAGAGAAGGATCATTCCAAAGATAAGAAGCCCGACTTTAATGCTGCGTTTGGCAAGTTCGGCAGCGCATTGATCATCTCGCTTCATGAAGATGGCGGCATCTACGGCTGCCAGGTGATGCATAGCGCACATCAGAAGCAGGGCTTCAGCTCGATCGGCAATATTGAAGCGACGGATATCACCTACGCAGATGGGAAGGTGGAAGGCGAACTGACCACTCACGGGGAAGTCGATACGTTTGGAGAGAAGTGGGAGGTCAACCTTAAGTTTGTCGCGCCGCTTGGAGAAATCCCAAAGGAGTTTCAGATCGCCGATTCAAAAAAGCCCGGCGACGACGCAACGGACGACGCTGAAATCACCCGGCTGACGACCAACCTCAGCGAAAAAGCCGCGCCCGGGCCAGCTAAGGACAAACTCAACGTTAAAGATCTTGCGCTCACTAAAGACGCGGCCGAGTTCGAGTACAAGCAGCTCGTTGAGCAGCTTTCGTTTAAAAGCAAGGCGAACGTGAAAAGCGTTTGCGCTGAATTGGCTGCGAATCTGAAGGCCCAGGGCTGGACCAAGGAAGGCAGCGATTTGATCACGCCGGCTTCGTCAATACTCAAGCGGAAACGCGGAGACGCTGAGCTGACGATTTTCGTTAAGCCAGAGAGTGGCGGGAGCAAGGTGCAAATGATGACTGAGGGCCTCGCCTGGGAGGAAAAGTAACTTCGGGCCGGTCTCGTAACACAGGCATCTACCTGTTCGACGTGTAAGGCTAGAAGCTTAGGTTACTTCGATGAGTGCGACATACTCAGGTATCGATGGACACGTTGGGAACACTCCGTTGATTCGACTGCGGCGGCTGTCCGAACTGACGGACTGCGAGATTCTGGGAAAGGCGGAATTCATGAATCCTGGTGGCTCGGTGAAAGATCGCGCCGCGTACGGAATCATCACTGACGCTGAGAAAGCGGGTTGGCTTAAACCGGGCGCAACCATCGTCGAGGGAACTGCTGGTAACACCGGGATCGGGCTTGTGGTCATCGGGCGGGCGAGGGGATATCGCACCGTGATTGTAATTCCGAATAATCAGTCGCCCGAGAAAATGCAATTGCTCCGCACGCTCGGTGCAGAAGTGAAGGCGGTGCCGGAAAAGCCGTACAAGGATCCGGAAAATTATAATCATATCGCGCGTCGACTTGCTGAAGAGCGCGGCTGGTTTTGGGCGAACCAGTTCGATAACACCGCCAATCGCGATGCGCATTATCACAGCACCGGCCCCGAGATTTGGAACGAAACCGAGGGTAAAGTTAGCGCGTTTGTTGCAGCCATTGGCACCGGCGGCACGCTCGGCGGCGTAAGCACTTATCTGAAGGAACAGAATCCGAACATTGAAATCGTTTGCGCGGATCCCTTCGGCGCCGCGATGTGGTCTTGGTTTACGAACGGCAATCTGGAAACGAACGACGGCGATTCGATTGCAGAAGGGATCGGTCAGGGGCGTGTCACAAAGAACATCGAGGGTGTAATTGTCGATCGTGCCTATCGTATTCCTGATCAAACTGGCCTAACGATTGTGTACCAGCTTCTGCGTGAAGAAGGTTTGTTCCTCGGCTTATCAAGCGGCATCAACGTTGCCGGCGCCGTGCGCTACGCCAAAGAAACTGGCCCGGGTCGAACGATCGTTACGATCCTTTGCGATTCGGGTCACAAGTATCAATCAACGCTGTTCAATCGCGACTGGCTGGCTTCCAATCATCTCGATTCAGAGCTGCCGCTGGAATCGGTTTTCGACAACTGATCTGAAATGTTTTAGTCAAGTCCTCGGCGCTTACAAATTCCGTTCGCTTTGTTCCCAAAGGCGTTCGATGCGCAGCTGACACCTAAGAAAGCAAAGGTGGATCGCCTTCTCCGAAACGCGATGGTAACAAGGGCCAACGCGTTAGGGACAACGCGTTCCACCTATATTTTCGAGGAGTGCTTTCCCTTTATGGACGAGGCGGTGCGGTGGGACGGGGCCTTGGTGTGAGATGGGGTCTCGGACTTGGAGTGGGTCTAGGCGTGAGTGTAGGATTTGGCGTCGCAGTTGACGTTGCCGTCGCGGTTGCAGTCGGCGTTGCGGTTGGTGTGGCCGTTGCCGTCGCTGTCGCCGTAGCGGTCGCTGTCGGGGTTGGTGATGGCGTTCCGCAAGGCTGCAGGATATAACTTTGGCCGCCAGTAGCAGCGCCACCGGAGCCGTTGCAGAAGTACTGAACGAATGTGGTGTCGTCTCTCTGCACCCCCGCTGTGGCTGAGGTGTTACCACTGTCCACAGCACCGTAGATCACGTCGAAGCGATTCTGCCCTTCATACAATCTCAATTCGAAATTGGCATTGCCGCTCCCCGGGAAGTACTGCGCACGCCATTCAATGTTAAAGATGCGGTTCGGAGCTGTGCCAGTTATCGACGTGAATATGCCAAACCCACCGTTGACCAAGTACAGGTCGTCCCAGTACGGCAAGATGGTGTAGTTGTGGGTAGTCCAGGGCAGGCACTGGTTGGTGAAGGCCGTGTCGGTAGTCATGAACTGGGCATTACCGTTGGAGGATAGGTTGACGCTGGTAAAGGTTGTGCCGTACAAACTATACGGAAAGGGCAACGCGATGGTGGTTACCGTGTCATCCCCATGATTTCCGATGTCTGTCGTGCCTGGTACAATACTGCCACCGATCTGAGTGATCGTGTAGCCGCCTACGCAAGGGGTTGCGGTGGCCGTCGCAGTTGGAGTGGGCGAAGCTGTCGGCGTTGAAGTCGGAGTGGGTGAAGCGGTTGGCGTGGGCGACGGAGTTCCCCCTGTGAGCATGAGTGGGTTCTCGTACAGATCGAACTGGTGCAACGTGCCATTTGGGTTTGTGCCATCACAGTTCGCGTTGTCGCCCCACATTGCGTAGAGCTTGCCCGCGAACGCCGACGAACCGACGTAATCACCAAAGTCGATGCCGTTGCCGGACGCGGCCGCGTTTGAGAACCCCCCGCTCAAGCGCCTGTTTGGCGCCCAGGTCGCGCCACCGTCGGTGCTGAACGTGCCGTAGTATTCCGCGTCGTCGTTAGGAATCATGTTCGTCCCGCCGCCCGGCGGCACGCCGTTGTCATTGCGACAATCATGAAAGCCCACTGCGACAGTGCCTGTTGTGGAATCGAGAGCAACGTATGGCAAAAACTGACTGCGAGTAGTGGCGTCGTCGTTCACCCGCACTGCTGCGCTCCATGTCGCGCCGTCATCAGTCGAAGTCCGCATCATAATCTCGGTATCGTTGTTCTCGTTGACCGTCTCGTCTGTGTACACCAGGTAGATGCGGTTGTTGAAGGGGCCGCCGGTGGCGTCCCACACGACCCCGGCCTCAGAGTCGATCGAGCGTCCGTTCTGCGCCGGGATGAAGTCAAAGCCGCCGACGTTCGTAGGGGAGACGGTGATGCGCGCGCCGAAACCGCCCGCTCCCAAACCGTCGGCGTCCACATTAGCGAAGATCGTCGCCGGACCTTGTCCACCAGTCGGGCTTTGATACGTTACGATAACTTTGCCGCCGTTCGGACCAGGTCCCACCGCGATGCCGCCGAAGCTGCCACTTGCTGACGGGATCGTCTGTTGCGCATTGAACGGCCCCCAGGCACCGAGACCTGTTACTGGCGCCCCGCGCGCCACCATACTTCCGCCCGAATTCCAGTCGACCCACACGCTACCGTTGCCAACAGCGATCGAGGGTTGGTCAACACTGCCAGTGCCCGCAGTTACCGGTGCACTGAACGTGGCACCGCCGTCGGTACTCAAGATTACGTTGATTTGGTTAACCGAGGCGTTGATGTAGACGAGGAACAAATTGCCGAACGAGTCCCAGGCAGCCTGTCCATCGCAGCATGCCACGCCGGTGGCGACCGTACCACGCGTCCAAGTCGCGCCGGCATCCGTCGAGTACGCGCGGAAGATGCTGTTTGAATTGGTGTTCGAGGTAGCTACGAGGTTATTTGGGTTCGTCGGATTGACGTTAATGAAACTCTCAGCCTGGTTGCCGGTCGTGGCGCTGACATTTACCACCGGCTCGAGGCACGTCATTGGGACGAGCAGCAGATCGGTCGGTCTCGGCGCACGCTCTTGGGGAAATATGCATTTGCGGGTTCCATCGGGCACGTTCATGCCCTCCGTGGCGGTTCGCACCTGCGCATGCAACATGGATGTTGCAGGCGTGAGAAACGATAAAACAGCTACAAGACTAGTCAGGTGGAGGCGTGTGTTCATAAGTGTGTTCTTATTGATGTAAAGAGTAAGAGTGGATTAAAGAAGACAGAAGCGACGCGATTCTTCAATGATATGCCTATGGATGTCGAGCGTTATTTTGATGCGAACATTTTGGCGCTACGCCGGCGTGACGAATAATAAATCAATAAACAGCGTTATTGCGACACAAACTGTTGTTGACAATCGACGCTCCCTCAGATGGAGTGGAAACATGAAAACTCCACGATTCATTCTAGCACTGCTTGTGTTGACAGTTGCTTTGGCTTCGCAGTCGGCTGACACCGCATTTTCGCAGCCTTACAAACCGGGATACCGTGCCAAACTAATTTCGCCAAAAGCCGGACAGGTTGTGGTGCCTGGCCAAGTTGTGAGGATTGCATGGACGGCGGAGTTTCCAGACGTGGACCTGACAATGTGTGAGACGGAAATTCTCCTTTCGCTCGATGGAGGTGCGACGACCTACATGCGTCTCACAGAATCGCGTAACCCGAGGTTGCAATATTTTGATTGGGTCGTCCCGAACGCGCCCACCAACGCAGCGGTGCTGAACATTCGCTTCGGCTGTCTCAATATGTTCCCGGAAACGCCAAGCCTTCAGCTTCAATCCGTTTTTGTGATCAGCCCCGCGGTGAATCATTGATCCTTGTTTTCTTCGGCGCCTGGCGGAAGGAATGAGGCCAGACCGGTCTCCGATTGACACCGGTTGGGAGCAGAGGTCGTTACTCTGTCCTGCTATGAACCTCCTTCGTCAATGTATCCGACCGTCGATCCTTGTATCACTAGGATTCATTGCGCTCGCGACCATGGTTTTGGCACAAGTGACTAGTGGAGGAAAAAACAACCCGATTGCCGATGTACCGTCAACAAACGACGTGGCAGCGCTGCAAAAAAAAGCAAAAGAAGCCCAAGCGCGGATTCACGGAAACCAACCCGATCGCGATCAGCTCAAAAGAGCCGTAAAGCTTAACCAGGTGGATTCCGCCAAAGAAGTCCTGCTTCGGAACGGGTTTACCGCGGCAGATTTGGAAAGTGCGAAGATCACGCTGCGCACCGGCGGAGGAAAGGGAGGCGAAGACGAACTCGAGATCTCTGCCACCTGTTGTGATCCCAAGGAAATCACCATTCAACGATCTCTGGAGTACTTCACGAAATAGCTGTTACGAATCTCAAACGTTTTTGAATCAGGAAGGAAAGGTGGATGGCCTTCTACAAAGACGATAGTAGTCAGCGCATTGGGGACAACGCGTTCCACCCTGGTGGCTGATTAATTCAGGAAAGCAGGAACCCGTTAGTCCCGGAAGTTTAAATCTGAAAGCCAGGAGGCTTCACCACTGCCCAAAGATCCTCGTTGATGGCTGTTCCTTGCCTTCCTGCTTTCCTAATTAGTTTTCTTTGCCGGATCTTTGACGTGCCGGAAGTGGCGTCGGTATTGACCGGGTGCGATTTTAAGCGTGCGCTGAAAAACATTGCGCATCGAGTTGACCTTTCCGAAGCCGCATTCGTCTGCGATCATTTCCATGCTGTTGTGACTCTCTTCCAATCGCCGGCGAGCTGCTTCGACGCGAAGGCGCTCAACAAATTTTGCCGGCGTAGTCTTCATTTCTTTCGTGAAGACACGCGCGAAATTGCGCGGACTCATCCCCACGCGTTGTGCCAGCAGGGGCACAGTGAGAGTTTTCTGCAAATTATCGAACACCCATGTTTCCAATTCGAGCAAGGGTTTTCGATCGGTCAGTTGCAGTGATAACGCGGCGCTAAATTGCGATTGGCCGCCGGGGCGCCTCAAATAAAGCACCAGGTTGCGCGCAACCTGCAGAGCAAGTCGCGAACCGTGATCTTCCTCAACCAGCGCCAGCGCCAAATCCATTCCCGCTGTGACCCCAGCGGACGTATAAACATTTCCGTCACGAACAAATATTGGATCGCGTTCGATGCGCGCGCGCGGAGCACGCTTGATCAAGGTCTGACACCAGTTCCAATGAGTCGTCGCGCGGCGGCCATCGAGCAAGCCCGCGCGCGCGAGGAGCATTGCGCCTGTGCAAACAGAGCCGACTCGCCGGATTCCTGGTGAAATTCTTTTCAACCAGCGCACGGCTTCCGGATTGATTTCGTTTTGCTCGATCGCGTCGCCGCCGGCCACGAGCAACGTGTCGATCTTTCCGCGCACTTCGCGAAACGTTTTATCGGCGGTGACGCGCACACAGCAGTTGGCAACTAGCGATCGAGTCGTCGAAATACTTACCACTTCGACCGAATAGAGTGGAGGCGAGCCCGGATTCGCGCGTTTGTACATGTCGGCTGCCCGGGCGAACACTTGGAGTGGTCCGACCAAATCGAGAATCTCAACCCTCGGCCCTGACACGAACACGATCCGGCGCGTGCTCGGCTCGAAGGCCGGAGCGTTGTTATTTGTGAGTCCGCGTTTCGCGTTCAATTAGACGAGCCGGATATGGCGGACGAAGGCGTCGCGGCGGTGATAAATTGATCCGGGGACGCGTCGAAAGTTTTCTTGTCGTCTTGCGAGCAGAAGTAATAAGTGGCGCCTTTGAAGATAGATTTAGGAGCGATCTTTGGATCAACATCCATTCCGCACACGGTGCAAAGCGGATGCTCGGCGGTAGACCTCAGTGACGTGGCGTAAGTCTGATTTGAATCGGGATTCATCCATCCTTCTCCCTGATATTCCATGTCGTAAGCTGTCTTTCGGGCAACCTCGCGCCCGTAATAGCGCTCGACTACGCGAAGCGCGAGATCGATTCCGGAAGAAAGACCGCCGGCAGTTGCGAGGTTTCCATTCTCGACGAAGCGTGCACCGCGCTTGAGCTGAATGTCGGGAAATTGCGTGGCAAACCGTCCGAATGCGCCATGATACGTCGTCGCGGACTTCCCGTTCAGCAGTCCTGTCTTCGCTAACAGAAAGGCGCCGGTGCAAACCGACATGGTGACATCGGTGGTTTCCGATGATTTTCTAATCCAATCCAACACTGCAGGGCTCGGTGGACTTTGTGCGGGAATGACTATCACCTTCGGCGTTGGAGCATTTTGGATCGTGTAATCAGGAACGATCTGCATGCCGCCGGCGGTGCGGATGGGTTTGTTCGTCTCGGCCACTGTGTACAGCCGAAACGGCAGTTCTTGTTTACCTGGGATCGTGACGTCGTGAAAGACTTCCCACGGTCCGCAGAAATCAATTATGACCGCGCCATCGGAGATAAGAAACGCGACGGGAATCTGGCCCTTGTCCGGCGGTTTTAATAAAGTTGCGTCGCTTGATACAGCGTTTGAATTCGGCCGCTTATCTGTTTTGACCGGAGCTCCGGTTGCGATCAGTGCGCTGAGGGCCAGCACACCGAGTGCGAGCAGGAACCCCAATCGGGCTGCCCGGTACACGAGCTCCATTCTATCGATTGTACGTGCATTCATAATGCCGATGTTCCGACGATAGATCCGTGGCAGCAATGACAACAATCATCAAATTCCTGCCAAAAACGATGCGCAATAAACAATTTCTCATGAATGCATGGAGAAGATTTTTGAATTGCACAATGTGATCCCCTAAACAATTCTCGCGAGATCGCATGATCAAGGTTCTCCCCTTTTTGATTCTGTGTGTCACGACAGCTGCTGTCGCTGACGATTTCAAACTAGTTAGCGGCAAAGAATATAAAAATGTCATCGTGATTCGGGTGGAGCCTGACGGGATCGTTCTGAAAACGAAATCAGGAATCTCGAAAGTCTACTTCCTCGAATTGCCGAAAGATGTTCAGGAACGTTTTCATTACAACGCGGCGATTGGCTCGGCCTATTCCGCACAACAATCAGTCAATCAGTCGACGACGGCGGCTGCCCTTCGCGGCCAAGCGGTGCAGGTGATTTCGCACGGTGCGCAGGTCGACATCAGCCAACACCTCGTAGTCGGCAGTGTGACAGTTATAGATTTTTATGCCGATTGGTGCGGCCCGTGTCGGCAGCTCTCGCCGAGTCTCGAGCAAATGGCGAGGAATGATCCCGAGGTTGCGCTGCGCAAGATTGATATCGTCAATTGGAGAACGGCAGTCGCGCAGCAATTCAATATTCACTCGATTCCGCAAGTGAACGTTTACGATCGAAATGGCCGTCTCGTTGGCACCGCGCTGGGCGTTGACTTCGAAAAAGTGAAAAGTTACGTCGCGCAGGCGAAGTCTAACGGTTGATCCTTGCGCACGAACGCGCACTCGGACGCGCGTATACGAATCAATAGCGAGTCGCACACTGACTCGCGGCCATGAAACGATTGTTGCTTTGTTTTGTCGTCACCTTGTGCGCTCTCAGTTTCGTGCACGCCGATGAGGCGATTCGATCGTTGCAACAAACTCTCAAGAGCCAGGGTTTTTACTACGGTGCCGTTACGGGCGACAAGAATGCCGAGACGACTGCGGCGATTCGGCGTTATCAAATACGCAATGCCTTGAACGTAACCGGCGAAATTAATGAGGAGACGTTGCGGTCGGTTAATCCGAGTTCGAATGCCGTTGCGTCAGTATCGCATTCGGCTTCTGAACCTGCTGCGATTCAACCCAGCAGCGTTCGTCCCGATGCAACCACAACCCAGGGTCAAAGTTCGCCGCCGCCGTCGTCCAATCAAACAAATCGACAGCTGGAAACGATTCCGTCGTACTCGGCAAGTTTTTATCAATCGCGCCCCCTTCGACTCAATCGCCGGATCATCGCCGGAGCGCAGCACCAACTAATGAGCCGCGGATATTTCACCGGTCGCGTTGATGGAAGGTGGGGAGCTCGGACGGCTTTTGCCGTACGCGCGTTTCAATCGAGCGCTGGGCTTCCGCCGACCGGGGGTCTGGACATCGAGACGGTGAAGGCGCTTGGGGCTTCGGACGCAGACTTCGCGTATTCGGAGTCAGCATCTCCCGGCAATGAGATCTGGATGCCCGTGACGAAATTCAAACACGGCAAGTGGAAAGTGAAGTGGAAGAAGTCTCATCGTCCCTTCGGCGTGCAAGATGGCGATGAAGATGAACAGGCAAATAGTGGGGCCGCTTGGAATCCTTACAACAGCGACTAGGCAAGTGGTCGCGATTTAATGGCGATTGAAACTGTAGCGCGTGCCGTCATCAGTGCTTTTTCCGCCGATGCACATTCTGATTTCCGGTGAGTACAGCCAAGGCTGAGGGTTGATATGCCGGCGCAGCGCGCAGCTTCCACAGCAATCGCTACCGATTACCCAAAGAGATTGTGGAGACGTGCGCGACAGATGATATTCGGACATGACCGACGAACGCATCCAGAAAATCAAATCGGCAGTTGAGGCGGCCGATCATATCTCGCCCGAGAAGAAGGCTGAGTTTTTGGCGGTGCTGGCGAAGCTCAAACCCGCTCTTACCGAGGTAGCGCAAACAAGCGAGGAGGAGGCTGAGAGCATCAGCCGGTTCGTCGAAGCCTCAGCGCATGAGGTCGCTACCACGAAGGAACGACCCGAAAGTGTTGAGAAAGTTTTGCACAAGCTAAAACAAACAGTCGAAAAGTTCGAAGCCTCTCATCCACAGCTGACAACGTTCGTCACCGAATATTCCGCAGTGCTCTCCGGCATGGGAATCTGACTTCTGGCGTCGAAGTGACAACTCCACTCTCCCGAGCGGCAGTCATTTCGATGATAACGGTTGCGCGGATAAAGTATCGTAATCTCTTGCTGAAACGACACTTTTCGACTGTGACCGACTCGTTTGTCTTTAACGCACGATCGCTGCGAGTTGCTCGACAAGCATCTTGCTCTTTGCGCGATCATTGATCACAAATGTGTTGTTTTCGCCATGCGTTGACCACGGTCCGCTGTGCACTTCACTGAACTCTACATACCTCCAGTCGGTGTCGTCAGTCGGTTGCAATCCCAGGTAGTCGCGCACAGCAGGCGAAACATCGAGGCCTGCGCCCTTGTTAAGATTTGGCTTTGGCCGTTCGTTACCGAAAACATATTGCCAGTGGTCGGTT
>JBJMXF010000153.1:0-4811 GCA_045809725.1 Candidatus Udaeobacter sp. | reverse complement strand
GATGGTCATGGATTCATCTTCGTTGTAGCGACGGGCCTGCGGTTCGTCCACCGTTGATGCTCACAAAAAGACGCCGACACGGCGATGGCTACAGTAACCAATGCCGGAGGCGTCTTATCCAATCGACGAGATTTGCTTCGTGATTTTAACCGCCAGCTCCAACGCTGCGGTCGCTTGCGAACCGGAAACTCGCGGCTGGCGTCCAGTGCTTGCGCATTCTATGAACGACATGAGCTGAAGCCTGAGCGGTTCGCCGTGTTCGATCTCGGCCCGATCACGCCAAATTTGTTTACCGACGCGGCGATAGATTTCTCCGCTTTGATTTTGATAATCCAGCGAGATGTACGCGTCTTCCTGAAAGATCCGAATCTTGCGCATCCGCTCGGGGCTGATGCGGCTGGCGGTCACGTTGGCCACGCAACCGTCTTCAAAGTGAAGTCTCGCATTAGCAATGTCTTCGCTCTGGCTTAGCACCGGTACACCGACTGCGTCGATACTCCATAGAGGCGAGCGGACAAAATTTAAAATAACTTCGAGATCGTGAATCATTAAGTCGAGCACGACACCGATATCTGCGCTTCGTTCTGTGTAAGGCGAGAGTCGATGCGATTCGATGAACCGCGGATGCGTCAGATGTTTCTCGAGCGCGCCCAAGACTGGATTGAACCGTTCGACATGGCCCACTTGCAGGATGAGACCGTTAAGTGCAGCCAAATCAGCAAGCTCGGTAGCATGTGCAGTGTTGTCGGTAATCGGTTTTTCGATGAGCACATGCTTGCCCTTAGCGAGGAGAGCGCGTGCAACATCGTAGTGAGTACTGGTGGGCGTGGCCACTGAAGCCGCGTCAACCATGGAGATGAAATCATCCAGAGATCTAGCAGGGGCCGCGCCGGATTTGCTCGCAATGGTGCTACTCCTGAACGGCTCCACGTCGTATACCGCGGTAAACTCAGCGGACGGAATTTCCGCGTAGAGCCGTGCATGATTACTTCCGATGTGCCCAACACCAACAACGCCAACGCGCAGCTTTTTCATTGGTCCCCCGATTCAGTCAACTCCGAAAGCTTTCGCGGGTCAACGTTCGAAAGTCTCCGACAACGACTGATGGGTTTGACCCGTTAGGTCTGAAATCGACGGCTGCCATGCTGTCGCTCGTCGAATAGACGAAACGCGGCGTCCTTACTGTTGCACGAAATTGGCCCGGAACCATTCATACGTCCGGGCGATTCCATCCCGCAGCGGGATCGCAGGCGTCCAGCCGAGAGCGCGAAGCTTCGTCACGTCCAAAAGTCTTCGCGGCGTGCCATCCGGTTTTGTGGTGTCCCAATCGAGTTCACCGTCGAACCCGACCACGTCACAGATTAGTTCCGCCAGCTCGCGAATGGAAATGTCCTCGCCACAACCGAGATTAATGATCTCTGGGGAGTCATACTTCTCGAGAATCAAGACACACGCTGAGGCAAGATCGTCTACATGCAAAAATTCGCGGCGCGGCTTTCCAGTTCCCCATACGATCAGCTTTTGGTCCTTCCGTACTTTCGCCTCATGCGCTTTGCGCATGAGCGCCGGCAAAACGTGTGATGTTTCCAGATCGAAATTATCGTTCGGGCCGTAGAGATTCGTCGGCATTGCCGATATGAAGTTCGCCCCGTATTCGCGAGAGTACGCCTGGCAAAGCTTGATGCCCGCAATCTTGGCGATCGCGTAAGCCTCATTGGTCGGCTCCAGTGGTCCATCCAGTAAAGATGTTTCGGGGATCGGTTGGGGTGCAAACTTCGGGTAAATACAAGCGCTTCCGACAAAGAGCAGCTTGCGCACGCCACTCTCGTAAGCTGAACGAATGACATTGTTCTGAATTCCTAAATTCTCGAGGAGAAATTCCACCGGGAAATCGTTGTTTGCCTTGATTCCACCCACCCTCGCGGCCGCGACGATCACTATGGCTGGTCGTTCCGCGGCAAGGAATTTCGCAACCGCAGACTCATCGGCCAGATCAAGGTCTGAACGGTCGCGCGTTACAATGTTGGAAAATCCTTCGGCCTGAAGCCGTCGCATCATCGCACTGCCTAACATCCCAAGGTGGCCTGCGACGAAGATCTTGTCGGATCTGTTCATTACTTACCCGGCATTATTCGCACTGTGAAAAGAATTTCACAATCTCGCATGAATAAAGCGGCCAGAACTATTTCAGTCGCTCCGGGCTTAGGTGCGTTGCCAATCTGAAATGCAATGAGGCTGCGGATGATGACGGGACCATTGCTTTACTCTTGTTTGATTGGATACGCGGTTTTTGAATCCTTGCATGCGCACGAGCCTGACGCTGTTGATTCTCATCGTTGTTTCGAACTTGCCTGCGCTGCGGTCGCCAGCGGCGGGAGAGATGGATCAACTCATTCCATGGCTGCTCAATGAAGATCACCAATTGCGCGGCATCCCGTTTGGCGAAGTTATTTTCGATACCACCGGTAGAAAGGTGCTGCCGTTTGACGCGAGCGACGCGATTGACCAACGCATCATGAAAGCGATCAGCGCCGCCTGCGATCACACGATGAAGCGATTAAATGCGCCGGACAGTGCGATCCAAAATGTCGATCGGATCAACGAAGTCAGCAGTCATTTCGAAGACATTCTGCGGGAGCTGCTCAATGCCACGCCGGGTTTGCAGTGCAATTTCCCGCTCACAGCGGAGGGCAAAGTTCAACGTTCAGGTTATCCCGATTTGCGGATCACCGACCGCGAGAGCAAACGCGTGTTCTATTTAGACCCGAAACTCTACGCCGCCGGAAGTCGCGACAGCAGTTTCCGCACATTTTATTTCGAGCCCAGGAAGTCGACGAACAAAGTGCGTGATGATGCGGTGCATTTCGTCGTTGGATTTGAACATGCGCCCCGCGAAACCGGATCGGTCTCCCCGAACGCAATGTGGAAATTCACGTGCTGGGATCTTGTCGATCTTTCGCGGTTTACCGTCAGACTGAAGGCCGAATTTCAAGGGAGCAATCACGATCTGTATCGGCCGGAAGCAATTGTCGCGTCCAGCGCGAAGTAGTTTGATCAGCCCTCCTGCTCTTGCACGAGTAAGAGTTGCTGAGCACTTCGCAGGAAGTAATGGTATTATCCTCAATGATCTCCGGGGCGAAGGAAACATTTCAGTTCGACGCCATTGACGATGTTCTTAGCGACATCGCGAAGGGGCGCATGGTGATCGTGACCGACGACGACGATCGTGAGAACGAAGGCGATCTGGTCATGGCCGCTGAAAAAGTCACGCCTGAAGCCGTCAATTTCATGGCGACGCACGGTCGCGGCTTGATTTGTGTTCCCATTTCGAATGAGCGCGCCGACCAGCTCGGCTTGCAACGCATGGTGACGCAAAACCGCGAAAAGCATAACACCGACTTCACCGTTTCAGTGGATGCGGCGCGAGGCGTGACGACCGGCATAAGCGCGTATGATCGCGCGACGACAATACTGGCAATCGCCAATCCTAAATCGGCGCCGGAAGACTTGAACCAACCCGGTCACATATTTCCATTACGCGCGAAAGATGGCGGCGTGCTGCGGCGCGCCGGTCACACCGAGGCTGCCGTGGATCTGGCAAGAATGGCAGGCCTGCAAGCAGCGGGCGTGCTGTGCGAAATTTTGCACGATGACGGCACCATGGCCCGTCTTCCGGAGTTGATGGAATTTCGCAACAAACACGGGCTGCGTATTTGCACGATCCAGAGCTTGATCGCCCATCGGCGCAAGAGCGAGAAGCTCGTGGAGCTGGAGCAAGTTGTAAAAATGCCGACCGATTACGGCGATTTCGATTTGCATTTGTATCGTTCGAAGGTTGATGGACAGCACCATCTTGCACTCGTGAAAGGCCGAATCGACAAAAACAAACCGACGCTGGTCCGTGTGCACAGCCAATGTCTTACCGGCGACGTTTTTGCGTCACGTCGGTGCGATTGTGGAAATCAATTGCACGCAGCGCTTCGGCAAATCGAGGAGGAAGGCCAGGGCGTGTTGATTTACATGCGGCAGGAGGGCCGCGGTATCGGATTGGCCGCAAAAATCCACGCTTACAAATTGCAGGAGGAAGGACTCGATACCGTGGAGGCCAACGCCAAACTCGGGTACGCAACTGACCTGCGCGATTACGGACTCGGCGCACAGATTCTTTTCGACCTCGGAGTGCGACGTTTCCGCTTTCTCACAAACAATCCGAAGAAAGTTGTCGGACTGGAAGGTTATGGTTTGGAAATGATCGAGCAGGTACCGATCCGGGCTGAAGCCAATCCCCACAACGAAAAATATCTCGAGACAAAAAAGACGAAGCTCGGGCATTTGCTGTAGATGTCGAAAGCCGCGCCGTCTCGTCCGACAATTGCGAAAACAAGACGCATGTTCCACATCGTGGCGAGTCGGTTTAATGCGCAATACGTAGATGGACTCGTACATCATGCGACGGAGGAGCTGCGGGCACTTACGCCGAACGCGACAATTTCTGTCCATCGCGTTCCCGGTTCATTCGAGATTCCCGTAGTCGCACGTGAGTTGGCGACGCAATATCAAGCTGACGCGATCATCGCGTGCGGGGTGATTCTGCAAGGCGAAACCAATCACGCAGAGAATCTGAGTCGCTCCGTTACCGATGCCTTGCAGCGCATCGCCATAGAATACGGCGTGCCGGTAATCAACGCAGTGCTCAGTTTTGTTAACGACAACCAGGCCCGCGCACGTTGTCTTGAAAATAAAATCAATCGCGGAACTGAAGCGGCGCGCGCAGCGGTGGAAATTGCGAACGTTTTGTCGGAAGTTCGCAA
>JBJMXF010000152.1:0-7427 GCA_045809725.1 Candidatus Udaeobacter sp. | reverse complement strand
CGCGCGGTCTTATCCTCGGAAGCCGTGACGATCCGCCGTCCATCTGGACTGAAATTTGCCGCGTAGACCGTGCCCGTATGACGCATTGGGTTGCCCACTGGCTTGCCACTCTCCGCATGCCACACCCTCGCGGTCTTGTCTAAGGATGCAGTGACGATCCACCGCCCGTCACCGCTAAAGCTTGCCGTCATGACGTCGCTCGCATGTCGCATTGGCTCGCCTACTGACCTGCCGCTCTCCGCGTCCCACACCCGTGCGATATCTCTCGACGTGGTGACGATCCGCCGCCCATCCAAACTGAAATTTGCCGTGTATACCTCGCCCTCATGGCGCATTGGCTCACCCATTGGCTTGCCGGTCTCTGCTTCCCACACCCGTGCGGTCTTGTCCAAAGATGCAGTGACGATGCGCCGCCCGTCTGGACTGAAATTTGCCGCCCAAACCTGCCCTTCGTGACGCATAGATTCGCGCACCGGCTCGGAGCTTTCTCCCTCCCACAGCCGCGCACTCCTGTCCAAAGATGCAGTGACGATGCACAGCCCGTCCGCACTGAAACTTGCTGCATAGACTTTGTCTTCATGGCGCATCGGTTCGCTCACTAGCTTGCCGGTTTCCGCGTCCCACACCCGCGCCGTCTTATCGTCGGAGGCGGTGACAACCCGCCGCCCCTCGGGGCTGAAACTGGCCCCCCTAACCGAGCTGTCATGGCGCATTGGTCCGCCGATCGGCTGGCCGCTCTCCGCCTCCCATCTCCGCGCGGTGTTGTCCGAACATGCGGTGACAACCATGCGCCCGTCGGGACTGAAACTGGCCGCAACGACCGCGCCCTCATGGCGCATTGACTCAGTGACTGGCTTGCCACTCTCCGCATCCCACACCCGCGCCGTCTCGCCAGACGCGGTTACAACTAACCGTCCATCCGCACTGAAATTGGCTGCGAACAACGCGCTGTCATGGCGCATTGGTCCGCCCACTGGCTTGCCGCTTTCTGCGTCCCATACCTGCGCGGTCCCATCGTCAGAGGCGGTGATGATCCGCCGCCCGTCCGGGCTGAAACTGGCTGCATTGACCGCGCCCTTATGACGCAACAGATCACCTATGCGTTTACCACTCTCTGCTTCCCATTGGCGCGCGGTCTTATCGTCGGAAGCGGTGACAATCCGCTGCCCGTCCGGGCTAAAGCTGGCAGCGTAGACCAGGCTCTCATGGCGCATTGGCTCGCCCAGCGGCTTGCCGCTTTGCGCATCCCATAGCCGCGCGGTCTTGTCCCAAGATGCCGTAACGACTCTCTTGCCATCTGGGCTAAAATTGGCTGCGGCGACCCGGTCGTCATGACGCATTGGCTCGCCGATGCGTTTGCCGCTTTTCACATCCCAAATTTGTGCGGTCCCATCGTCGAAAGCGGTGACGATGCGGCGCCCGTCGGGGCTGAAACTAACGTGTGCATTTGCGGGAAAAGAGTAGACGGATTCCCGCTTGGCCACCGGCAGTCCATTCTGGGTGCGCAGTGGTTCCGTCTGCGGAAGAAACCAAGGCGAATCGCGCAGCAACGAAATGAGATATTGCCGCGGCAGTCTTGCATCTCCCGACGTTCGCAAAGCGCGGGCGAGATGCGCCAGAACTCGCGGGTCCACGGCGTCCTTATTTTGGCGATACATTACCGCGATATCGAAATCGGCCTGCACCGAGGTGCTCTTCGCCTTAGCCTCTTGCTTCACCGCGTCCTTCCGCTGTAGTTCTGCGCTAATGCTCTGCCATACCGCAATCGCAAGAAGGCCTAACAACATTAGGCAGGCGCCAAGAAGGACTCTGACGCGAATTTGAGTCTGTCGAACATGCTGAAAGCCACGACGCAGTTCGCGCACCACTTCTGACGGAGCTTCGGTCGGAATTGCACCTTGCTGAAGCGGCTGATTAATCTTGAGAAGCTCCGCAGGAACAAGAGGCAGCAACGGTGATTCGCCGTACTTCTGTCGATCAAGCGAATCTCCGATTTCAATCGGGATGATTCGCCTGCCAGTGGATGCAAATGCTGTGAGTTCTTTCAGCACCGGCCCACTCGCGTGAACCTTCGGCGTCGCGACCAGTATCAGTTGCCGCGTCTTTCTTAGAGCCCGTCGCCCGAGCAAAGTCCAGTTATCGCCACGTGAGTACTCTTCCTCATCAAGAAAAACCGTGAAGCCTTGCGCTTTTAACTTTTCGTGCACGCTATGAGCGTATTTGCTGCCGTCGGCCCATGTGTAGGAAACAAAAAAGTCATAGCCAAAAATCACATCCACTAACCGGCCAGCCATGTTTTGAAAAGCCACGCGTTTGCTCCTAAGGCGACTCAGGCGATGTTATGGCAGTGGCGTGTAACCTTGGTGTTACATGCAAAATTTTTCGCGCCACACCGAAACTGATCGTCATAACATGTTCTGAGTATGTGCCCATGCTCCGCATGCGAAAAGCCGCCTTTGGTTCGACATTTCGCTTCATCTTAGACTGCGCGAGATGAGCGAGAAAACAATAACGCCGAACGACTATCAGCCGCGGTTGCTGATTTACGTTGTGTGGCATCCAGAGTTCGAGCGGGGACAACAACTTGCGGAGCACATCTATGCGCATTTCTCGCGGGATCCAGGGCGGACGAATGCGCGGGGAATTGGCATTCCTGTTTTCTTTCGATCCGTGGCAGGCGGTGGAGGGAAGGCGCCGCCGCCAACAATCGCCGTCGGTGCAGCGCAGCACACGGCGATCATTGTGCTGGTCGATCCGCAGATGGTTGTTTCCGATGGTTGGGATAAGTATATCGAGGACCTATGGAAGCAGGCGGGTGCGGCGCCAGATCGGCATCGGCTTTTCCCCGTCGCCTTTGATGACACCGCGTATCAATTAAGCGCGCAGATCGGCGCAGTGAATTACATTCGCCTGCAAGGTCAAAGCGCCGAAGGCGGAGCCGGTTTCCTCCTGAACCGTCTCACGAACGAACTGAGCCGTCTGCTAACACAACGCCCGACTCTCGCGAGCGTCGAGACAGAGGCGACGAAGGGCACCAGTCCGCCGAAGATGCGGCTTTTCATCAGCCACGCCAAACTGGATGGCGAGAAGACGGCCTTAGTGCTGCGCGATTACATTCACAAAAATCTCGCGCTCGACACGTTCTTTGACGCTATCGACATCGCAGCGGGATTTAGCTTCGAGAACGAGATCAATGCAGGGATCGACACTGCCGCCTTCGCGGTTGTGCATACCGATGCATACGCGTCGCGCGTCTGGTGCCAGCACGAAGTTATTCGAGCGAAGCGGCATGGCCGCCCGATCGTGGTGGTACATGCTATCGAGGAGGGCGAGGCGCGGTCGTTCCCTTATATCGGTAATGTGCCGACGATTCGCTGGCGAGCGGAGGACCCGGCCCGAGTGGAAGCTGTCGTAGGTCTCGTGCTGCGCGAGGTGCTTCGCACGGAATATTTCCAACAACACTTCGATGATCTCAAAAAACTGTTCGACGTGCCCGCCACAGTGCGCGCGCTTCCTCGCGCGCCGGAACTGCTGACCTGCCTGGCGTTGCGCGCGGATAAGAACAAAGTGCCTTATTTCGTCTATCCGGATCCGCCGCTCGCCAAACAAGAGCTCGATCTCCTCACCGAGCTGGATCCGAATCTGCGGCTGACCACGCCCACGTTGCTTTTCGCGAAACCCTCTGAGCCGCTGGCCCTGGCCGGAAAAAATTTGGAAAAAGCCGCGGCTGGCTGGCGAATCGGACTTTCAATTTCGGATAGCGCCGATTTGCCGCTGCGCGGTTTCGGCCCGGCGCACTTGCGTGATGCGGCATCGGAATTTGCACGGTTTCTTCTCGCGGCCGGAGCAACCTTGGCCTATGGCGGCGACTTGCGGCAGGGCGGTTTCACTGAAGTGCTCTTCGAACTGCTCACAGCGTATCGCGCCATCTCCGGAGAAGCAGTGGATGCCATTCAATCGTACCTCGCCTGGCCGATCCATCTCGATCTCGACGCCACTCAGCGCGCGCGATTGAAGAATACAGCCTGTTTCCATCCCATCGAGCCTCCGGCCAATCTTGGTGTCGATCCCGCAACAAAAGTGCCGCCAACAACACCGGAGAACCGCGTAGCTTGGGCGCGCAGTCTCACCGCCATGCGCGAGCGGATGAACTCAGAGATTCATGCGCGGCTGTTGCTGGGTGGCCAGGCGCGAGGACTCGGTAAATATCCAGGTCTCGCCGAGGAAGCGCTGCTCGCCTTGCGCGCCGGAAAGCCGGTATACCTCATCGGCGGCTTCGGCGGCTGTGCGGAAGCGGTCATCGACGCACTCCGCGGAAAGAAACCCGCGGCATTCACGCTGAATTACCAAGTCGCCGACAGCGTCTCCCGTGAGGCAATAGAGCTCTACAATTCTCAGCTGCCGGCCAGCGGTGAGCCGATCGACTACAAAGCGTTGACCACGGAATTCGAAGCGTTCGGCATTGCAGGATTGAACAATGGTCTGGATGCTACGGAGAATGAACGCCTTTTGACCACGGTGAATTTGCCGGAAATGATCGCACTCGTCTTGCGTGGTCAAGCCCGGTTGGGCAAGCCACCCGTCCTCGCGAGCTGAAACCCGAATTCAATAGCTCGCGCAGACAATTACAACCACAGATAATCAAACGACCGCGAGCGTCGTGATCGCTGCAGTTCTACGCGGCACTTGCCCTTTGCCTTATCTGACTTTCGTTACTCCAAGCTTTGCGTTAGCTATGCTCGCGGTAATCGCAGCATGAGGCTTTTATCGGTCAACGTCGGACTTCCGCGCGAAATAGAATGGAAGGGAAAAATTGTTCGCACTTCCATCTTCAAAGAGCCTGTTGCCGGCCGAGTTCGAGTGTCGACACTTAACATCGAGGGCGATCAGCAATCTGACCTCACGGTACATGGAGGAATCGACAAGGCGGTTTACGCCTATCCATCGGAGCATTTCGCGTTTTGGCACACCAAGCTTCCTGAGATGGATCTCCCATGGGGAGTCTTCGGCGAGAACTTCACAACCACAGGCTTGCTGGAGGAAACAGTTCATATCGGTGATCGCTTTCGCCTCGGGTCTGCAGAGTTCGTTGTGACACAACCGCGCATGCCATGCTATAAACTTGGCATTCGCTTCAGTCGTGCGGACATGGTGAAACGGTTTCTGCAGAGTGGTCGCACCGGATTCTACTTTGCGGTTCTCAGAAGAAGGGGAAGTCGCGGCTGGCGATTCGATCGAGGTGCTTGAAAGAGACGAGCACAATGTGACCGTCGCTGACGTTGTGAATCTTTATCGCGAAAATGCGGGGAATGAGGACTTGTTGCGTCGCGTCAGCGAACTACCCTCGCTTCCAAACAGCTGGCGAGACTACTTTCGGCGGCGCCTTTTGATCCCGACAAAAAATGACGGGCAATAAATTTCAACAGATGCGGAAAACAGCTGCTGCCCTGACTGCGCTTGCGTTCGGCCTAACGACCGCGCATGTGTTGGCCGACCAGCCGGGGTCGGCGCCCGCGGCTACAGTGTTTGAGAGTGGCGAGACGCAAAGCACGCTGATCGAACTCTTCACTTCGGAGGGATGTAGCAGTTGTCCGCCCGCCGAAAAATGGCTTAGCGCACTCAAATCAAACCAGGACCTGTGGAAGAAGATCGTTCCCGTGGCGTTTCACGTTGATTATTGGGACCGTCTCGGATGGCGCGATCGCTTTGCCAAGCGCGAATTCACGTCGAGACAACAACGGTACGCGGCGGCTTGGGGCGGCGATTCGATTTATACGCCGGGCTTTGTCGTAAATGGCAAGGAATGGCCCAGCTGGTTCGGTGACAATGTGATTCCGGCGAGTTCAATCAAAGTCGGGGTGTTCCGCCTGTCGTTAGGCGCCGGCGGAAAACTCAGCGGCCGTTATATTCCAGAAGCAAAGCAACCTCGCGTTTTGGCATTAAACGTCGCGCTGCTGGGGAATAATCTCGAGTCAGATGTGAAACGCGGCGAAAACAGCGGCCGGAAATTGCGCCACGATTTCGTCGTTCTCGATCTTATCAAAATCGATATGGCCAAGGAATCCAATGCTTGGACTGGATCGATTGCACTTCCAATTAGAGTCGGCGACGACAAACCAACCGCGCTCGCAGCATGGATTACGGAAAATGAGATGCCGATTCAAGCGACAGGCGGCTGGCTCCGGTAATGGGCCGTAGGAACCGAGCAGACTAAAAGCTCTTGCGACGAAATCTTCGCTAAGCGACGCGCGAGTTTACCTATCCCGCTTGGGCACGCGGCCTATGCAGCGGCTCGTTTGCGTGCGGTCGCATCCAGAATGCGCTTGCGCAGGCGAAGCGATTTTGGTGTCGCCTCCACGTACTCATCCGTGTCGATGTATTCGATCGCGCGCTCCAAACTCATTCGCAGAACTCCTTCAAGTTGAATGCCCTTGCCGTCACCCTGGCTGCGCATGTTCGTTAGGTGCTTTTCCTTGCACGGATTTACCGGCAAATCTTCAGGACGCCTGTTTTCGCCCACGATCATTCCTTCGTAAACGTCCTCCTGCGGACCAATGAAAAGACGGCCGCGCTCCTGAATGTTGTTGAGTGCGTAAGCAGTGCTGACGCCGGGCTCCATCGAGACCATCACACCGCGACCGCGACCGCCCATGTCGCCTTTAAATGGCGCGTATTCGCGAAACAGATGACTCATTATTCCTTCACCACGGGTCTGATTCACGAAATCAGTCTCGAATCCAATTAAACCGCGCGTCGGAACAATCGCCTCGATTGATACGCGTGACGCGTGATGGTGTATGGCGAGAATCTCGCCCTTACGATTCGCGATGGATTGCAAAACATCACCGAGATTTTCATTGGGGAGATCGACATACAGATTTTCAATAGGCTCAAGCAGCGCGCCGTCTTCAGCTCGTCGGAGAATCACTTCGGGCCGCGAGATCATTAGTTCATAGCCTTCGCGCCGCATCTGCTCCACCAGGATCGCGATTTGCATTTCGCCGCGAGCATGGATCTCAAATGCGCCTGCGGTTTCGGTGTCGTTGACTTGAAGCGAAACGTTGCCCTGCGTTTCTCGAACCAGCCGCTCGCGCACATGTCGCGCAGTCACGAACTTTCCTTCGCGGCCAGCGAATGGTGAATCGTTCACAAGAATGTGCATGCGAATCGTCGGCGGATCGATGTCGACGAATTGAAGCGGCTCGCGCTCCTCGCGATCGGTCAGCGTTTCGCCGATGTAAACGTCCTCACAGCCAGTTAGCCCAACAATATCACCGGCTGCGGCCTCCTTTATCTCGACTTGCTCTAATCCTGCATAGCTGAACAGAGTAGTGACGGTCGTTCGTTCAGCGCGTCCATCTCGGTGAATACACACGATCGAATCGCCGACGGTAACGCGACCACTCACGATGCGTCCCAGCGCGATC
>JBJMXF010000151.1:0-19019 GCA_045809725.1 Candidatus Udaeobacter sp. | reverse complement strand
CAAGACGCGGCCTGGTCGTAGCATTCAAAATCAACCGACCAGCACAGGCGATCTGGTTTTCGCGGAATTAATCGTGCCGAAGAAGACCGCGTACGTCGGCGAGATTGTTCCGGTCCAAATTAGAATGGGATTTGATGCGCGTGTTCATCCACGACTCACCGACGCCCCCGACATCACAGGCCAGGGGTTTACCGCACAGAAATTACAGCAGTCCTCGCAAAACTTGGAGACGATCAATGGCAGGCCTTTCGAAGTAGTGACCTTTAAGACAGCGATTGCTGCAGCGCGTGCAGGGAAATTTGAAATCGGACCGGTCAAAGCAAAGGCGCAAGTGGTCGTTCCGCGAAAGCGAAACGCGCCGCGTTCGCGTTCGCCTTTCGATCTATTCGATCTCGACGATCCATTCTCCGATCCATTTTTCTCAAACCCATTTTCACAACTCGGCGAACGTCGCGACATCCAGATCAGCAGCGACCCTGTGGCACTTGAAGTAAAACCGCTGCCACCAAATGCGCCGCCCAGTTTCTCAGGAGCAATTGGAAGTTTTACCATGGCAACCGATGCCAAGCCGAAAAGCGTGCAGGTAGGCGATCCGATCACAGTTACAACAACAATCTCAGGACGCGGCAACTTCGATCGGGTGAATGCTCCGTTGCTCGAGGACGACCGTGGCTGGCATAAATATCCGCCGTCTTCCAAGTTTAAGCAGGACGATGAAGTTGGCATTAGCGGCACAAAGACCTTCGAGACGGTGATCTCGCCTAACGAGAATAAGCAAAGTCTGCCGGTACTCGCATTTTCGTATTTCGATCCAGCAAAAGAACAATACGTAACGCTGCACAGCGAATCGATGCCAATCACTGTTCAGGGCGGTGCAGCTGCACCGAACGTGGCCGCTCAACCACCGTCTTCGTCGCCCGCTACAGCAGCTCGAGGCCATGCGCCCGTTGTGAATTCAAACAAGCCTCAGGACATTCTGTATCAACTCACCGAGCCGTCGCGACGGGTTGAATCATTCGAGCCCCTTTATACACGTCGTGGTTTCTGGGCCGCGCAATCGGTGCCGCTGGCGGCGCTGCTTGTGCTCGCAGGTTTGAAAATTCGCCGAGCAAGATTGGAGGATCGCGAGGCACGCCGCATCAGTGCGCTGCAACACGAAGCAGCCGAGCTGATGCACAAGTTGCGCCGTGATGATACGCCGCCCAGGGAATATTATGCCGAAGCGTCGCGAGTTGTTCGACTGAAAGCCGCGCTCGCATCGCGTAATCGCGGGATCGATCCAAACGTCGTGGACGCGGAAACTGCAGCGGAAACCTTTAGGCTCGATACTGATTCGCGCGAACGGCTGCGCCGTTTGTTCGAGCAAAACGACGAGTGGCAATACAGCGGAACGCGCAACGGCCCGGGAAGCATCTCCCCGGAAAACCGGCGAGATGTGCTGGAGCTGATTGAAAATTTGAAAGCATGAATATGCGTCAAAACGGTAGTGCAAGCGTCCCCGCTTGCGAGATCTTCCCGACGTGCAAGCGAGGACGCTCGCGCTACCTTGTCCGCGCGTGCTCCGCGATCATTTGCCTGCTTGTGACTTCCTCAGCGTTGGCCCAATCAGAGACTGATTTCACCAAAGCAAACCAGCAATACGCGCAGGGTCATTTCAAAGAAGCTATCGCCGGTTACGAGGCGCTGGTTCACGAAGGTCAGTGGAATGCGAATCTCTTTTATGATCTGGGAAACGCTTATTTTCGCACGCATGATTTTGGCCGCGCGATTCTGAATTATGAGCGCGCACTCGCGCTGGACCAACATCATCCCGAGGCAACCGCTAATTTGCAGATCGCCCGTGACGAATCGCGCGGGCTGGAACTGCAACCGACCAAACTGGAGCGTTACCTTCAATTCGCGACGATCAATCAGTACAGCATCGCGGCCGCAGTTGCTTTGTGGCTGGGAATTTTTGGAATTGTCGCGCTGTTTTTCGCGCGTCGCCGGTCCTCCGCGCTGATGTCGGTATCGATTTTGTGCCTGCTTGTGTGTGCCGTAGCTGTGTGGGCGATTTATACACTCGACAAAGGAAGCAACGGACGCGCCCTGGCGATCGTGACGGGAACCGACGTCCAGGCGCGTCTCGCCACAGCGGATACAGCAAACAGTGTCCTGGCCTTGCCGGCTGGGAGCGAAATAAAAATTCTAAGTACGCGCGGTGATTGGATGTACGCCGGGCTGCCGAATGACCTGCGGGGCTGGATTCAGACGAAGAACGCCGAGCGGGTGCGGCTGTAACTGAGCCTACGCGCAACGAAATAAGAGGCGTCTGACACAGACGCGCTACAACTCCGCTGGCAATATTTGCGACGGTGATCAATCGCCGCTAGAGAAATTACATGAATCCGCAGATGGAGATCGGCACTGACGAGAAGGCTCTCCACATCAATTTGGATTCAACGAAGTATGGCACCTTCGCTGAAATCGGCGCAGGCCAGGAGGTAGCGCGCAGATTTTTTCGTGTCGGCGGCGCAGCAGGCACAATCGCCAAGACCATGTCGGCCTATGACATGACATTCAGCGATGCGATTTACGGACAGGCGGACCGCTACGTCAGCCGCGGGCGGCTTCAGACAATGCTCGATCATGAATACGATCTTCTGATCGAACGATTGGATAAACAATTCGGCGCAGAGAAAACATTCTTTGTTTTCGCCGATACCGTCGCGGCGCGCAGTTTCAAAGAACGTAATGAATCGCATGGCTGGTTGGGCGTGCGATTTCAGTCGCAGCCCAGAGGGCAACCAAGCCAAATCATTGTTCACGTTCGGCTGCTCGACAAAGCAAACGTCGAGCAACAAGAAGCTCTGGGGGTCATCGGCGTGAATCTTCTTCACGGTGCGTTCTACTGTCGGGAGCCGGAAAAACTCATTTCGTCGCTTCAGGAAAATCTTCCACCGGGACGAATTGAAGTGGACATGATCAAATTTTTCGGGCCTCTGTTTCAAACTGTCGACAACCGATTGATGAGTTTGCAGTTGGTCAGCCAGGGCCTGACGGATGCAGTGATGTTCAAAGCGGACGGCGAAACGGTTCAACCTGCCGAAGTTTTTTACAAAAAAGCGATCCTGGTCGAGCGCGGCAGTTTTCGACCTGTCACCTACGCAACCAACGACATGCTGGACGGCGCGCGCCGAGTTTTTCTCAAGCAATGCGATTGTTCCGGTGATGACATAGAAGTGCTGATGGAGATGACGCTCGAGAATTTGCGCGCCAACGGTGAGCTCGATCACGCTGATTTTCTTGCTCGCGTCGACATTCTTCGTGCGCTGGGCCGAACCGTTCTGATCTCGAAGTTCGGCGAATACTATCGACTCGCTGGCTACCTCTTTCGTTACACGAACAGAGCGATCGGGCTTGTCATGGGCGTGCCTAGCTTGATCGAAATCTTGAACGAAAAATATTACACGAATCTGGAGGGCGGAATCCTGGAGGCGCTGGGCAGAATGTTCAAAGGAGGACTAAAGCTTTACGTTTATCCGCGCATCGATGAAGCGACCGGACAAATTGTCACTGCAACGCAGGTCAAAGTGGCCGCGAATCTTCGCTCGTTATTTCAGTACCTGATCGACAATCAATACGTCCAGGAGATCACCGATTATCATCGTGAGTATTTGCGAATTCAGCCGCCGGATGTCCTTACGAAGTTACAGTCCGGCGACGCTAGGTGGGAGCAAATGGTTCCGCCGGAAGTCGCGGATTTGATTATGAAGCGACAGTTTTTTGGATACCGCACGCCGATTGCTGCGTGAAGACTGCGTCGTCTGCCCTGCAAACCTTTTCGATTCGATAAATGGCATATCATGTTGAGCGAAGCGAAACATCTCTGGCTCATTTCTGTTTCGGCGATCGCTGCAAAATTGATCTGAGATTCTTCGCTTCGCTCAGAATGACAATTGAATGAAAATCTCCGTCGCTCAGATCTCATGCTCGCTCGGTGATGCGGCGGCAAACCTTTCCAAAGTTCGGGATTTTTCCCGGCGGGCCAAAGAGGCCGGCGCCGAACTGATCGTTTTCCCAGAAATGACTGACACTGGTTATTCGATGTCAGTAATCCAAAAACACGCCGCGCATTGGAAGACCGGCTTCGTTGCCAACGTACAAGAAATCGCCGAGCAAGTTTCGATCGCGATCGTCAGTGGTGTATCCGAACGCGATGGATCATCAATCTACAATTCCCAAGTTCTGGTTGATGCGACGGGCGACATCCTCGCGAAATATCGCAAAGCTCATTTGTATGCGGTTGCGCCCGTACAAGAACAAACCTGCTTTGCGCCGGGCGATAAGCTGGCGAGCTTTGCTTTAGGCAATCTGCGCTTTGGTTTCAGCATCTGTTACGATCTCCGGTTTCCCGAGATGTACCGTAAACTTACCACCGAGCAGAATGTCGGCGCTTTCCTTATTTCTTCAGCGTGGCCCTTTCCCCGAGACGAACACTTTCGTGTGCTCGCGCAAGCGCGCGCGATCGAGAATCAAAGTTACATGATCGCATCGAACCGCGTCGGGAAAGACGATGATTTATGGTTCTGCGGCAACTCCGCCATGATTGATCCTCGTGGAGTTGTGGTCGCAGCCGCTTCGCCTGATCGCGAAGAACTTATTTACGCCGATGTGTCGGAAGAGCTGGTACAGTCCGTCCGCCGACGCGTGCAATCGTTAGGTCATCGTCGCCAGGATCTGTATTAAATCTAGAGCTGTGCCAGTTGTGTAGGAGTGATCGGCACAAACTCGTTCTCGTGCAAAACGATTCGCTTGTTTCCGCGAATGAGTTGCCACCATTGTCGCGCAGAGCCGAGCACGATGCCCGCTACGAGCACGAGGAAGAAGACCGCAACGAGCGCATCAAACCGCCATACACCTGCCTGCCGCGTCAATTCAGCTGCCGTAACAGGATTCGGCGTTGTCGATGCCTTGGTTAGAAGCGATCGCGCGCCGCTCAAAAAACCAAGTCTCGGATCGGACGAAAAAACTTTGAGATAACCAGCCGAGAAAGTAACCGCGCACATGAAGCCTAACGGTACAAGCGTCACGAAGATGTATTTCGCTTTGTGCATCTTGATCAACAGCGTCGTGCCAAGACAAAGTGCGATAACCGACAGCAATTGGTTGGCGAGGCCAAATAGCGGCCAAAGCGAGTTGATTCCGCCAAGAGGATCGACGACGCCTTCGTACAAAAACCAGCCCCATGCCGCGACCAGCAAAACGCTGGCGAGAAAGTTTGCGCCCCATGAACGCGTGTTGCCGAGCGGTCGCCAGACATGACCCAAAACGTCTTGAAGTAGAAATCGTCCTACCCGCGTCCCGGCATCGATGGTTGTTAGGATAAAAAGCGCTTCGAACATGATCGCGAAGTGATACCAAAGAGCGAGCGCGGCCGGCTTTGCCGAGACACGCGCGAACATGTGTGCCATGCCGACAGCAAACGTCGGCGCGCCACCGGCGCGATTGAACATTGTGGACTCGCCAAGATCGGTGGCGAGCGTTTGCATTTGTTGTTCCGTTACGGAAAACCCGGCCGCCGAAGCTTTCGCGACGACTTCAGTCGGCGTTCCTTTTGTATTGATCGCGAAATATTCGCCCGGTTGCAAAACGCACGCTGCGATCATCGCCATCAAGGCCACCATCATTTCCGTCACCATTGCGCCATAACCGATGGCGCGAACACGCGACTCGCGCCTGATCATTTTCGGCGTCGTACCCGAAGCAATGAGCGAGTGAAAACCGGACACCGCCCCGCAGGCGATGGTGATGCAGACGAAGGGAAATACCGGCCCGGCGAAAACAAGGCCGCTGCCGTCGATGAATTTTGTGATCGCGGGCATTTGCAGGGTCGGATTGATAAGCACGACCGCGACGGCAAGCATGGCTACTGTGCCAAGTTTCAAAAACGTGCTGAGATAATCCCGCGGTGTAAGCAACATCCAAACCGGCAAAATAGACGCGGCCAGGCCATAGATCATGATTGCCCATGCCAGCCATTTCTGGTCGTGACGAAACCAGGCTTCAATTGCTGGAAAGTGACCGAGAAATTGCCCGCCCCAAACGCCGAATGCCAGGCCGAGTAAACCGAAAATCGTGATCACGAGGACGCTGACCTTACCCGTGCGCAAGGCGATCCCCATGATGAACGCCAGCGGAATGGTTACAGCAATCGTGAAAACGCCCCACGGACTTTCCGCCAGCGCCTGAACTACCACGAGCGCAAGAACTGCTAGCAAAATAATCCTGATGGCGAGCACGCTAACAAGCGCGAGTAAACCCACGAATCGACCGATTTCTTCCTTCACCATTTGACCCAGCGTTTTTCCGCCGCGCCGAATCGAGGCGAACAAAATAATCATGTCGTGCACACCGCCGCCGAGAGTCGCGCCGATCAAGATCCAGAGAGTGCCAGGTAAAAAACCAAACTGTGCAGCCAGCACCGGGCCAACCAATGGTCCGGGTCCGGCGATCGCGGCGAAATGATGGCCGAAAACCATCCAGCGATTCGTTGGCACATAATCCTTGTTGTCATTTCGCAAAACTGCAGGCGTTGCCCGCTCCTCATTTAAAACAAGCACTGTGGTCGCCAGCCATTTGCTGTAAAAACGGTAGCTGATTGAAAACGCACAAGAGCCTGCGATCACGATCCAGAGCGCGCTGATTTTTTCTCCGCGCGAGAGCGCCAGGATAGCAACTGCCCACGTGCCTAACGCGACCACCCCAATCCACACCAGTTTTCTCCACACGCTCATGCGTTGAAACCTTAATTGAAATTGTTGTGCTTCGCTACAAGGTGTGAGCTGTGCAGCTTCGCCATAAAATACGAAAACTGGTCGACGGCCAGAGTCTGGCTAGCGCGAGAAAACGTACCCTCAGGGTGCTGCGCGCGAATCGCTTCCCGCTGGAGACAAAGCGCGTCATTGAGACAATCGATCCGGTACAGTTCGAAAAAATTCGACGGCAATATGCTGTGGCAGATGCCGGCGCGGACTGGCCCAAATACCTGGATCTCGACCGGTGGATTGGAGTTAACATTCGCCGGATTCGCCAGCTTGAACTCGACGTGGCGCGTCCCAAACGCATTCTCGATCTGGGGTGCGGCGCAGGGTACTTTCTCTACATCGCGCAGCTCCTCGGTCATTCCGGCGTTGGCCTCGACATGGATCGTCTGCCAATGTTCCGGGAAATCACACGCCTCCTCGGTGTCCGCCGCGTAGTTCAAAAAATTGAGGCGTTTCGTCCGCTGCCGAGTTTCGGACAAAAATTCGACGTGATTACGGCTTTCATGATTTGCTTCAACAACCATAAAATGCCCGGACTTTGGGACGTCCCGGAATGGGAATTTTTTCTAGACGACTTGAAGAAGCATCTCAAGCCACGCGGTCGCGTCTGGCTCGAACTAAATCAGGAATATGACGAGACCTTCTATACGCCGCAGCTGAAGGAATTTTTCAAAAAGCGCGGCGCCAGCATCGACGAGCAGAAGATTATCTTTAATTCAGGCCTTCACGCGCCTGCTTCAACTTCGTCAGTTGCGCGTTAAGATCCTTAAGCCGTCGTCGATGTTCCTCGACCACTGCCGCTGGAGCTCGCTCTACGAAGGCTTTGCTTTGCAATTTCGTCTCAACGGTTCGCGCTTCCTCACCACTCCTGTTGATTTCTTTGTCCAACCGCTCGCGTTCAAGCGCGTGGTCCCCCGCCGCGATGGAGAGAAAGAGTTCGCCCAAGGCAGTGACTGCCATCGGGGTGCCAGCCGGCCCCGTGTAGTTTCGGTCGATTGTTAGCTCCTCGGCATTTAACAACCGGCTTAGAGTCGGAATCTGCTCAGAAATCTGTTTATCATTCGTGCGTAAAATGAATGTTATCTTCCTGTTTGAAGGCAACTTCGACTCTGACCTGAGATTGCGACCGGCTTGAACGGTTTCGTAGATGCTTGTTACGACTCGACGCGCGTCTGCTACGTCACCCACCGCGTCTAACGCAATCTTTCCGGGCGGGGCCGCAAACTGAATTGAGCCTTTTCCAAGGGCGAGCAAGGACCAAATCTCCTCAGTCAGGTGCGGCATAAATGGATGCAACAATCGCATTGTCGCCGAGAGCACAACATCCATGACTGCCAGAACGGATTTCTTTTTCGCTTCGTCGTTGCCGAAAATGTCAGTCTTGGCCGCTTCAACAAACCAGTCGCAGTAATCGCTCCAGACGAAATTATAGAGATGTTGGGCGACTTGGTTGAAGTGATACTCGCGATACGCCGATTCGATTGCGTCGATCGTCTCGTTCAATCGAGCCAGCACTTCGAGCGCAAAGATCGATAACGCCTGTGCCTCAATCTTCGGTGCACTATCGCTGGGGCCGTGCATCTGGCGAAAACGCGCAACATTCCAGAGCTTCGTCGCAAAGTTCCGACCCTCTTCGATTTGTCGTTCATCGAATCGAATGTCCTGTCCCGTAGGCGCGATGCGCATCAGACCGAATCGCAAGCCGTCGGCGCCGTACTTGTCGATCAGCTCGAGCGGATCAGGCGAATTGCCCAGAGATTTCGACATTTTGCGGCCCTGGCCGTCGCGAATGATGCTGGTAAAGAAAACGTGGTGGAACGGAATGTTATCCTCGATCTTCTTCGTCTCGCCGGGTTTGAACTCAATTCCGGCAATGATCATTCGGGCCACCCAGAAAAAAATAATATCGGGCCCGGTTACAAGAATGCTGGTCGGATAAAACTTCTTCCGTGTCTGGGGATCCATCGTCTCATAAGCCCATAGCCAAGATGAAAACCAAGTATCGACCGTGTCTTCATCCTGGATCCAATTCTCAGGATCGGATGGCGGGTCGATGCCGACGTAAATGGTAGCGCGAGCCTCTGGCTTGCGTGTTCCTTTATCGCGCAAGCGGGACGCATGCGCTACTTCAATGCCAGCCTTCTCGGCATTACGGTCGATGTACTCTTGAATTTTGTACAGTGCCTGTTCATTTCGAACGATGTGATCATAGCTTTCATGCTGCCAGAATTGTCCCGTTCGACCGAAGAGATCGTTGATCTTGTGCGCGGTGAATGATTTCCACGAATGAAGAATATCTCCAATATCACGCCCATCGCGTGGCGTGACCACGACATGAACGTGATTCGGCATAACGATCCACGCGCCCAAATCATAGCGTTCTCCGTCGAAGTGGAGCAACGCATCGGCAACAACTTTCGCCGCGCGTTCGTCCTTCAACACGCAAGACCCGCTGCCCGCATCGAGCCATTCGTCAATTTTTGCCGAGAAACGTTCGTAATAGGCGTGGCGTTGCTCGGCGGTCCAAGGCTCCGGATTCGCATTCAGCCAGACTTGCCGTTCGTCCTCTAGCTGGGAGAGCTTCGTCGCCGGAATGGAGTCAGCGAGTCGAAAGGTGACGAAGTATGTTTTCCCCGCCTGTTGCCAGTGCGGCAGATTGCGGCGCGTAATATCAAGCTCTGCGAATTCATCGAAACCGATAAAAGTAGTGCGAGCCTCTGGCTTGCGTGCATCTTCATCGCGCAAGCGGGACGCGTGCGCTACTTCAGGCAACCGAGACGGTTGCGTTACCTTATACCACGCCGGTATGCGGTGTCCCCACCAAACCTGACGGCTAATGCACCAGTCGCGAATGTTCTCCAGCCATTGCGCGTAAACTTTTTCCCAATGCGCTGGAAAGAAACGAATGAGATGATCACGCACGACTGCCAGCGCTTCTTTTGTTTTCGGGTACCGCAGGAACCATTGCTCACTGAGTCGCGGCTCAATCGGAACATCGCTTCGGTCGCTGAAGCCAACATTGTTTTCGTAGGGTTCCGTTCTTGCGAGCAGTCCCATAGCCTCCAATAATTCCGCCGCTTTTTTCCGCGCCTCGAAGCGTTCCAATCCGTGCAGCTCTGGAACCGCTGGGCAATCGACACGGCCGGCAGGAGTTAAAACGTCGATGATCGGCAGGTCATGCCGCTGGCCGATTTCAAAATCGAGCGTGTCATGCGCTGGAGTAACCTTTAGCACACCTGTTCCAAACTCCGGATCGATCGCTTCGTCGGCGATGATTGGAATTTTCTCCCGTGCGAGCGGACGCCAGGCATGTTTGCCTAACAAGTGTAAGTAACGTTTGTCGTCCGGATGAAATGCAATCGCCGTATCGGCCATGATTGTTTCCGGCCGCGTCGTGGCGACTTCAATGTAGCGCATGCCTCCGGCTTGCGCCCCACTCGCAAGCGGGACGCTCGCGCTACTTTCCTCCACAATCTCGTAGCGAACGAAATACAAATTTCCTTTCTGCGGTCTGCTAATCACCTCCTCGTCGGAAACCGCGGTTTGCGCCGCAGGATCCCAGTTGATCATTCGACGACCGCGATAGATCAGGCCCTTGTCGTAAAGATCGACAAACACTTTTTGGACAGCGGCAGCATATGCGTCATCGAGCGTATAACGTTGGCGGGACCAATCGCATGAGCAGCCGAGTCGCTTAAGCGGTTCAATAATTATGCCGCCGTGCTTGTCCTGCCATTCGAGGACTCGCCGCAAGAATTCTTCGCGACCGAGATCGTGGCGGGTTTTGTTCTCGGTTTTGCGCAGATATTTTTCGACGGCGGTCTGCGTTCCGATTCCCGCATGATCCATTCCCGGCAGCCAAAGGACTTCGAATCCATGCATTCGCGCGCGTCGTGCAAGAATGTCCTGGATCGTGTTGTTCAAAACATGACCGAGCGTGAGCATGCCGGTGATGTTTGGCGGCGGCATCACGATCGAAAAAGCGGGCTTTGAGGACTCCGGATTCGCTACGAAGTCGCCATTCTCGACCCAGCGTTGATACCACTTGGGTTCAACGGCTGTCGGATCGTACCTCTTTGGAAGTTCAATCATCGCGATCAAAGTAGCGCATGCCTCTCGCTTGCGAAGCGTTAAGAAACGCAAGCGAGACGCTTGCGCTACTCTAATTGCGCCATCACTTTCCGCTGGCATGAGCAACCCACGACCGATCGGCGTTTTTGATTCCGGCATTGGCGGGCTAACCGTAGTAAAGGCGCTGCGAGACAGGCTGCCGAACGAGACAATCGTTTACCTCGGCGACACGGCGCGTGTCCCGTACGGTCCGAAGAGTCCCGAGACCGTGCAGCGTTATGCGTTGGAGTTGGCGCACATGCTGATGAAAAAAAATGCCAAGGCGCTGGTCGTGGCGTGTAACACCGTCTCATCAGTCGCATTGCCTTTGCTGACGAGAAAATTTTCGGTCCCTGTGATTGGAGTGATCGAGCCTGGAGCCCGAGCGGCGTTGCAAGCCACGCAGAATCAGCATGTCGGTGTAATCGGAACACGGGCAACGATCCGAAGCGGCGCGTATGAAAAGGCGTTGCGCGCGACCGACAACAATGTCCGGGTAAGCAGTCGCGCATGTCCGTTGCTTGTGCCTTTAATTGAAGAAGGATTGCTCGATGACGACGTAACCGATCGCGTGATCGTTCGTTACCTTGAGCCGCTGCTTTCCGACGGAATGGACACGCTCGTGCTTGGCTGCACTCATTATCCGCTGCTCAGTGCCGCGATTGCACGCGTGATCGGAAACGAGATTACGCTCGTGGATTCTGCGGAGAACTGCGCGACTGCAGTGCAGGAAACGTTGGATAATCAATCGCTGCTCTCGCCGGCGACAGAACGTGGTGAACTGCAGGTCGCCCTCACCGACGCTGCCGATAATTTCCTCAATGTCGCGCGCGAAGCGCTGCAGTTGAAGTTCGACGAGGTCGAGCTCCAACCTTTACCTTAGGTTTTGGCAAGCTCCTGGTCACCAGTTCGTAGGAGTGGTCGATCATTTTTCGTACTTCGACGTCAGGAATGCCGCTGGCAATCTCAACCGTGTTCCAGTGTTTCTTGTTCATGTGATAGCCGGGCCTCACCTGCTCGTAACGGTCCCGCAGATCGAGTGCTAGATCTGGATCGCATTTCAGGTTCACAGTCGTCGGCACTTCGTCGAGAGCAGCTAACGCAAACATCTTGCCGCCGACTTTGAACACGAGAACATCGGGCCCGAATGGCGTCTCCTCCCTCGCCCCGGGTTTCGTTAGGCAGTATTCGCGAAACTCTCCCAAATCCATTGAACAGTTGTAAATCAAGAATGCAGTTAGGATGCAGGGGCGCGAGTCTAATCCGGAGTTCTTTATTCCGCGTGCTTTACGAAAAGGGGAATTGATGCCTCCTGCCTACCGTCTACAGCCAAATCGATCGAATACTCATCAAACTTGGGTAACCTGAGCTGCTGAATGTTTAGAGCAACGGAAATGGTTGCGGAGGGATCATCGCCCTGAAATCGCACCTCCGTGGTGACATCGAGGTTTTGCATGATTGCCGCACCATCCTGATCAACGAATGCGATCCGCAGTCGTTTCTGCCCTTCTTCAACGCGTTCAAACCGCAATTTAATTGCTAATGTGCAGTGCGGATGAACGATCGGCACCTCGCGCGCATTTAAGCGATCAAATGAGCCAAGAATATTTAACTTTCCTCCAGCATCCAATGTAGCTGCATCGCACAACGTAAAGATCTCGACCTTCATAATTCAGGCGACCGCACAGCTACATGTGCATGAGCCTAAAATCAACGTATACGCGGGCTCAAAAAGTTCACCAAGTCGCCGATTGAGACCCGTTCCTGCTTCATCGAATCGCGATCTCGCAGCGTGACTGTGTCGCGAAGCGCCGGATCTTTTTCACCGAGCGTCTCGAAATCAACGGTCACACCGAAAGGCGTGCCGATTTCGTCCTGCCGTCGGTATCTCCGCCCGATCGCGCCGCTCTCATCGTAAAACACAGTCATGTGCGGCCGGAGAAGCGCGACGATCTCCTTGGCTTTCGCCACTAATTGTTCTTTGTTTTTCAGAAGCGGAAAAACCGCGCACTTGATCGGCGCCATCCGCGGAGAGAAACGTAAGACAATGCGCGATTCCATTTCGCCCTTGTCGTTAGGCGCCTGGTCCTCCGCATAAGCTTCACAAATCATCGCGAGCACAGTTCGATCGACGCCGGCACTCGGCTCGACGACGTGTGGAATAAATCTCTCCTTCGTTTCCTCGTCGAAATATTCGAGCGATTTGCCGCTCGCTTTCTGATGCTGCGACAAATCGTAGTCGGTGCGATATGCCACACCTTCGAGTTCCTGGCGGCCAAACGGGAAATCGTATTCGATGTCGTAAGTGCCTTTTGAATAAAACGCGCGCTCTTCATCCGGCACGTTGAGGACATTCAAATTTGCGCGGGAGAGGCCGATGTTCTCGTAAAACTTCAGGCGTTCTTCTTTCCAGTATTCAAGCAGTTCCATTCCCTGCTCGGGTCGGCAAAAATATTCTAACTCCATCTGCTCGAACTCGCGTGAACGAAATGTGAAATTGCGCGGATTGATTTCATTTCGAAATGCCTTCCCGATTTGCGCGATGCCGAACGGCAGCTTCTTGCGGGATACTTCGAGAATATTTTTAAATTGAGTGAAGATCGATTGCGCGGTTTCAGGCCGGAGATATGCGACCGAGCTTTCCTCGGCGCTCGCGCCAACATGCGTCTCGAACATTAGATTAAACTGCCGCGCTTCCGTTAAGTCTTTGCCGCCGCAATTCGGGCATTGCCTGGCGCCTTTTTTGTCCACGAGCTGATCGGCACGCAGGTGAGCCTTGCAGGTGCGGCAATCAACCATCGGATCGGAGAAACCTTCGACGTGGCCGGATGCCTTGAGAACCGCAGGATGCGTGAGGATCGCGCCGTCCATTCCGACTACATCATCGCGCTCGTGCACCATGATACGCCACCAGTAGTTCTTCAGATTACGCTTTAATTCGACGCCGAGCGGTCCGTAATCCCAGGCGCCGTTGAGTCCGCCATAAATTTCGCTCGACTGAAAAATAAAACCGCGCCGCTTACACAGGCTGACGATTTTTTCCATGCGCTGCCCGTCGCTGGATGTAGTCATTGAGCGAAACTTATCAGAGGATTAAATCTGGGAGCCAGGAAACCAAGAGGGAAATGAGTAATTTTAGAACCTATCGAGTTCCTGGTTTCCTGATTAAGGTTGCTGCGGTTCGACTTTCACCTCGGTCTTTACCGAATTGGCGATGAAGCATTGCTCGTGCGCGCCATGATTCATTTCTTCGATCTCCTGCGGCGTGGGTTGTTTCTCGCCAGAGAATTTTAGCCGCTGTCGAAGTGTGACGCGTGTGATGGCGAGTCTTCCTTCTGCATTTTTTTCCATAACGCCGACCGCATCATCAACGTATTCGTCGAGCACGAACCTTTTTTTGCACGCGATGGCGAGAAACGTCAGCATGTGACAACTGGAAAGTGAAGCCACAAATGCTTCTTCCGGATCCACAAGATTTGGATTTCCCAGATAAGCGGGCGCTGCTGACGCTTCCATCTCGTGTCCGCCCGGAAATGTCCACGTGTGGTCTCGTGGATACTTTTGATAGTCGAAGGGTTTGTCGCCGCGTTGCCAAGTGAGACTGACTTTGTGTTCTGACATGCGTCTAGATAAAACGCGACGTGTCACAGGGCAAGCGCCGTCCCCGGTGTCATGCTGAGCGAAGCCGAAGGATCCCGCAGAATCATCCAACAGTTGTGCAACGCGATTCGTCGACTCCGCTTCGCTTCCTTGAGAATGACATGCTTGCGCTGACGGGCGGCCTCTTTATTATCTCGGCTTCTGAAAATTCGCGCGATTAGCTCAGTGGTAGAGCACTTGCTTCACACGCAAGGGGTCGCTGGTTCGATACCAGCATCGCGCACCAGATTTCCCCGTTCACGCGGCAGCAAGTAAGCCCACAAAAATTTATGGCGTTGATTCAAGAAGTTCTCGAAACCGTCAGAAAACGTAACCGTTACGAGCCTGAGTTTCTTCAGGCGGTCACGGAGGTACTGGAGTCGATCAGGCCAGTTATCGACCGCAGCAAGAAACTGCGCGACGCCAGAATTCTGGAGCGGCTAGTCGAGCCGGAGCGAATGATTCAATTTCGCGTCCCGTGGATCAACCAAAAAGGACAGATCCAGGTGAACCGCGGGTTTCGCGTGCAAATGAATAGCGCGCTCGGCCCTTACAAAGGCGGGTTGCGTTTTCATCCGACCGTGTATGCGGGGATTATCAAGTTTCTCGCGTTCGAACAGGTATTTAAGAATTCGCTAACAGGTCTGCCGATGGGCGGCGGCAAAGGCGGCTCGGACTTCGATCCGAAAGGCAAATCCGACCGGGAAGTCATGCGATTTTGTCAATCATTCATGACTGAACTGTTTCGCCACATCGGTCCCAATACCGACGTGCCTGCGGGAGACATCGGCGTAGGCGGTCGCGAAATAGGATATCTTTTTGGACAATACAAACGGCTGGCGAATGAATTTACAGGTGTGCTGACAGGAAAAGGCCTGAGCTGGGGCGGCTCGTTGATACGCCCGGAAGCGACTGGTTACGGCGCTGTTTATTTCGCCGAGGAAATGCTGAAGACGCGCGACCAAACGATCGAAGGTAAGGTTTGTACCGTTTCGGGTGCTGGCAACGCGGCACAATATACGGTGGAGAAATTGATCCAGTGCGGCGCGAAACCTGTATCGATGTCGGATTCCAGCGGCTTCATTTATGATAAGAACGGCATCACAGAAGAAAAGCTGGCCTTCGTCATGAGCATCAAGAACGTGCGACGCGGACGCATCAACGAGTACGCCAAAAAATTCCGCGGCACCAAATATGTGGCCGGTCAGCGGCCTTGGGGCATAAAATGCGACTGCGCTTTTCCGTGTGCGACGGAGAACGAGATCACAGCCGAAGACGCCAAGCAATTAGTGAAAAATGGTTGTTATCTCGTCTCTGAAGCGGCCAACATGCCCAGCGTCCCAGCAGCAGTCGACTTGTTCCTGGAGAAGAAGATTCTGTTCGGCCCCGGCAAAGCCGCAAATGCGGGAGGCGTAGCTACCTCGGGGCTTGAGATGAGCCAAAACTCCATGCGCTTGCCATGGCCGCGGGATGAGGTGGACTCCAGGTTGCGTCACATCATGTCCATGATCTTCAAGAATTCGTGGGACACTGCGGAAGACTACGGACAGCCTGGCAATCTTGTGGTCGGAGCGAACATCGCGGGCTTCGTAAAAGTCGCTGATGCCATGCTCGATCAAGGCGTGGTCTGACGTGACTCCTTGATCTGGAGCCGGTGATATCGACGGGGCACGTGAATCACCTCTCGAATTCGAATATCCAGTATATGAAAATACTAACGAAATGCTCGGTTCTGCTATTCGCTTTGGTTTCCGCAGCGCTGGGCTTGGTAGGATGCGGGGGCTATTACAGCGCCAATGCCTACCCGGGGTACGGACCGTACTACGGCGGTGCATATCCCGCTGGTGGTCCTTATGCTGGCGGTCCTTATTACGGGCGTGGTTCTCCGGGTGCGGTGACGGTCGAAGTTGGCGACCGGCCTTACTATACCCGCGGCGCGGGTTATTACGTAGGCCGTACTTACTACGTGTGGAAGCCGGGGCATTGGGTAGTACACAACGGTCAAAGAGTCTGGCGGCACGGCCATTATGTTGTGCGAGGCGGATATTGATTTCGCACCCAAGGAGCGGCGGCTTTCCAGCCGCCGTAGCCGATCGCAGATCGACCTTCCTTGGCGCTTTAAACGATAGGCGCAACGAGGCCCCATCGCGCCAGACGGAACCGCAGAGCGGTTGCCAGACAGCCTAGGCCGTAGCGAACGCTTCTACGGAAATTGATGGATGACGCTTCGGGCATGTACCGAGCCGGGCACGTCACCTCTCCGATCGCGGAATCAAGGGCGATGATTTGCGCCAGAATCTGATTGTCGAAAACAAAATCATCGGAATTCGTTTGCAATGGCAGCCGTTCCAACAGCTGCCGCGAAAATGCACGATAGCCAGTGTGGTACTCGGAAAGTTTTGCGCCAATAAGAAAATTCTCTGCGAGCGTGAGGATGCGGTTTGAAACATATTTCCACCACGGCATGCCACCACGCAACGCGCCTCCGCCCAGAATCCGCGAACCAAGAACACAAGGGTAAAGACCGCTTGCGACAAGAGCTGCCATCGCTGGAATTAGCTGGGGCGTGTACTGATAATCGGGGTGAATCATGATGATGATGTCTGCGCCTGCGGCCAATGCGAGGCGGTAACAAGTTTTTTGATTTGCGCCGTAACCGCGATTCTCCGGGTGCACTTCCACTTGCACGTTTGGCAGAGTCCGCGCGATTGCCACCGTTTCGTCATGACTGGCGTCATCTACAACAATGACTAGATCGACGATCCCATGCGCCATGACTTCGTCGTAGGTCTGGCGCAAAGTGCGTGCGGCGTTATACGCGGGCATCACCACTACAATTTTCTGGCCATTTAACATGCGACGCATCTTGCAATAATTACCATTCTGATCCCGCACGCGCGGGAGAAGAATCTTGAATTGTATTCGATAGGCTGATCACGACAATTCAGAGATGTTCGGATCGCTCAATATCACCGACGGCTTATGACATCATTGTCGGAGAATGTCTGATTGATACATAGCTAGCAAACTTCATGACAGTTTTTTACGATCCGAGGTGCCTGGAATATTCGAGCCCGGGACATCCGGAACGGCCTGAGCGGATCGCCCGTACGGTGCCGATGCTACAGGATCGGCATCTCGACTGGGAATGGCGGAAAGCGACTGCCGCGAAGGATGCGCAATTACTGCGCGCACACTCGCATGAGCATATCGAACGCGTTGCGAATGCGATCGGACATTTCGATCCCGACACGCCGCTTTATCCAAACATTGAAGCGCACGCCCGACGTGCAGCCGGCGCCATAATCGAGGCAACGCATGCTGCGCTGCGCGGTGAGGCCGCGTTCAGTTTGATGCGGCCGCCAGGACATCACGCCACGCGAGATCGCGCAATGGGTTTCTGTTACTTCAGTAATGTTGCGGTCGCGGCGCTCGATGCGTTGGAGAACGGTGCTGAACGGATTGCCATCTGGGATTTTGATGGCCATCACGGGAACGGGACCGAGGCGATCGTAGCGCACAATGAGCGAATTCGATTTGCATCGATGCATCAGTTTCCCGCTTATCCGGGGAGTGGAGCAAAATCGTTCGCAAACATTGATAATTATCCGATCGCGCCTAACACACCACGCGACGCCATTCTCGAGATTGCGAGACGCTCTCTGGATAGAATAATGGCGTTCGAACCTGATTTGCTTCTGGTTTCGGCAGGGTTCGACGCCTACGCGCGTGATCCCCTGCTCCAACTAACGCTCGAGCGCGAAGACTTCGCAACGTTCGGTAACTGGTTAGGCGAAATCGGTACTCCGGTCGCAGTCGCGCTTGAAGGCGGATACAGCAATGAATTGCCCGAATTGATCGACGCGTTTCTAAGCGGTTGGCAGGCTTAGCGCGAAGGCGATTGCACGAATTCAACAAAGATGACTTTTCGCATCTGTGAAAAAACGTAAACGTGAAACATGTGAAACTTAGTTACATCGGGCCGGCGGGATTCGAACCCACGACCTCTTGAACCCCATTCAAGCGTTCTACCAAGCTGAACTACGGCCCGATTTGCGTCGCGTGGACTATTCACTGACTGCGACGAAATCACCAGAGCTGAAAATAGTAGCGGCGGCAAGCGACAGAAATTGAATAACGCAGCAGGACCGGCCACCGTTATGTGGAGTCTTGTGAGGATCTCGATGAGCGTCTTCGGCGCCACAATCTCGGGTGACTCCAAAGCTACGCGCCAAGGCATCCCATGGACTTTGATCCACTGAAAGATTTTGTAGTCGCACCGAAGCGTCGAAAAAGAGCGCTACTACAAGTCAGGTCGAGGTCGCGACGAACTCGATCGAATAAAATAGTACTGCGATCGCCGCGGCGACAGGCCGTGGTTTCGAATCGCGCCGGCCCGAGAGGATTAAAATCTGTCCATGATGTTGCTGTCGATCCGCAACAGCGACTTTTCATTGCAGAAAT
>JBJMXF010000150.1:0-5303 GCA_045809725.1 Candidatus Udaeobacter sp. | reverse complement strand
TATTCGTGAGATCATTGATCGCGAAGTGCACGACCTCGTTGCGACGAGCTCGGAATCGATCGCCGAATCAGGCGTGCAGAGTGCAGACGACGTGCGCCGGCATGCTGCGCCGCTTATTCTTTACAGCGATGGATTAGCCGAGGCGAACCGCGTACTCCGAAAATTTTTGTATCAAAATGTCTATTACCACCCGCGCGTCGCGGAAGTGAACCAACGCGCGTGCGAGATGCTGGGGCGCGTTGTCGAAGCGTACCTTGCCGATCCGGATAGATTGGGCGAAGGCGCGATGCGACGAGTCGAGAACGAGGGGCTGCACCGCACAGTTTGTGATTACATCGCGGGAATGACCGATCGTTATGTCATGGAAGAGTATGAGCGCATCGGCGGTACGGGCGGTTCACCCGAACCGCCATCACGGATGTGATCCGATAGCAAGCGATTGAGTCAATCGCCGCTCCTACGCAGCCGCGTTGCCGATCTCATCGCGCAAATATCGGATGAGGGAACGGAGACGCTGATTGAGCGAGCGTTCTTCGAGAAGGCGTTGCCGGCGTAATGGATCGCTCACGAACGTCGAAGCCATTAGATCGGCCAGCATTTCCAGATCCCGCAATTCGGAAAGATACTGATCTAATTTTGCCGGAAGCTGACGGTGATCGTGCTTTAGGCTGCCGTAGAGCTCGATCACTTTTGCGCCGAGCGCTTCGGTCTCGACTGTGGGTGCATCGCGCGATTCTACGGTCTCGATGTTGGCGATGGGAAACGGATTCTCCCGCTCGAAACTCGTGAAGCGGACACGTTGCAGACCTTGCAAGACCAAATTCGATGTGCCGTCACTGCGTTCGACACAGGCGCGAATCAACCCCGCGGTGGCGAGATGGAAAAAATCCTCGGAGGCCCGCCAATCCGGGCAGATAGGTTTAATCAACGCCACACAAAACATCCGATGTTTTCGAAGGGCGTGCTCCAGCATTTTGCGATATCGCGGCTCGAAAATGTAAAGCGGCAGGAGGGCGTGCGGAAAAAGCACGGCTCCCGGAAGCGGCATCACCGGTAATTGCTGGGGTAAAGTTAGCGATGTGGACATGTTTCGTCATGTGTACCTTATGCGTGTCGAATAAAGGGCAAGTGTGAGGGGGGAGCACTCTCAAACATTCATCAATTTCGCGCACCGAAGCCCAAGCCGCGGAGTTGTTTCAGCGACATTTGCCCTTCGACGTCAGTCACACCGGCCATGGAAGCGTAAATCAGCACAGATCCAGCGTGCGCCAGCAGGACACGAGAAATCGCCCCAAGTTTGCCAATCCCCATCACGGCAAGTGAGAGATTTAAAGGGTTGCCTGTCATGAACTCGAGCAAACGTCCGAGTTCCATTGGCGTATCGGTGCGCGTAGCAACTTTGAAAATATCTGCGCCATGTGATCTGGCTTGGCGCGCTTTCTCCGCCAAGATTCGCGCGCTCGGTGTCGATTTGAAGTCATGGAAGGAAACGATTCGCTGGACCCTTTGCGTGTTGGCGTTCGCTAGCAACAGTTGCAGCGCGCGAGCTGAACGTAACTCGATGTCGATATAATCGGCGTGATTCAAGAAGCGAAGGAGGAGATCGCGCCGTTGCCGCAACCGAAGCTTGTTAGCGCCGCCTTCGTGCGGATCCCGTGCTGTGATGATGAGCGGCCTGCGCAGCTTCGGTAACGCACGTTGCACTTGATCGGCCATGTCCAGGAGATGATCCAAACGCAATTCGAATAAATCCGGCGGCCTACGCATTCGCGTCGCCCGTTTCAGATCAGCGCGCGACGCGATCACGCCGACAACCCGCGGACATCGCTTCGTCGAATGACGCGCCGTCATTCTTTTATCACTGACGGCGCAACCATTTTCTCCACGTACTTGGCCAGGATGTCGAACTCGAGATTCACAAGATCGCCGATGATTGCACGATCAAGGTTGGTATGGCTTTTGGTGTAGGGAATGATCCACACCGCAAGGCTTGTCGGAAGAATTTCCGCAACGGTAAGACTGACTCCATTAACTGCGATTGAACCCTTAGACGCGACGTAGTGGGCGTACTTTTTCGGCAACGCGACTTCCAGTCGGAAGTCAGCTCCTTTCCTCTCGAAAGCGAGAATGGGCGCGACGCAATCAACATGGCCTTGAACGAAATGTCCGCCTAAGCGAGCGTCCGCGCGTAGCGCGCGCTCCAGATTTACGGGGCTGTCCTTCCGCAAATTGTGGAGGTTACTGCGCGCAATTGTTTCCTCGAGAAGATCGAAGCTTAAGCGATCGTCGCGGCACGAACTTAGCGTCAAACAACAACCATTCACGGCAATGCTCTCCCCCGGATTGACGTGTTTGGCGGCTTCCGGCGCGGCGATTTGCAGCTCCGTCCCCTGATCACGCGGGTGCACGGCTACAATTGTGCCAACTTCTTCGATCAAACCCGTGAACATAATGTTACCGCAGGACCAGCTAAATAGTTACACCGTTCCATGGGATTTTACGATTCGACGATTTAGGCTTGCGACGCTAATTAGCCCTTGCACATATCTCCGCCGAACGCGGTACCGACAAGCTTCTTAAAACGGTTTGAATGATCAGATCATTTGGAATGAATAACCTAACGAACTGACATGCCAGGACGTTTGAAAAGACTTCCGCTGACGATCTTTCAGCGTTTTTTCCGCACGGAGACACTCGGCGGTCTCGTCCTTTTGGGCTTCGGTCTTGCCGCGCTCGCGATTGCCAATTCGCCATTAGCCGCGGCTTACAACTATCTTTGGGAGATACCGCTGACACTCCGGATTGCTCCTCACCAGCTTTCGCTGAGCCTGCACGATTGGATTAACGACGGTCTTATGGCCGTGTTTTTTCTCCTGGTAGGTCTCGAAATCAAACGCGAGTTGCTGGCTGGTGAGTTGTCCTCTGTCCGGCAGGCTTCGCTTCCAATCGCGTGCGCAATTGGTGGAATGGTTGTGCCCGCGCTGATTTATTTGATTTTCAATTTGCGCGGTCCGGGCGCGCACGGTTGGGGCATCCCGATGGCCACCGACATAGCATTTGCCTTGGGCGCACTGAATTTGATCGCTCCGCAGGCACCAATCGGCGCAAAAGTGCTGCTGACTGCCCTGGCTATCGTGGACGACATGGGAGCGGTGATGGTCATCTCGCTTTTCTATTCGGACGCAATCGTGTGGAGTGCGCTCGGCGGCGCAGCAGTAACGCTGCTCGTTTTGATTGGATTCAATCTAACCGGTATCCGTCGTCTGTGGCCCTACCTGCTGCTTGGAGTCGTGCTGTGGTATTTTGTCCATGCTTCTGGCGTGCACGCCACGATCGCGGGCGTTGCCCTCGCGTTCGCGATTCCTACACGTTCACGCATCAACGCGCGTGAATTTTCCAGAGAAGCACGGTCGCTGCTGAATCAATTTGATCGGACGGAAACCGGCGACCTTGTGGTATTGACTAGCAAAGGGCAACAGGAAGCGGTGTTTGCGTTTGAGCGGGCGACCAAAGGCGTAACTGCACCCGTCCTCAGACTCGAGCACGCATTGCACAATCTTTCAGCGTTCGTGGTGATGCCGTTGTTCGCTTTTGCCAATGCTGGAGTCAAAATTGATATGTCGCTGCAGCATTCAGAGATTGGGTTCGGAATATTGGCGGGGTTATTGTTCGGCAAACCAGTTGGAATCATGATGTTTGCGTTGACTGCCGTGAAGACGGGCATTGCCAGCCTTCCTCAGGGTCTGAACTGGAGATCCTTGCTCGGGTTTGCTTTTCTCGCCGGAATCGGTTTCACCATGTCGCTATTCATCGCCATGCTGGCGTTCGACGATATGGCTTCAGTTAACGCAGCTAAACGAGGCATTATCGCTGGTTCGCTTCTGGCCGGAGCGGCCGGGGCTGTGATGTTGCGGACCGGCCGAGTTTTGCGCGATGCCAAGTAGTTCGCTAAAACGGCAGGTGTCTCGTCAAGGACACGCGCCTCATGTGGCGGGATGGCAAAGTGGCCGCGTTGCTGTTCTCTGCGGCGTTCTTTTCCTCTCGGGTACAGGCGCCCTCATTTTTGAAACATTGTGGCTGCGACTTAGTGGTTTGGCGTTTGGCAACTCGACTTGGGCCGCAGCGCTGATCCTCTCGAGTTTCATGGCAGGCCTCGCGTTGGGAAACGCACTGGCTGCATCATCGAGAATCCGGCGATGGCGTCCGCTGCATTTTTACGTTGTGCTGGAACTCTTCGTTGCATTCTTGGGTTGCACGATTGTTTTTGGCCTTCCCGTCATTGGCGATTTGATGCGGCCCGTGTGGCAAATGCTATGGAATTATCAGCCGACGCTACTGGGGCTGCGGTTCGTCGTCTCCTTCGTGATTTTGCTGGTGCCGACAACAGCAATGGGCTTGACGCTGCCGGTGTTGATTCAGGACCCCGTGCTGCGAGAAACAGAGTTTGGCCGCGCGATTGGTTTTCTTTACGGCTCAAATACGCTGGGGGCGATGCTTGGCGCGATCCTCGGCGAAGCTTATTTGATCCGCGCGCTTGGGCTATACGGCACAAGTTTAGCGGCTGCGGCGGCGGTATCCGTTGCTGCCGTGATTGCTTGGTTTCTCGCGAGATCTGCAGTGGCGCGATACGCCGCACACTTCGAAAGTACCGAGCGGGCCGCACGTTTTAATTTTCCGCTAACATTCGATACGAGTTATCGGCCGCCGTGGCGTTTGCTTTTCGTCAGCTTCGGCACGGGTCTGATTCTTCTGGCGTTGGAAGTAATTTGGTTTCGATTTCTGCGTCTGTATGTCGTGTCGTTAGCCACCGCGTTCGCGGTAATGCTGGCTGTTGTGCTGGCGGGAATCGGCTTGGGCGGAATCGCGGCAGGCGCGATCTCCCGCCGCTCAACTGGAATGAAACAGTTGGTTTCTATCCTGCTAATGCTCGCTGCCATTGCGGTGCTTTTATCTTATCTGTTGTTTCCCGGTGAAGCAGTGAAAACCGCTGCCGGCGCCTTTAGTCTTGCTTCATGGCCGCAGATGGCAGTGCTGTGTCTGGCTCTGATGTTCCCGGTGTCGTTTTTATCCGGGCTGATGTTCCCGACCATTGTCGCCCAGATTCAAGTTGAGGTGGCGGACCGGATGAATAGCACTGGAATCGCTACTCTCCTGAATACGAGTGGCGCCGCGATCGGCCCTTTACTGGCAACTTTCGTCCTGCTGCCGTCCTTCGGTTACCAAACGAGTCTCATTTGCTGCGCTGCCGGGTATGCTTTGCTCAGCACCATCGCCACCGACCGCGCACTGTGGTCGCTGCGCCG
>JBJMXF010000149.1:0-3908 GCA_045809725.1 Candidatus Udaeobacter sp. | reverse complement strand
AGCCCGATGGAACGCATCGGCAAATGTTCGCCCCGCCGGATGATCACAATAAGAGCCAGCGCGCTTACCCAGATCAGGGCTTCCTTCAAAAGTGCCGAGGTAAACGTGGTTTCAGGGACGAAGAACGCGATTACCTGGCGGATTGCGAGCATCGCAAAAAGCGCGATGACCAGTCCGGCCCAAGTTGCGCGCGAAACTTTCGTGGGCAGCGATGGCTGGTTAGAGGCAAAGGGTAGCTGCGCGGCTGGATTGGCTGTTTCCATGGATCTTTATTGAGATGCGGCAAACGAGCAGTTTGGATTCAGGGAAAATACAAGACCCATCCGGGGTCTCGGCGAGCAATGAGCAGGGATTCGCAAGCGAGGACGCTCGCGCGACGTTATTGCACCGGAGCTGCGGCGCGTTCGGCGATCGCGCCCTACCATCAGTCGGGTCCGGTTGTGTGGCCGTTATTGCACGGTCACGAGTGTGCCGACCGGAATTTCGGAGAAGAATTTGCGCGCAGTATCTTCGGGCAACCGGATGCAACCGTGCGACGCGGGATAGTTCGGCACATAACCGGCGTGCATTCCAAAATCGAGACAGCTCAGACGCATGAAATACGGCATGTCGACGTGGTAAATCGTCGAACGATGGCTGCGTTCCTTGTTGGTGACCACGAACTCTCCCCGCTTCGTGGAATAGCCCGGCCGACCGGTAGAGCATCGCGCCTGATAGATCGGTTTGCCGTCCCTCAGGAGAGCGACCCTTTGCATTCCCAAAGAAATCTCGACCCGCAACTTGTCCGGTGCAGGCCCGCCGCCGAGAAGGATTTGCGCGGAACGCCAGTGGCCGGTCTCGGCGGCAATATCCAATGCCGACATTTTGTTCCGGCTCGTCAGGCGCGTCCGGTTTGCTCGGCCATCGATCAAAGCTTGCGAATAATCGACCTGGCCCAGACCCGAGGCGAGCATCAGGACCGTTACGTTGCTATCGCCTTCGATGTAGCTGCGCAATCCTTTCGGGAGCAACGCCAGGAAATCTTTATCGCACCGGGAAGGCAACACCGTGTTGGGATCTGCTCCGCAATTCAATAGTGTGCTGAACAATGACGCGTTATTGCTGGCGATAGCGTACGCGAGAAACGGCACATTCTTCCCTTCGGGTGTCGGCGGCGCTGATTGTTTGCTGAGCAGCAATCGGATTTCATCGGTCTTGCCTGCTTGCAGCGCTCGGGACAAAGCGCGCCGCGTGCTGGTCGTCCATTCGAGTGCCGTTGGCAAACGCTGCTCCACGGTTTTGATGATCTCCGGATGTCCGCCATCGAGCGAAACGCTCAGAAGGTCTTGCCCGTCCGCAGTTGGTTTTTCCGGCTGAAGATTGGTTGAGCGCGCCAGAAGCAACTGGAACATTTCCACATCTCCATGCATGGCTGCCGCCATGACCGGCGTAAATCCATTCTTGTCGGCGAGATCAACAACGGCTCCTGCATCGAGGAGCCGGCGCGCCGTTTTCCAATCCTGTTGCGAGGTTGCGATCAACAATGGCGTGCGGCCTTGCGCGTCGCGTCCGTTTGGATCGACGTGCTCCATCAGGGCTAAATCGATGAGGGGTTCGCGCTGAATCGTGACGGCTCGCACCAGCTCCTCCGGGGAAATGACCATGCGCGAAGGAGGTTCCGGCCCGATGGCGATTACCCATAGACCAATCAAAATCAGGGCGACAACACCCGCTCGTAAGGTAAATCGGCGGTGAAAGATGCGGATATTGATGGCTGGGCCGCCGATCATACGATTGTAGTCGGGGAATCTGGCACGGCTACCACCGAACTGCGAGTCGGTCTTTGAATCGGGCGGCCAGACGACGGTTTTGCCTGGACCAACGCCTATTGGACGCAGCGGGTTGAACGTTGCATGTTGGCTACTGTCAAAATTCCAACTTATGCGTTTGTCCATTTTCGCACTTTGTCTTGCGTTCAGTACTTCGTTCGCGGCGCAACCGGAGGTTGTGTCGAATGATGCCGCTCCACTAAATCCATCCGCGGTTGAAGCAGGCAAAGACGTTGTTCATCAATTAAACAACGCTTTTGCAAAAGTGTTCGAAAGCGTTGCACCGGGCGTGGTCATCATCGAGACCTCCAAGAAAAGTGAAGCCAGCGATACTTCGCCACTCGACGATCTGTTTTTTCAAGGGCCTCCGGATGACAACCGGACGCGCCGGAATCCCAGCACGCCGCGAGCGGTTCAAAGTGAAGGGTCCAGGTTCATTGTGCGGCCCGATGGCTACATCATCACGAATTTCCACGTGATCGAAGATGCGGACAAAATCGACGTGAAATTACAAGATGGCCGCGAATTTCCGGGCCGAGTGGTCGGGTCGGACGAGAGAACGGACATTGCGGTCGTCAAAATCGAGGGAAAAGATTTGCCTGTCGTCCAACTCGGTGACAGCGATGCCGTGCGCGTCGGACAATTCGCGTTCGCGATCGGCGCGCCGTTCAAACTCGATTACACGTTCACGTATGGCGTAATCAGCGGCAAAGGCCGGAGTAAATTGTTGCAGTCGGGCGCCTACTCCATCGCAGATTATTTGCAGACCGACGCGTCGATTAATCCCGGAAACAGCGGCGGACCACTGTGCGATATCGACGGAAAAGTGATCGGCATGAATACGCTGATCAATGGAATGAACCGCGGCCTGGGCTTTGCGATTCCCATCAACATGGCCAAGGACATTGGCGGCGAACTCATTGCCGGCCACAAGATCGTGCGACCCTGGCTGGGCATTCGGATCGAAACTCTCGGCGATGATCCGTCGATCCGCGATTTGTTTAAAGGCGCGGACAAAGGCGTGGTTGTTCGCACCATCGAAGCGGACGCTCCAGCATCGAAGAGCAGCCTGCGCCCATTCGATGTGATCACGCATGTCGACGGGAGTGCGATCACGTCCGATTCACAGTTGCAGCATGAAATTTTGAAAAAGAAAGTGGGGGATAACGTCGAACTGACGGTTTGGCGCAAAGGCCAGGCAATAAAGGTGCCTGTGAAGACTGGCGAATTACCAGATGAGATCACCCGAGCGTCGAATAAACCGGTGCAACCGACCGAACCCAAACCGCAGGACCTCGGCAAATTTGGATTACAGGTGCAGGAACTGACGAAAGACGTAGCGGAACGCCTTCATCTGTCATCGCAACAGGGGGTGATCGTCACCGACGTTGAAGATAACAGCATTGCCGGTGCTCAGGGGATTGAACGCGAAGACGTGATTACAGAGGTGGACGGGAAGCCTGTGACAAACGTGCAATCATTCCGCGAAGCGCTGAACAAGGCGGATCCGAAGCGCGGCGTGCTCTTTTATCTTGACCGCAAAGGCAGCAAAACTTTCGCGGTATTGAAAGCGGGCAGCTGATCCGATGTAGCCACGGCCGTGCGGGGCCGTCTTGTGTTTGCCTGAAACAGCGCAAGAAAGAACCGGCCACAGGCCGGTGGCTACACTTTGCAAAGGCGGCAACTTACGATGTCTGCTTACCGCGGCGAAGAATGCGCCCGGAGGTAATCAGATAACGGCTGGTTATCGATGTAGAGCTGATCGAGGGCTGCGTCACCACGTCGTACGCGAACCGTGACGTAGGCATTCGAATTGTCGCGGCGATTGTTCTCCATGTATGCGCGTTCCGCTGCAGCCGCGTTTGCTTCGGCAACCCAGAATTTGTTGAACGGGAAACGCACCTGCTGTTTGCCTTGATACCACCAAACTGATTCAACCGGAACGGCATCGTCGGTCTTGACCGCTTGGGTTGTGAGATGGTCAACTTCGGCAAAACCATCTGCGCTTTGTTTGAGCACAGCGAACACCGGTTTATTGCCTGCTTCGAATTTCGCAGGCGCAGCGAATTCCTCCGCACTGAAACGTAACGCGATGTATCG
>JBJMXF010000148.1:0-6357 GCA_045809725.1 Candidatus Udaeobacter sp. | reverse complement strand
GTGGTCGAGGAGCTCCACTAGAATCTGCAGACGTTCGTGCCGGTCAGTTTTTTATAAAAATGGCGGTCCGCTTTCTCAGCCTCAGAAAAGCTACGAAATTTTCTCACTGTTTTCTTCACGCCGTAACTGTAAGCTTGGCAGTGAGGACTTCCGAGCGAATTTGATCGTACACTGGATGAATCCGCATCCGTATTTTTTCATCATTATTTTCATTGGCGTGGCGTTGCTGTTTCCGCTGGCTCCATTGGCGTTGGCATGGATGTGGCGGCGATTTTTCCAACCGCCAAAGCCGGGACCGGACAAAACTTCCACTTACGAATGCGGCATCGAATCGATCGGGGACGCGCAAATTCAGTTCCACGCACAGTATTATCTCTATGCCATCATGTTTTTGATCTTCGATGTTGAGGCCATCTTTCTCGTACCCTTTGCGGTCGCATTCACCGGTCTGCCAGTCGGAGCGTTTATATCGATTCTAATTTTTCTTCTGCTCCTCATCGAAGGCCTTGTCTGGGCGTGGGGCAAGGGATGCTTGCAATGGCAACGCTAGCGCGGTCACGCGATGGTCAAAGAGGCCAAAAGAGTTACATTATTACAAGCTGCCAGCTTCCTGGCCGCAAGGTAATCTTTGTAACTCTTATAACGAGAATCCAATGAGCCAAATCGACGAACAACTGCGCACGGAACTGCAACGGCAGGGAGTCTGGGTCAGTTCGATGCAAGATCTTTACAACTGGGGACGCAAAAACTCGATCTGGCCGCTGCAGTTTGGGCTCGCTTGTTGCGCCATTGAAATGATCGCGACAGCGGCATCCCGCTACGACATCGCACGGTTCGGTGGTGAAGTGTTCCGTCCCTCACCACGGCAGGCAGATTTGATGATCGTCGCCGGAACGGTCACGAAGAAGATGGCGCCACAAATCGTGCGCCTTTATAATCAGATGGCTGATCCGAAATATGTGATCGCAATGGGCGCGTGCGCGATTTCCGGTGGGCCTTTTAAACAGGGTTACAACGTCCTTAAAGGCATCGACCGTTACATTCCAGTCGATGTTTACATCCCCGGGTGCCCGCCGCGTCCGGAAGCGTTGCTTCACGCATTCATGGAACTGCAGCGCAAGATCGACGATCAAAAGTTAACCGGCGTAAACAAGGCAGAATTTCTCAAGCCGGAGCAACTAAGCGAGTTCCCCGTGCCGAAGTTTGGTCAACACGATCTCGAGCCATCGGCGAATCCGAATGTGTTTCAACCACCTGTAATGGAAAGATGATTGTTCAGGGTGGAGGCGTTGTCCTCAACGCCTGTGACACAGGCGCAGGAGGCGCAGTTATTCTTCAGATCGTCTTCAGAGAACTCGATCGATTTTTTTAAATGGAATCCTTAGACCAAATCAAATCCCGAATCGAGGCCGCGGTGCCTGGAGCGAAGATCGAAATTGTCCCGAACGGCAGCGCATCGCAGCAAACTTCATTGCTGACGGACAACGATCACGCCGTCGCTATAGCGACATTTTTGCGCACCGATCCTGCGCTGTGCTTCGATTTTTGCTCCAACGTTACCGGCGTCGATTGGCTGGATCGGGTGGTGAAGAAAACAACCAAGGTAAAGAAGGTAGTCGATGGACAGGAAAAAGAGATAGTCGAGACCACTGAGGAGAAAATTCCCGGGTACCTCGAGGCAGTTTATCACCTTTACTCGATCCGGCATAAACACGGCCCAGTCATCATTCGCATGCGCACGCCGGATCGTGCAGAGGGCGCGCATTTGCCGTCACTGACTCCGATCTGGCGGAGCGCCGAATTCCAGGAGCGTGAGATTTTCGATCTGTACGGCATTCACCTGGACGGTCATCCCGATCTCCGCCGAATTTTAATGTGGGATGAGTTTGAAGATCATCCGATGCGGAAAGATTATCGTGAGCCGGACGATTACGAATGGGAGCCCACGCCGCATGATGACGTGCTGGACAAAGCGAAGCAGCATTACACCGCACGTCCGGCTGAGCAGGAATTAAAACCCTCCTGACGTGTCATGTTGAGCGAATCGAAACGTCTTTGGCCATTTCTGAATGCAAGAGCCTGGGAATAATCAGAGATCCTCCGTCCTCTTGGCGACTCAGGATGACAATTTGAAATGAACGATAGCGTTCAAACGATCGACGCCGTGGAGCGGCCACCCGTGACGATGTCTTCGCGGCTCGAAGGCGAATTGCTCGAACTCTCGATGGGACCGCAGCATCCGTCCACGCATGGCGTCTTTCGGATGAATGTGGCGCTCGAAGGCGAGATCGTCCGTAAACTCAAGCCGGTATTCGGTTATCTGCACCGAAATCATGAGAAAATCGGCGAGAACACCAGTTATCTCGGCTCGATGCCGTACACCGATCGGCTCGATTATTTCTGCTCGATGACCAACAACTGGGCCTACGCACTCAGCGTGGAGAAACTCGCCGGAATCGAAGTTCCTGAACGCGCCGAGTATCTGCGCGTTATTCTCGCCGAGCTGACGCGGCTGCAGAATCATGCATCGCTTCTTGGTTTTTTACTCAGCGACATGGGCGCGTGGGGCACGCCGCTGATGTACGCGTTCCGCGAGCGCGAAAAAATTCTCGACCTCTTTGAGTCGTTAGCCGGTTCGCGAATGATGTGCGATTACATGCGCTTCGGCGGGTGCCGCGTGGATACGACCGATGAATGGCTCGCCCGCGCGAAACAGATCGTCGAACGTTTCCCGAAGTTTCTCGATGACTTCGAGGAACTGATTCTCGGCAATGAGATCGTCATTGGACGCACGCAAAACGTCGGCAAGCTGTCGGCCGAACTGGCGATCAGCGCCGGTATCACAGGCCCGATGTTGCGCGCGTGCGGTGTAAATTACGACATTCGCAAAGTAGACGGCTACGGGTTTTATCCGCGTTTCAAATTCCGGATCCCGCTTGGGGAGCACGGCGACACGTACGATCGCCTGATGATGCGCGCGCTGGAGATGCGCGAGAGCGTCGACATCCTGAAGCAGGCGTTCGCCCAAATCGCACCAGGCCCCATTACGAATCCAAAGGTAAAAGTGCGCGCATTTCGTCCACCAGTTGGTGAAGCGTACGGTCGAATTGAAGGACCAAAGGGTGAGCTCGGATTTTATTTAATCAGCGATGGCACTCCAAACCCTTATCGCTACCGTGTGCGCCCACCCAGCTTCATTAATCTCACTGTGCTGGAGGACCTGTGCCTCGGTCACACGGTCGCTGATGTGATGGTAATCCTCGGCAGCATCGATATCGTAATGGGAGAAGTAGATCGATGATTGGCACAGGCATACTCAAGGGGATGGCCGTCACCGCGCGGAACTTTGTCGGAAGTTATTTCGAGAAGGAACGGCTGACCACGGTGCAATACCCCGAGGAGCGCATTCCTCTTACGGAAAATTACCGAAATTTTCCGTTTCTAGTTTATGACGATAGCGATCCACATGCGGGGTTGCGCTGCGTTGCTTGCAAGATTTGCGAGAAAGAATGTCCGCCTCAGTGCATCTACATCGTTAAGAGCGACGACAAGAAGCCCGACTACATGGGCAAACCGCAGTTTTACCCGAAGGTGTTCGATATCGATATCTCGGTGTGCATGAGCTGCCAAATTTGTGTCGAGGTTTGTCCGTTCGAGGCCATCAAGATGGACAAGGAATTCGAGTTGAGTCAGCGCGAGCGATTCGATCACTTGCTTCTACGTAAAGAGCAACTTTCCAAATCCAACGAGTACTATCACAAAATCCATCCCGTCGAAGCAGAGGCCGTCGACAAGAACCTTGCGGATGCGGCAGCCGCTGCAGAGGCGAAGAAGAAAGCTGCAGCTGAAGCAGCAGCAAAAGCCGCAGCAGCGAAGGCAGCGGCCGCTGCAAGCGCTGAGGCGAAAGCTTCGGCAGACAGGCCCTCGCCCTCACCCGCTCCTTCGTAACTCGCGCGGCGCGCGAGCATCATTACGGCCGTGGGAGGTTCTCACGTGCGTAGCGGAGCGCGCGCGACATCCAGACAAGCTCATCCAGAAATTTTTTCACCCGACCTGCGAAAGCTGGATCAGTAATTTTGCCGGTCGTTGGATCGAAGAGTTTTCCCGCGTTGCCGAAATAGACATCCCAGAAAATCGTGACGAGGCCGAGCTCGCGCAGCACCGGAACCAAACTCTGGATCATTCGCGCACCGCCGAACGCACCAGCCGACACGCCACAGACTCCAACCGCTTTATGAATGTATTCCTTGAGATTTGTATCCAGCACATGCTTCAACAGCCCTGGGAAACTGTGATTGTATTCCGGTGCTACAATAATCAAGCCGTCAGCGCGCTCGACCGTGGCGCAGAACTGACTGTCTTTTAGCGCTTCGCCGGCGTCATCCGTGCGAATGGAAATTTTTCGGATGTCGATCAGTTCCGTTGTGATATCGCCGCGCTTCGATGCTTCACCAAAAACGAAATTTGCCGCGGGTTCGGTTAGGCGGCCTTGTCGCGGCGTGCCAATAATAACCGGGAGGAAAACGGGCGGCAGCGGTTCTTGCGCAGGCATCGTGCGATTTGTCGCAGGAATCCGATGAAAGTTACAAGCGCAATTTGCCCGAAGCCATCAACAAAGCGACGTTCGCAAGCATGGCAATTTGCCAGGGTGGCGAAATTGGCAGACGCGCCAGACTTAGGATCTGGTGGAGCAATCCTTAGGGGTTCGAGTCCCCTCCCTGGCATTTTTACGAGATGGTCACGGGCAGCGAGAAAAAATAACGCTTTCCCTCCGATGCGGACCTGTAATAATGCGGGATGCCGTGGGAAAAACTCGCCAGCTGAGGGCAGGCGTTCGTGTGGTTGCAGGCACCGCAATCACGACACTCACATCGGCACTGATTTTTGCGTCTGACACCTTTTTGTTCGTACCCGACAGAGCGTTCCCCTCGAAGCTGGCAGTCAATTGAGATTCGCTGAGATGAAGGGTATGTCCGTATCGATTGAAGCTGCGAGCATCCAATCAGCAGCGCGAAACACGAACATTCGAAGCGCGGTCTTCGACCGGCATCTTTTGACCATCGGGCTATGGGTGTTCGCTGGATATTATGTTGGTTGCAAAATCGGTTTTGCACTGACATTTCAACCTCATCCCGTCTCGGTTCTTTGGCCTCCGAATTCTGTTCTGGTCGCGGCACTTTTGTTGACGCCGCCGCGCAAATGGTGGGTCGTGCTATTGGCTGCACTTCCAGCGCATCTCGCGGCGCAATTGCAGAGTCACGTTCCGCCGGTGATGATTTTCTGCTGGTTCCTTAGCAACTCCTGCGAAGCACTGATCGGCGCCGGGCTGATGCGGTACCTGGTAGCCGGGCCTATTCGTTTCGTGACACTTCGCAATGTGGGCCTGTTTTGCCTTTGTGTGGTGTTCGTCGCCCCGTTCTTATCATCTTTTTTAGACGCCGCACTTGTCATATGGAATCAGTGGGGCGAGGACACCTATGGGGAGCTGATTCGAGTACGGCTTTTTTCAAATGCCCTCGCGGCATTGATAATCGTGCCGTTAGTCGTGACTTGGGCGACGACTGGAATCCAGCCCCTTCGGACAGCCCGACTGTCGCGTTACCTGGAAGCAAGCGCGCTGTTTCTTGGTCTGTTGCTCGTAAGTTACGCCGTCCTTTATGAATTCGGATCGGGAGCGGACTCGGCTCTTCTGTTTCTCCCGCTTCCATTTCTTCTTTGGGCGGCGGTGCGATTCGGCTCTCTTGGAGCAAGCACTGCTGTGTCGATTGTCAGCTTCCTGGCGATCTGGAGCGCTGCTCACGGGCATGGACCATTCTCCGGTCGGCCAGTTGAACAAGACGCTCTTTCAATTCAAATATTTCTCATCGTCCTCGCGATTCCGCTTTTGTTTCTGGCGACTGTCATCGAGGAACGCGCAACTGGAGCAAGCGAATTAGACGAAAGCGAGTCACGTTTCCGGAACGTCGCGGATGCTGCGCCCGTTCTTATCTGGATGGCCGGCGTGGATAAGCTCTGCACTTTCTTTAACAAGCCGTGGTTAGAATTTACTGGCCGCGGCATCCAACAGGAGCTTGGAAATGGCTGGACCGACCGCGTGCACCCGGACGATTTGCAAAAATGTCTCGAGATTTACACCGAGGCATTCGATGCGCGGCAACCATTCGTTATGCAATACCGGCTCCGGCGAAATGACGGCGAATATCGCTGGCTTTCGGATCAGGGCGTGCCACGGCACGACGCGCAAGGAGGGTTTGCCGGCTACATCGGTTCATGCGTGGACGTCACAGAATTAATGAAAAAGGAAGAGGCTTTGCACGAATTCGAGGAACGAGTTGTTCTCGCAGCCGAAGCAGCTCA
>JBJMXF010000147.1:0-4584 GCA_045809725.1 Candidatus Udaeobacter sp. | reverse complement strand
CTTGAGAACAATGCTTTATCAAGTGAGTCCGTTCGACATTTCGATATTCCTCGTCGTCATCGTGGTCCTCGCGGGTGTCGGTCTGCTCGCCAGTTACCTCCCCGCTCTTCGCGCGACAAAGTCAGATCCAATGATCGCGCTCGGGCACAATACTTGACTCTTATGATTAAGCTTCGCCATCTCGAACGCCGATACTCGTTAGGCAAGGAAAAGTTTTTCTATGTCCTGCGCGATATCAATCTGGATATCGCAGAGCGCGAATTTGTGTCGATCATGGGCCCGTCTGGCGCAGGTAAATCGACGCTATTGCACATTCTCGGAATGCACGATCACGGGTGGGAGGGCGAATATTTTCTGAATGAAACAGCCGTGCATCATCTAAAACCGAAAGAGCGCGCCACGCTCCGGAACGAGCAGGTCGGTTTTGTGTTTCAGCAGTACCATTTGCTCGATGATCTTACCGTTTACGAAAACCTCGAGATCCCACTGTCGTATCGCCGCTACAGCAGAAGCGAGCGCGCCGCGCTTGTAGCGGACACGCTCGACAAGTTTCAGATCGTTGGGAAAAAGGATTTGTATCCGCGTCAGCTATCTGGCGGACAACAGCAACTGGTGGGTGTTGCCCGGGCGATCATCGCTGATCCCAAGCTTTTGCTCGCTGATGAGCCCACGGGAAACCTGCACTCCAGTCAGGGCGAAGAAATCATGGAGTTGTTTCGCAAGCTGAACAATGAAGGCGTCACCATCGTGCAGGTCACACACTCGGACAAAAATGCTTCGTATGGGAAACGCGTCATTCAGTTACGCGATGGGTGGATTGTTAACGAATAAGGGGAGAATTTGCCATGATCTTAGATTCATTTCGCCAGGACATTCGAGTCGGCCTGCGTGTGTTGTTCAAAGACAAAATGTTTTGTTTTCTGGCCGTGCTCGTGCTCGGCCTGGGCATCGGCGGCGCTACCACTCAATTCACCGTGGTTAATGCGGTCGTACTTCGCGGGCTTTCTTTTCCGCATCCGGAGCAGTTGGTGACCATCGGGTTGATTGATCCGAAGGCGACCGATCAAAACAACAACTTCGGGTTCGGCGCGATTCCGACAGCCCAGGATTACGAAGATTTGAAAGCGACCCAGAAATCCTGCTCATTGATGGCCGGCTATCTCAGCGGATCGACGATAAACGTTACCTACAAGAACAATCCGCAACGTTACAACGGTGGCTACGTCACCGAAGATTTTTTCAAGATCATCGGTGTATCGCCGATTCTCGGACGCGACTTCACCGCCGACGACAACAAACCAGGCGCGGAACGGGTAATCATTCTGGGTTACGAAATTTGGAAACGGGACTTCAACGGCGATCCCAACGTCGTCGGACAAAACGTTCGAGTTAATAGCAAGCCTGCATCGGTCATCGGCGTTATGCCGGCGAATTTTAAGTTCCCAAACTTCGAGCAACTCTGGACGCCGCTTTACAATCAGTTTCCTCCAATACCGCGTGGGCAGCTCGTCATCGCTGCAAACAACGCCGCACCGTCGGTTATGGGTCGGCTCAGGCAGGGGGTGACCCTCGATCAGGCAAATGCGGAATTTATCACTATTGCCCGCCAACTGGCGCGAGAATATCCAAAAACCAACCAAAATTTCACATCGGCGGCGGTGAAACCGCTCGCGAATTCGCTCATCGGTCTTCAATTTCGGCAGACCGTGTGGGCGATGTTGGCCGCCGTGATTCTCGTTCTACTGATCGCGTGCGTGAACGTCATGAACATGCAGTTCGGCCGGGTCGCTTTGCGAGCAAAAGAACTCGCGATCCGGGGCGCTTTGGGAGCAACACGTTGGCGACTTGTTAGGCAAATGCTGACCGAAAGTTTGGTGGTGGCAATATTTGGGGCAGTCGCAGGAATTCTTCTAGCTTATTGGAGCGTCGATTTGCTGACCCGCTCCATGGACGCGCTGCCGGCCGGTTTCGGATTGCCGTACTGGGTTCGATTTACAATCGACGCGCGGGTACTCGCGTTCACTGTCGCCATAACGCTGGTCGCGACGCTCGCTTCTGGCCTCATCCCTGCGCTAATCACCGCTCACAGCAATGCAGCCGAGATGATGAAGGAAGGGGGCCGAGGCAATACCAGCCGATTGGTCAACATCATCACCCGGCTGCTCGTGATCGGACAGATCGCACTCACCGCCGCGCTGTTGATTGCGGCAACACTTGAGATCAGGTCGATCAGAAATCAGCTTCAGCTCGACTACGGTTACGACGACACTGCGATTTATAGCGCGCGACTGGCATTGATGGAAGGCGCCTATACCGAAGATGGCCGTCGCGAGTTTTTTAAGCGCGCCGTTCGAGAATTGCGCGCCAACCCGGAGTTCGATTCGGCCGCTCTAAGTGATCGCTTGCAAATGACGTTTGCCGGCGGCGGCCAGTACGAAGTTGACGGCCAAAATTATCTTACCGACCGCGATCGGCCCCGGGGGAACTTTGAATCCGTGTCGGATAACTATTTTTCGACGCTCGGGCTGAAAATTTTGGAAGGGCGCGAGTTCACAATTGATGATGCCGATGCGAAGCAACCGGTCGCGATTGTAAACGCGACTTTGGCGCGGAAGCATTGGGGACAACAAAGCGCGCTCGGACATCAGATTCGCATCTTCAACCCGGGTGAGCCGACACCATGGCGAACCATCGTGGGCGTCGTTCCCGATACTTTGATGCAGGGACCATTCGATCAGCAGACGGACTCTGCCGGCTTTTACATGCCGCTGCTGGGCGCGTCGCCTGTGACTCAATTTTGCACCATCCTCGTCCGACCCCGCGCGGGCCAGCGTGCGGAAACGCTCGGACCTGTGCTGACCAAAGCCGTCACTCAACTTGATTCGGACGTACCGATTTATTTTCCCGGCACACCCGCTCAGTTCCATGCCCAAAATCTTTCCGGCAATCGTATCGTCGTTAGTCTGTTCGCGATTTTCGGTGGCGTCGCGTTTCTTCTCTCCGCGGTGGGTCTCTACGGCGTGATGAGTTTTTCTGTGACCCAGCGCACACAGGAGTTTGGAATTCGAATGGCGCTCGGAGCGGATGCGCGCCGGATTTTCCGAATGGTCATGACGCAAGGTGCCTGGCAGTTGGTCATTGGCCTTTTCCTTGGCGCCGGCGCCGCCGCTTTGTTGCTGGGCGTGCTCGTTGCCGCCGCTTTGCGAAACATTCTTTTCAAAGTGAACGCGCTGGATCCTTCAATTTATTTGGCAGTAGCCGCTCTGCTGACAGTTGTTGCCGCGCTTTCCTGTTTCATTCCGGCGCGGCGGGCCACTCGTGTCGATCCCGTGACCGCGCTGCGTTATGAATAACCTGCGGAGATCAATCGAATGCTAGACGATCTTCGTTACGCGATTCGGCAGCTCGCGAAAAATCCAAGTTTTACCATCATTGCGATTTTCGCGCTCGCGCTCGGCATTGGGGCGAACACCGCGATCTTCAGCGTAGTCAACGCAGTGCTGTTGCGACCTCTGCCGTACCCCGATCCCGACAAATTGATCGTCCTTCGCGAAAGCTCACACATTTTTGACAACGGTGCGGTTGGGTACATGAACTGGTTCGATTGGCACGCCGCCCAGAAGAGCTTCACGGATATCGCGCTTGTTAGGCGCGAATCGTTTAATTTTTCGGTCGGCGCCGGGCTCGGATCGCCGGAGCGTCTCCGCGGTGTCCGCGCCAGCTCCGGCTTCCTTTCTGTGCTCGGGTTGAAGCCCAAGCTCGGTCGTGACTTAAGCGCAGCAGACGATATGGCAGGCGCGCCGAACATCGCACTGATCAGTGAAAATCTCTGGCGCCGCGATTTTGGTGCTTCGTCATCCATTCTTGGCCGGCGCGCGTTGATCGATGGATTGCAACGCGAGATCATAGGCGTATTCCCAGCCCAGCTTCAATTCGGCCGAAATCCTCACGTGCTGCTGCCGCTCAGCGAAATTGCAAAGGAACCATGGATGCTCGATCGCGACTCTCATCAAGGTTGGTCGGGACTGGGCCGATTGAAACCCGGTGTGACGATCTCGCAGGCGGCGGGCGATCTGAACACGATCGCCAGCGATCTGGAGAAAAAATATCCGGAAAGCAACGCGGGGCGGCGAGTGAGATTGCAGCCGCTGTTTGAATCAACCGTCGCCGATTATCGCGCCAGCTTGAATCTTCTGGTTGCTGCTGTGGTATGCGTGCTTCTGATCGCGTGCGCGAATGTCGCGAATCTGCAATTTGCCCGTGCGCTGTGTCGCGCTCGAGAAATTGCGGTGCGCGCTGCACTCGGCGCCAGCCGCTGGAGTATCGCACGGCAATTACTCGTCGAAAGCACATTGCTCGCGGTGCTCGGTGCAGTTGCCGGAGTTTTGCTGACGGTCTGGTGCATGGATGCGATTCTCGCACTCACACCGCCGAACGTGCCGCGGTTTCAGGAGACGAAGATCGATTTGCACGTGCTCGCCTTTACCACATTTGCCGCCGTATTGGCGGGAGTCCTTGTCGGTGTCTGGCCCGCCTGGCGAATCTCGCACTCTGAATCCATCTCACTCTCTTTGCATGAAGCAG
>JBJMXF010000146.1:0-39633 GCA_045809725.1 Candidatus Udaeobacter sp. | reverse complement strand
AGATCCGCAAAATGTCCGGCGGAAAAAAACTGCAACAAGTCGAACTGGAAAATAACAGGACGGGCGAGCGTCGAGTCGTTGAAACGCCAGCAGTGTTCTCGATGATTGGCGCCCGCCCATGCACAGAGTGGTTGCCAGCGGAAATCGAGCGGGACGAGAAAGGATTCGTGAAAACTGGTAGCGACGTCGTGGACGCACCAGCTTGGCGCGACAACAAACGCCGCCCTGCTCCGCTTGAAACGAGTCTCCCGGGAATCTTTGCCGCCGGCGATGTCCGCTCTGGATCAGTGAAGCGTTGTGCGGCGGCTGTCGGGGAAGGCGGCATGGCGGTCGCCGGAATCCATATGAGTCTTGCATCACGACGGAACGGGTCAGCGAATGCAAATCACCGCAGTAATGGACCATGAGCACGCGAGGCTGTTCTCATCTGGATGCGATCGAGATTGATTCGGTTAAGCAGCCGCATCGTCGCGAATGCAAACAATGCATAACGATCGATTCCTACTGGGTGCACCTACGGACATGCCAGACGTGTGGAGTCACGCTGTGCTGCGACAGCTCGCCGAACCAGCACGCCACCAAACACGCGCGCGCCAGTGGACATCCGGTGATCGCATCCGCGCAGCCCGGCGAACGTTGGTTATACTGCTACCCAGACGAAGCCTTTGTCCAATATTGAAGCAACCCATGGGGCTCAATCGAACTGGTGAAATAATGCTGAAGACCGCTATCTGCGACTAGAAATAAGCATTGACACCTTAGGCGTCGCTCCTCATACCTGCGCGGAAACAAAGCAAGAAGCAGACACAACTTATCTCTGCTGTCTGCCAGGACCTCAAACGAGGTCGCGTTCAACCCAAACCAGAAAGAAACATTATCATTATGAAATCAACCATTGTCATTGCCGCCATCACATTGCTTGGCGCGCTACCGGCGACGTTCGTCCACGGCCAGACGTCGCCAAAACCCGCTGCAGGCGAAACGAAAGCGACGGCGGGAGCCGGAAAACGGACAGATGTTTATCACGTCCATTTCGCAAAAGCCGCGCTCGGCAAAGCACTGCAGTTGGGCGATTGGCTGAAAACACCGGATCCCACTAACCCGATGCCCGATCATTTCATTGTTCTGCGTCATCAAGACGGTGACGCATGGGATTATGTCGTAATTACGCATCTCGGCCCGAAAGCATCCGTGGAAGCTGCGGGAACCGCTGTGCCGCCAGACAAACGCGACTTGGGGGCGTGGCACACCGACACGTTCGTGAACGGTCCTTCGTGGGAAGAGTTCACGAAGGCGATGGGCATTGATGCGGAGTCGAAATCGAACACAACCGGTTCAGTTTATTCCGTCTCTTATTATCGCCCTGCCCCCGGTCATCGGGAGCAATTGGAAAAATTGCTTGGTGAATTGCCAAATGCGTCAGACGACACTACTGCCGGGAACGTGTTGATGCAGCACTTGGAAGGCGCCGACTGGACCTTTCTCGCCGTCGCTCGGTACAATTCATGGGATGACTATGCCAAGGGTGAGAAAAACAGCGTCGGTCAGACATCCAAGAAAGATGGTCCGTGGAATCGTTTGCGTGACCACGCCGACTTTCACACCGACACGCTAACGGATCGCATAGCGCCGTAATGCTGAATAACTTGTAGGGTGTTCTGTGAGTCCCGAAAGCGTTCGGGACTGGCACAGACGCCCTACAAAATTCAGCGGTTGCTACAAACCGCCTCTATAAATGCAGTGCACGCGACGCAGGTAGAGCGCGCGTGGGCAGTGCCTGGCCGCCGAAACGTTGGCGCGTGCGGCGGTGCGCGGTCCTAACGACATAGGCGATTTTGACGCCGTGATTTTTTGCCATCGTGTTTCGATTACGATCAGGAGCAGGAGCACGAGCGGGAGTTAGAGAACATATCGACGCATCATGATGCGTGAATTTGTTCCTTGATCGGGAAACGAAACGCCATTTAAGTTGCCGGATTATGGCGACAAATGGAGTTCATCCTCTGGAAGCATTGATGCGCGAGCGGATCGTCGTGCTCGATGGTGCGATGGGGACGACGATCCAAGCCTACAGATTGTCCGAAGCCGATTACCGCGGCGAGCGTTTTCGCGATTGGCAAGGCAAAGATCTCAAAGGCAGCCTCGAACTGTTGAACGTGACTCAACCCCAGGTGATCCGGGAAATTCATTCCGATTACCTCAAAGCGGGTGCGGATATCATTGAAACGAACACCTTCAGCGGAACAACCATTGGTTTCCACGATTTCCTTTTTCAAGGCGAACCTAGTGCTGGGCGCAAAGATCAGGAATTCTTTCAGCGCGTGATCGACGATGCTGATCTTCGCGCGCTCGTTCACGAAATTAATTTCGAGGCTGCGCGGATCGCCCGCCATGCCGCGGATCAGGCCGCGAATGAAACCGGTCAGCGACGATATGTTGGCGGATCCATGGGACCGCTTCCAGTCGCTGCCTCGATTTCACCCGACGTAAACGATCCGGCATTTCGCGCGGTCTCGTTCGATCAGCTGCGCCAAACCTATTTCGATCAAGGGAAGGCGCTGCTTGAAGGCGGTGTCGATCTTCTCATCGTCGAAACCATTTTCGACACGCTTAACGGCAAGGCCGCATTGTTCGCCATTACCGATGCATCGGCGGAAATCGGCCGCAATGTGCCGCTGATGATTTCAGGGACGGTGATCGATAAATCGGGACGGAATTTGAGCGGCCAAACCGTGGAAGCGTTTCTTGTTTCAATCGCGCACGCGCGACCGCTTGTCCTTGGTTTGAACTGCGCGCTGGGTCCTGATGAGATGGAACCATTCATCGAGGAACTTTCACGGATCGCACCGTTTTACGTCGGCGCGTACCCAAACGCGGGATTGCCCGATCCGCTTTCGCCGACCGGATTTCCTGAAACTGCAGAATCATTTGCACCGAAGCTTGCAGCGTGGGCGACAAACGGCTGGCTAAACATTGTGGGCGGCTGCTGCGGCACAACTCCGGAACACATCCGCGCAATCGTGGATCGTGTCCGCGATTGCAAGCCTCGCGTTTCACCCGTCATTCCGAGCAACGTCGAGGAATCCCGTGGAACAGAACATTAGCTTAACTTCGCGGGATCCTTCGACCCCGAAGCCGTTCGGGGCTCAGGATGACCGCCGTTCCAACGCCTTGGAATTGTCCGGGCTCGAGCCGCTAAAGATCACGCCGGACTTTGGTTTCGCTGTGATCGGCGAGCGCACTAATATCACGGGCTCGCCAAAGTTTTCGAAGCTGATCCTGGCGGGCGATTTCGAAGGCGCCTTGGCTGTCGCGCGCCAGCAGGTGCAGGGCGGCGCGAACCTGCTCGACGTAAACATGGACGAAGGGATGATCGATTCAGAAGCGGCCATGGTTCGCTTCCTGAATTTGATCGGCAGCGAACCGGAAATCGCGCGCATCCCCCTCATGATCGACAGCTCAAAGTGGACCGTGATCGAAGCCGGACTGAAATGTGTGCAGGGCAAAGCGGTCGTGAACTCGATCAGTCTGAAGAACGGTGAAGAAGAATTTCTGTACCACGCACGATTGATCAGGCGATACGGCGCAGCGGCCATCGTGATGGCGTTCGATGAAAAAGGTCAGGCTGACAATTTCCAACGAAAGACCGAAATCTGCGCGCGCGCTTACGAGCTGTTGACCCAAAAGGCAGACTTTCCCGCAAACGATATCATTTTCGATCCAAACATTCTGACAGTCGCAACGGGTCTCGATGAGCACCGCAATTACGCTGTCGATTTCATCGAAGCGACGCGCTGGATCAAACAAAACCTGCCCGGTGCGCGCGTTAGCGGCGGCGTCAGCAATATTTCGTTTTCATTTCGCGGCAACAACACTGTGCGCGAAGCGATGCACGCCGCTTTTCTTTACCACGCAATTCGTGCCGGGTTAGACATGGCAATCGTGAACGCCGGGCAGCTGGCAGTTTACGAAGAAATCGATCCCGAACTGCGGGAACGCGTCGAAGACGTGCTGTTAAATCGTCGCGACGACGCAACCGAACGCATGGTCGAATTTGCAGAACGCGTAAAGGCGAAAGGCAAAGCGCCGGTCGCCGATAAAATATGGCGAAAGCAATCCGTCGAAGAGCGCCTGAAACACGCATTGGTTAAAGGCATCGTTGATCACATTGATGTCGACACCGAGGAAGCGCGCCAAAAATGCAAGCGACCCCTCGATGTGATCGAAGGTCCGCTCATGGCGGGAATGAGCGTGGTCGGCGACTTGTTTGGCTCGGGCAAAATGTTTCTACCGCAGGTGGTGAAAAGCGCGCGCGTGATGAAAAAAGCCGTGGCGTATTTGATGCCGTTCATGGAAGCAGAAAAATCCGCTGACGCGAAGCCGCAGGGCCGCATCGTCATGGCGACTGTAAAAGGCGACGTGCACGACATCGGTAAAAATATCGTGGGCGTAGTTCTGCAATGTAATAACTACGACGTAATCGATCTCGGGGTGATGGTTCCCGCAGCGAAAATCCTCGATACAGCACGCGAGAAAAAGGCGGACGCGATTGGCCTAAGCGGTCTGATCACGCCATCGCTGGACGAAATGGTTCATGTCGCGCAGGAGATGGAGCGTGAAGGTTTTCGGTTGCCGCTTCTGATCGGGGGGGCCACGACCAGCCGGGCCCACACCGCCGTCAAAATCGCGCCGCATTATGGCGCGAGCACTGTGCATGTGCTCGATGCGTCGCGCGCGGTCGGTGTGGTAAGCGCGTTGCTGAATGAGCAACTGAAATCGGACTTCGACAAAAAAACGCGCGACGATTACGAGCGGTTGCGCCGCGAACACGCGGCAAAAAGCGAACGCAAAAAGCTGCTAACGCTTGAGCAGGCGCGTACCAATCGAACACGAATTGATTGGAGCAGCTATGTGCCCCCGAAACCCGAAGTTCTTGGAGTGCGCGTTTACGGCGGGGACAAAACATCAATCGCGGTGCGCGATTTGACCGAATACATTGATTGGTCGCCGTTTTTTCATGCGTGGGAATTACGCGGCCGTTATCCGGCGATTTTCGATGACCCAAAGATCGGCAAACAAGCGCGCGAGCTTTTCGATGATGCGCAGGAACTCCTTGACCGCATTGCAGCGAAAGATCTCCTGACACCGCGGGGCGTTTATGGTTTTTGGCCCGCAGATGCCGTCGGCGATGACGTTGATGTTTACGCTGACGAGGACCGCACTGAAAAAATCGCCACCTTTTATTTTCTGCGTCAGCAGATGCAAAAGCCACCCGGACAATTTAATCACTGTCTCGCCGATTACGTCGCGCCTGCACGCTCTCAACTCTCAACTGTCAACCATCAACTCCCGGATTATCTCGGCGGATTCGCCGTCTCGATCCATGGCGCCGACGAGCTTGCAGAGGAGTTCAAGGGTCAGCTCGATGATTACAGCGCGATCATGACCAAAGCTTTAGCTGACCGATTAGCTGAAGCGTTTGCCGAATATCTGCATAAACAAGCTCGCATCGCATGGGGCTTTGGGCGCGATGAACAATTGTCGAAGGCTGATCTCATTCGCGAGAAATATCGCGGCATCAGGCCCGCCGCCGGTTATCCAGCGTGTCCCGATCACGCCGAGAAACGAACCCTCTTTGATCTGCTCGATGCAGAGAACAACACAGGGATGAAATTAACGGAATCGTTTGCAATGCATCCTGGCGCGAGCGTGAGCGGGGTCTATTTTTCGCATCCAGAATCCAAATATTTTGGGGTCGGTCAGATCGGACACGATCAAGCAGTTGATTACGCGACCCGGCGAAATGAAGACATAGCGGCAGTGGAAAAACGGCTCGCGCCGAATTTGGGGTAGAACGTTGGGTTGGCGTCCCGCGCGTCGCGGTGGAATACCGAGACTCTGAACACAGGAACGATGGCTTGGGAAGCCGTTACTCCTTGGATGTCGGGGCGAGAGGATTTGAACCTCCGACCTCGTGGTCCCAAACCACGCGCTCTACCAAGCTAAGCTACGCCCCGAAATACCGCGCGGTTCTTTACCACGGCTAGCGCCTTCCCGCATCGAAAAAATCGGCTACGTTTGACGAAACAAAGATGAAAAAATACGGGGTGATCTTTTCGAGCGCAATGTTGATTGCCGCGCTGGTGATGCACGGACAGGAAGCTGCGCCGCCGTCTGTGGATCTCTTTCCACAACAAGAGGAAGAAGAAGCGAGCCCCACGCCACCGCCAAACGGTCCCGAGCTGCCGGAACTGAAGGAGCTTGACGACAGTTTTAAGCCTAAGTCGTTAGGCAAAGAGGCCGACGCATTGCAAATGCACGTGCTGTGGCGGCAATTGAAGAATCGCACTGTCAATGATCCGGATGTTCAAGCGGCAAAGAAATACGCACAAGCCGCCCGGACAGATTTGGAAAAGCGAACAAGGCTCCGCAGTTATTACGAGGTGTACTACCAGCGAATGTCTGCTATGGCCACCACCCCGGAACTCAAGGTGGCCTTGCAAGCACTGAAAGATACTCATCAGAAGATATTGGCTCAGCCACGGGTTCGGCCGACGCCAACATTACTATTTTCTGGCACGCCGTCGCCGACACCAACAAGCACGCCTTTCAACAAAAAGGCCAAAGAAAAACACAAGAAAAAGAAAGTGCACAAGTAGCGTTTCGGTTGAGGAAGCGGATCGCCGGCGTTGGGCCTGCGGAGTTGGACGTCTGCAATCGAGGAATGCTGATCTGCCGTTACCGACATCGCTAAGCGCCGAAGTATCTTAGGTCCAGCGAAGATTTTGCTTGCCCCGCTACCAGTGGTCTCTTAAACCGTCGCGTAGCTCTTTACCGCTATGAACTCACTCATCGAAGTTACGCAAACCGCTCTGTTCACACCCGCACGCCTGCTCGCACAGGTCGATTACAGCACTGAGAGTAATCCAAGCCCAGTCTCGATTATTTTCGGGCTACTCATTGCGCTGCTCATAATCGTGGCGATGTGGAAAGTGTTCACCAAAGCCGGCCAGCCCGGTTGGGCCAGCATCATCCCAATCTATAATCTTTATATTTGGTGCAAGATTGTGGGCAGACCGTGGTGGTGGATCCTTTTGATGCTTATCCCGTTGGTGAATTTCATAATCTGTATAATTCTCTGCATCGATTTGGCTAAAAGCTTCGGCAAAGGCGTGGGGTTCGGACTTGGCCTTGCTTTTTTGGGAGTGATTTTCTTTCCCATTCTCGGCTTCGGCAGCGCGCAATACGAAGGACCGACGGCTGGGAGTTTGGCGCCGAGAACGGCACCGCAGACTGCCTAACGAATCTCGCAATTCAACGAGCGGCTTCTCCAGTCCGCTGTTCGACCAGTTCAATGCTGGAACGTGTGTCCCCAACACGTTGAAACGGGCCCAAAGCCAACCGATTGCGGACAAACGGTTCCACCTGGTGGGCTAAGATTTCGCCCAGCTTGGCTTCCGCTTTTCGCCAAAGGCGGCGATTCCTTCGCGCGCTTCGTCCGACTCACGCGCGTGCATGTGATATTTTAGCGCGAGATCAACATCTCCCTTCACCGATTGCCACCAAAGTTCCTCTACGAGGCGCTTCGTTTGCGTCAGTGCGCCGGGCGCTCCTTGCAATACTGACGCGGCAAATCTTCGTGCTTCACTCATCACATCCTCTGCAGCGACGACGCGATTCACCAGTCCGATCTCCTTCGCGCGAACGGCGTCAATTAATTCTCCACTGAACAACAGCTCGCGCAGATTTCGTTCGCCGATCTGCCGGCGCAGGAATGTCATAACCAATCCGGCAACGAGACCTCGGCGCACTTCGGGATATCCGATCTTTGTTCTCTCCGCGGCGACAACAAAATCGCACGCCGACATTACCCCTGCGCCGCCGGCGACCGCAGCGCCATGCACTGCCGCAATCGTGACAAGCCGCGTTTGGCTGATCGCAATTAAAGTGTTCGCCACCATTTCGGCGGTCGCGTGCGCATTTGTGGTGTCGGCTGCTTCTTTCAAATCCAAACCGGTACAAAATGCCGCGCCTGCTCCGCGAAAAATTAGAACGCGCTGCTCCGGTTCTTCCGACGCGTCGTTAATGGCCGCACATAATTCAGTTAAAAGCTCGAGGGTAAGCGCGTTCCGGCGTTCAGGCCGGCTGAGAGTTACGACGCTTACCTGTGCCGACTCTTTTTCGACTATGACGACAGGCATGATGGGAAGGACGAAATCCGAATGACGAATTACGTTTGAATGACTCCGGTGTGGAAATGTGCCTTTGGCATCGGACGCGAAACGTAGTCCAAGAGGCGAATCAGCACGTCACGCGTTTCGTGCGGTTGAATGATAGCGTCCACCCACCCGCGCGCGGCGCCGTAGCGAATATCGGTTTGCTCTTCATAACTTTGTTTCACCTGCGCGCGTAGTTCTTCCAGTTCCTCAGGTGACGCTTTTTTGTCGCCGCGCTCGCGCGCCCTAGCGAGGATCGAGAACACGGTGTCCGACGCTTGCGCGGCGCCCATCACGGCATAACGCGCATTCGGCCAGGCCACGATAAATCGCGGATCATACGCCTTACCGCACATGGCGTAATTGCCAGCGCCAAACGATCCTCCAACGATCACGGTAATCTTCGGCACGATCGAATTGCTCACGGCATTCACGAGCTTGGCGCCGCTGCGAATGATCCCGCTTTCTTCCGCGTCGCGACCGACCATAAACCCGCTCACGTCCTGGAAAAAAATGATCGGGAGATTCGTCTGGTTACAATCCATGATGAACCGCGCTGCTTTGTCTGCGCTGTCGGCGTAAATGACGCCGCCCATCTGGATTCCTTCCTTTTTCGTCCTGACCTGCACGCGTTGGTTGGCAACGATTCCCACCGGCCGGCCATTGATGCGCGCATAGGCCGTCACAAGTGTTTTGCCATAATCGGCTTTGTATTCATTCAGTGACTTTTCGTCGACAACCATGGCAAGCAGGTCACGCGCATCGTAAGTTTGCCGCCCCTCGAAACTGATCAGATTGTAAACACCGTCCGGATTTTTTGCCGGCCTTGACTTATTTGAACTCGGCGCGCCAACCGCCAGTCCGGCTCGGACCGGTCGCGCGCTACCAGTTGCTTCGGGTAACAAGGCGACTAACGAGCGAAGACGCTTGAGACACGACGGATCGTCCTTTTCGAAAAAGTCCACTGTGCCGCTGATCTCCGAATGCATTTTCGCGCCACCGAGGTCTTCCGCGTCGACAATTTGACCAATGGCGGCTTTCACCAGCGACGGGCCGGCGAGATAAAGCCCGCTTCCTTGCGTCATCAAAATTTTGTCGCACAACACCGGCAGATACGCCCCGCCAGCTACGCAGTTGCCCATGATGGCCGCAAACTGCGCGAGGCCCGCCGCTGAAATCACTGAATTATTGCGAAAGATCCGGCCGAAATCATCTTCATCGGGAAAAATTTCATCCTGCATCGGCAGGAAGACGCCTGCCGAATCGACGAGGTAAATAAGCGGGAGCGCGTTTTCGAACGCGATGCGCTGCGCGCGAATCACCTTCTTTGTCGTCGCCGGAAAAAACGCGCCGGCTTTCACGGTTGCGTCATTGGCCACGATCATGCATGGAACGCCTTCGACGTTACCAATGCCCGTGACGACCCCCGCCGCGGGAATTTTTCCCCATTGATCGTACATTTTGTAAGCAGCCCAAAGTCCGATCTCGAAAAACGGGGAGTCTTTATCGAGCAAATGCCGAAGCCGCTCACGTACCGATAAGCGGCCCATCTTGCGCTGACGCTCGTGGCCAGCGTTGCCGCCACCTTCACGCAGCACCGCTTCCTCCTGTGCAATCGCGCTGCAGTGAGCACGCAACACTTCACCCGTGTTCGATCGAGCCATATGCCAAAGCCACGCTTAATCTGCGTGAGGGGCTGAATCAAGCGGATCGGTTCGGAGTCCCGCCTTCAGGCGGCTCGGGAGGCCGCAAAATTCCCCCGGACCGCGTAACGCGGAACTCCAAAGTTTCTGCCGATCTTGCTGTTCAGTTTCGATTCGTCTAACGCTTAGGGGTGAGTTCACCTCAGAACGCAGTGCCGTTCGGCGCGCCGGGAATCGAACCGCGCTGGACGTCCAGCGCAAAAGAGGGTGTCGGCACCGCGTATCACACCAGTTGCCGCGTGTGGTTCACACTAAGTCACGGCATTGTGAACGAGATTTATTATCCTCACGTCGACAAACCAAATACGCGGGACTTTCAGTTTCTCATCAGCGACGGCGAAACATTTTGCCACGAAGAAAAGCGCGACCTGAATCACGAAATCGAATACCCGGAGCGCGATTGTCTCTTTTATCGCCTAACGAATTCGGAACCGCGCCGTCGCTACCGGCTGGTAAAAGATGTGCTCACGGATCCGCATCGGTCGGTCCTGCTCGTGCGCACAAAACTCGAGGTGTTCGACGAATCTTTACGCGGCAAATTGCGCCTGTACGCATTGCTGGCGCCGCACCTGGCTGGCTTTGGCGCCGGCAACTCCGGGTCATGCACTGAACTCGGTGATTACAAACTGATGCACGCACAGCGCGAAAACGTTCACCTGCTTATCGCAAGTAGCAGTGGTTTTACCCGGCGTTCGGTCGGTTACGTCGGATTCAGCGATGGCTGGCAGGATCTGATGGACAACTTCAAAATGGATTGGAACTTTCGAACAGCCTCTGACGGAAATATCGCGTTGACCGGCGAAATTGATTTGCCGGATAGCGGTGAATTTACGGTCGCTGTTGCTCTTGGCCGAAGTTACCAAAGCGCTGCCACGAAGTTGTTCCAATCGCTGGCGGAGCCATTTGAATCAAACCGCGAAGGGTATGTTCGTCAGTGGCAACGCTCGGTGATCAATCCCGAGTTCGATTTCAGCAACGATACATCCGATGGCGGCGGCGAGTATCGGCTGAGCCGGTGTGTTTTGCTCGCGCATGAAGACAAGGTTTTCCAAGGCGCAATCGTCGCCTCGATGAGCATCCCGTGGGGCGAAGCCAAAGGCGATTTAGACTTCGGTGGTTATCACCTCGTTTGGACGCGTGACCTGGTGCAGAGCTCAACCGCGCTTCTGGCCACAGGTCAGAGCGGCACGCCGCTGCGCGCGTTGATCTGGCTGGCGGCGATTCAGCGGCCGGACGGCAGTTTCCCGCAAAACAGTTGGATCGATGGGACTGCCTACTGGTCCGGGCTGCAGCTTGATCAAGTTGCGTTTCCAATTTTGTTGGCGTGGCGTTTGCACAAGAACAATGCGCTCGGTCTGTTCGAACCGCGCGTAATGATTGTGCGCGCTGCGGCACGCCTGATCCTGCGAGGGCCGGTAACCGCCCAGGAACGCTGGGAAGAAAATTCCGGCTATTCGCCTTCGACGTTGGCGGTGGTGATTGCCGCACTTGCGTGCGCCGCTGATTGGGGCATGGAAACCGGCAACACTGATGCGGCTGATTTCGTTTTCGCGTACGCTGACTGGCTCGCGGCGCATGTCGAAGAGTGGACAGTCACGACAGCAGGCGAATTGGTGCCAGGAATTCCACGCCATTACATCCGCATTAATCCCGCTGATCCGAATGCACCTGATCCTCATTCCGATCCAAATACACAGATGATTCAGATCGCCAACGGCGGCGGCCGTCATCCGGCGCGAAATATTGTGGGCGGCGATTTCCTTCATCTGGTCCGATACGGCATTCGATCCGCGGACGATCCGCTGGTGTGCGACTCGATTAAAGTGATCGATCGCGTTCTCAAGCACGACCTACCACAAGGTCCGGGCTGGCGTCGTTATAATCATGATGGCTACGGCCAAAGGGATGACGGCAGCGCTTATGACGGGACCGGAGTAGGTCGATGCTGGCCAATTTTAACAGGCGAACGCGGCCATTACGAACTCGCAGCCGGTCGCGATCCTAAACCGTTCATCACGACGATCGAAGATTTTTCGAATGAGGGCGGCATGCTGACCGAACAGGTTTGGGACGGACCCGACCTGCCGCACGCAAGAATGAAACGCGGTTGTCCGACGGGCGCGGCGATGCCGCTTTGCTGGTCACACGCCGAGTACGTTACGCTCGTCCGGAGCCGGCATGATGGCGTTTGCTTCCATCGCGTCGATCCCGCTTATCAGCGATACGTAGTGAATCCAGTTCCGAATCGTTTCGAGATTTGGACGATTCGTCACCCGATGCAGCGGATGGCGCGCGGCAAAATTTTGCGGATCATCCTCGCCGAAGAGGCAAGCATCACCTGGTCAACGGATAATTGGCAGCGGACTAACGAGGCGCAAACGATGCAGCAGGACAAACTCGATCTTTGGTTCGCAGATTTTTCAACCGGCGAATGGCTCGGCGGTTCAGTATTTGCGTTTACAATTTTCTGGAAACGCGATCAACGCTGGGAGAATCGCAACTGGCAAATAAGTGTTGTTTAATAGCGAGGGGCATCAATATACAAACGTCTGATTTTAATAAACCGACCCATACACGCGCGATCGCAGTTCGATCCGAACCATACGCGGGAGGCTATGAAAGCGACTGTTCAAACCGCGGATGTCGAAAACGAAACAATTTCATTAAAAGAGCTAATTCCGTTTTGGTTCGCGGTGGCCAGTCCACTAGTCGGTATATTTCTGGGATTATTGGGAGCATGGATTGTCACCTGGTTGAGCGCGTGACAACAAATCATGACGACATTGCTCAACCCGGATTTGTCCTCGCGCATGGCCAGCGGTGATTCGCGCCCGCAGGATCCCATCCCGGGATCAGCTGGAAAAGCAAAACGACGGATTCTGATCGTCGATGACGACGCGAACAGCACCCACCTCGTAAAAATCCTTTTGGAGAGATCAGGCCCCTATCTCGTACTAGAGGAGAACGACGCCGCAAGGGCTGATCAGACGGCGCACGACTTCAAACCGGACCTGATTTTGCTCGACATCGTGATGCCAAAGATAGACGGAGGCGAATTAGCGACACAAATTGAAGCCGATCGTGAATTGCACGAGACGCCGATAATTTTCCTGACGGCGCTGGTCACGCACAGCGAGGCGAACAGCGGCCTTCAGATCCAGGGACATCCGTTAGTCGCGAAACCGATCAGCATTCCCGAGCTCATCGACGCGATTGAAAAACATCTGCCAACGCGCGCCGATTCTTAGCCGTTCCGTTTGCGAGCCGGCTTTCGCCAAAATCACGACGGAGAGAATTCTTCGCCGCGCTCAAGCGCTACTTCAGCTTTCAGATTCTCGCGGTCACGACCGACACTCGCAACAGCACTGACTTTGCCGTCGGAGCGAAAAACCACCGAGGCATGTTTGTCTTTCAAATCGCCGGATACGTCCGCATCATCGCTGCCACTGCCGTGACCGACGTAGTGGATGTGTAGGTCAAAATGATTACTCCAGAAGAATGGCGAAGTCCTGAAACGTTCGCGTGCGCCGAGAATATTACGCGCGGCAGTCTGACCCTGACGCTGAGCTACAACCCAGTGTTCCACGCGAATTCGGCCGGCGCGCGGGTCAGGCCAGCGCGCAATGTCGCCCGCGGCAAAAATTCCGGGAACGTTCGTTTCCAAAAACTCATTGACCAACACACCGTTGTCGGTCGCAATGCCTGCTTGCTCAGCAAGACGCGTGTTGGGGCGAACGCCGACTCCAACAACCACTAAATCGCAGTCCAATTTCGTTCCGTCGTCGAGTTGCACATATTGGTCGTGAATCACCGCAGGTGTCCGACCCAGAGAAAATTTCACACCATGCGCTTCGTGCGTGTGACGAACGAGATTTCCCATTTCGATTCCTAAGACTTTCGCGAGCGGAACCGAATCTCTTCCGACCACCGCCACTTCCAGTTTCCGCTCCCGCAACGACCACGCCACTTCCAGTCCTATGAAACTGGAGCCAATGACTACCGCGCGTTTTGAGCTTTTCGCCTTTTCGATGATGTGCCGGCTGTCAGCAAGTGTTCGCAGATAACAAACGTGCGGCAAATCAGCTCCTGGAATCGTAAGCTGTACAGGGTCAGCACCGGTCGCCAGCAACAACGCGCCGTAGCCTAACGAACGGCCATCGGACAACGTTACCTGCCTGGCTTTCGGATCGATGCTCGTAACGGTCGTGTTCGTAACTGCATCAATCTTTTGTTCGCGATAGAATTCCGGCGGTCGCAACGGGATCCATTCTTCTGGCGCGTTGCCGGCGAGATAATCTTTCGAAAGATTCGGCCGATCGTAGGGCAGAGCTTCGTCTGCGCCGATTAGAGTAACCAGTCCTTCGTAGCCTTCGCGACGCAACATCTCAGCCGCGGCGCCCCCCGCGGCGCCCGCGCCGACAATCACGACGCTATCAGGCGTTGATCTTGGTTGGCGCTCCGACTTTTTATCGATCTTGCCGGTTACGAAAAATCGCTCACCGCGTTTGTCGATGTTGTAACAGGCGACATTATTCAGCGCGGGCGCGGCAATAGCTTCACCTGTGCGCAGATCGAATCGCGCATGATGCCAGGGACAGCGCACCACGCAATCGACCATCACACCTTTCGCTAGCGGGCCACCGTAATGCGTGCAAGTTGCGCCGATGGCGAAAAGCTCTTCACCGCGTCTTGCCACAAGAACGGCTTCGCCAAACGCGTATCCCAAAAGCATTTCACCGTCGCGCACATTTGCGATCTCGTAGCCTTTTTCAAAATCAGGTCCTTCGAGTTCGCCGGATGCTTCGGCCATGACAGGAATTTACCACAAAAACAGAAACGTATTCTCGAATACGCCAAGGACGAATCTACGTAGCCTTTTCGGCCGAACATAGGTGGAACGCGTTGTCGTCAACGCGTTGATCATGTCGTTTTATGCTGCGGATAACTGCGCCCTCGGCGAATCAACTGTCATCGTCTTTCGCCACGGCGAATCTTCGATCAGGAGAAGCCGATCCATCGATTAGATCTAGTCCCACGATTCCATCAGTAACGCGCGCGTCTCTTCCACGCCTGTCTGCCAGATCTTCATCATTTCTTCGTCGCTACGCTGATAAAGGCCGCCGTAGTTGCCGTCGTCGAGATATTGCCGCACCGACTTCGGCTCGAGGCGTCGTAGTTTCTCGGCGTCGCTCATCGCCTTCTGATGCGAAGGAACCTCGACCTTCGCCAAACGGGTCCACGGAAAATTTTCCATCCACGAAGCGTGGGAAGCGATGGGATCGATTGCTTGAACTTGCGCCCAGACTTTTGGCGCGTTCCACCAGTTGTGAAACTTCACGCGCACTCCGGGATGATCTGAGATCCATTCGCCGACAAACCCTTGAGCAGGCGTATTGCCGCCGTGGCCGTTAAGAATCAAAATGCGTTTGAATCGGTGCTCGGCCATGGCATCGAGAATGTCGCCCACTACCGACATGTAGGTCTTCACCCGAAGAGTAATCGTTCCCGGAAACGCGCGGAAATACGGCGTGATGCCGTAGGCCACGACGGGAAATACCGGAACACGTAACGGCTCGGCCGCTTCGATCGCCAGGCGTTCCGCCAAAATGCTGTCCGTGCTCAAGCTCAGATACGCGTGTTGCTCCGTGCAACCCAGTGGCAGTACCGCGCGATCGTCATGCCGAAGATATTCCTCCACCATCATCCAATTCATGTCGCTGATTCGCATATCTGAAGTTGACCCACAGATTTCATCAGTTCACGCATATTTGTGAGGACAATGCATTCCACCTGCGCACTGAGTCGACGGTGGATCGGCTTCTCCTGACCGAAGATTCGCCGTGCCGAAAGACGATGGCAGACGGATTCGCGGGAGGCGCAAAATATCAGGCCAGAAGGCCGCATCACTGGCAACGTGTTGAGGACAACCCGTTCCACCTTCGGGATTGGAGTTGCGGTCACTAAGCGCGGGTGAAACATGCTTGTGATGAAACTTTGGAACTGGGAGCAGGAAAATCTTCCGTCCGTCATACATTCAATTCGCACAGCTATCGCAGCAACCTTATCGCTCGCAGTCGCTCGTCTGTTCGGACTGCCCGAGGCCTATTGGGCTGCCATCACTACGCTCGTTGTTATGCAATCAACACTCAGCGCGACTGTGTTAATTTCGATTGCCGCTACGGCCCTGGGTGCTCTGGCCGGCGCGCTCGTGGCAAGCTATTTCCCGGGAAATCTCTTGGCCTTCGCAGCGGCAGTGTTTTCGCTGGGGCTTTTGTGCGCTGCATTTCGGATGGAGAGAAACGCGTATCGGAATGCCGGCGTCACGTTCGCCATTATCGTGCTTGTTCCGCGTGCAAACGCCGCCTGGATCATTGCACTTCATCGTTTTTTCGAAGTTTCGCTTGGAATCGTGATCGCTTTGGCTGTCGTGTCGGTCTGGCCGGACCGTTCAACAGGATCTGCAAAACAAAACGCTCAATAATGCGCGCGTTGTGCTGGCATACGCGCTGCGGTGAAGAACGAACTCGCCTTCAAGATTTGTTTCAATTCATCCGAAGCACACGCGGATCGTCGGGCCCGCGCGAAACGAACTCTGGAAATTCCGTCGGATGCAAAATTCCCGCGAGAATTTCCAGACTCTCCACAATGCGAGGCCCGGGACGCGCGAAGTATGCGCTGGCATTTACGACGTATACCTGGTGGTCATTCACAGCACGCATCGAATCAAAACCAGGAAATCGTCTGAGCGTTTCATAATCGCGCCGCGCTCGATCGATGTCGTACCCGCAAAGCGCAAGTACCATAATCTCTGGACGTGCATCCAGCACTTGCTGCCACTCGATCTGCGCCGACGGCTGATGCTTGCGACCTAACGAATCCTCGCCACCCGCGATCTCCACCAAGTCCGGCCCCCAATGGCCGGAACAAAACGGTGGATCCACCCACTCCATCAGAAAACAACGTGCGCGATCCGGGATCATTGCGGCGCGTTCACGTACGTTTTCAACGCGTTCCGATAAATTTTCGACCAACTCTTCGCCGCGATCGGGTATGTCACACGCGTGCGCTACGCGTCGAATGTCGTCAAAAATATCAGCCAGACTCGTTGGCTCAAGGTTCACCACTCCTGGCGGACCCGGCAAAGTTTGCGCGAGTTTGGCGACAGTGCCGTACCCAACCGCGCAGACGTCGCATAATTTTTGAGTCAGGATTACGTCCGGCTGCAGTTTTCGTACAAGCGGTTCGTCGATCGTATAAGTCGTGCCGTTATCGTGTAATGCATGGCGCACCCACTCGTGCACTTCGCGGCTCGCCATCTTCGCACCGTGAATTGGACAGTGAGTTACGCGCGGTCGCTGACTGGCTTGTTCAGGAAAATCGCATTCATGCGAAACTCCAACGACCTGATCCATCAGCCCAAGCGCACCCGAGATTTCAGTCGCAGCAGGTAAGAGTGAAACGATGCGCATGATGTCACCCCAATTAACAGTTGGCTACACGCTAGCGACAAATGCACCGGGAATCATCGCATTGGGTGTTTGTGTCAATTGTAGCGCGGTTCTGCGAAACGCCATCTCGCTCCCAAAACGGCGGCGATGCGCACGCCCGCTGACCGGGTTCAAGACCGAATTGGCTTGCGCTGTTGAAACAACGCAAGGTGCTGCTGAAACATTTTTGTGCTGTCGGCGGAGATACCTTTCACCGCTAGCGCTTGCGCGGTGTACTGAACCGCTGAGTTAAAATCGCCAGTCTCAGCATAGGCTGCAGCGAGAGTGTCGATCATTTGTTCGTCCTTCCAACTCATTATGCTGCACGCGCCCTTTGCATCTTTCACTGCTTGTTGCCCATTTCGAAATGATGCGTTCCGACACGTTGCGCGAAACCACGCCCGATCGCTGAGAGCCCTGGCGAGCGTCACATTCCGCGGATGAAGTGAGATTAGATAATCATATTCCTTTAAGGCTTCTCCGTGCTTGCCGAGACGGCTATTGATGTTGGCGCGCAAGAGCGCAGCCTCCACCACACTGCGATCGTGCCGGAGCGCTTAGTTGCAATCCTTCAGCGCCAGATCGTACTTGCCTTGATGTGAATAAATCTGCGCGCGTACGTAGAGCGCCGGCCAAAACGTTGGATCATGTTGGAGAACCGTATCCACGTTTCGCTTTGCACCGGCGACGTCACCTTTCTGAAGCTGATCCTGCGCATCGGTAACCCGTTTCATCGCCGAAACCATTCTGCCGGGAGTGGCGACGATGATCGGCACGCTTGCGCGGATAACAGTCGCTACACTTACGATTGCCAAAGAGAGTGCAAAGAGCTTTGGGATTTTCATTCTGGTTAGCTAATTAATCGATCTGTAATCAGAAACGCCGCCACGTAGCAAACAAAAATCGATGCTCCGCCGGCGATACCGGCAGCAAAAGCGATGCGCCACGATTTACAACGTGTCATGTTGAGCGAAGCGAAGAATCTCGGATCAAATCCAGACCGGCCCGGGACCGAAATAGATTAGAGATGTTTCGCTTCGCTCAACATGACAGTGCTATTTGCTGAATGAGCTCTAGTTCTTGACCAGCGTAGTTTGAAGCTGTTAAGCCGATGCCGTGAAGCGACTGCTTTGGATCGATATTTCAAAGGGTCTCGCGATTTTGTTCGTCGCCTATTTTCATTTTTTCGCGACGTACTTCCAACACGGCGTCCTTCCGCCGCCTGATTGGAGCGATCTCGGCGCGAGCGCGCTCACAGTTGTAAGAGCGGCTTGGGTCAAAGTGTCAGGACTCGGTTTCCATGCCGTTGGTGTGTTCATCATCCTGAGTGGATGGACGCTCATGCAGTCGACTGCGCGTCGCGCTGAAACAGGCGAAATTGCATGGGGCGGATGGTATTGGGCGCGCTTCGTACGGCTGTATCCGATGTATTGGGTGGCTCACGTTGTCTATCTTGTCTCGCCGTTCATCGCTCGCCTCGAACCAGTGGACGATCGAATCATCCTGAGTCTGCTCGGGCTTCGGTTCATCAACATCGAGATGAACTTCATGTATCTAAATGCGGCATGGTGGTATTTCGCCATGCTGATCCAGTTCTATTTGATCTTTCCCCTGCTCTTCTGGACGGCGCGGCGTGTTGGACTTGGGTGGTTTCTGTTCATCGGATGCGCTGAGGGATTTTCTTCCCGCTACGTCTTGCTCGTGATCTGGCCGCAAAACGGATTGTGGGTGCTCGGCGGTTTCGCAATATGTCGGTTGCCGGAATTTGCTCTCGGGGTGTCGCTGGCAATGTGGTACACGCAGTCGCCTGCGCGCATGGAATGGTTCCTTCTTCGCGGCGCCGGATTCCTAACGGGCTTGATCCTCTATCCTGCGGCGCTGCAACTCTATCACGGGCTTTACGCCTACATCTTTGTCGATTTCGCTACGGGAGCGTGTTGCATGCTGGAAATTGTCGGGATCGCCGGATTTATTGCGATATTTAACTCGCCCGCCAAATTGTTCGGCCTTGTCGGTCTATATTCGTATGGCCTTTACCTCACACATCAGCCGTACGTGATCTGGCTCGGGCTGCGTATTCGAGAGGTACCGATCTGGGCGTTTTTATTGATTTGTATTCCCGCGCTCGCAGTTCTCAGTGCGTGGGGAATGCTTCTGGAGAAGGGCACAAACGCGCTAGTAAATAAACTCGCGTCGCTGAAAAAACCGGTGCACGTCTAGGTTTGTTTTTTGTCGATTTCCTCTAACAGGACGCGCAGCTCAGCGATTGCTTCTAAGTCTTTTCGTCTCCCCGCCGCTTCCTTGATCCGAATCAGAGTCGGAAGATCAATGCATTTGAAGCGAATGCCGAAAGCTTCTATCTCGAAAGAATGCGGCAGGAGTGTGTTATAAGTCTCGCGACCGGCAACTTCGCCAAGGAGGTCGATGTCACCGACCGTTGTCGTGAGAGCAAAATTGAGGCCATGGCGCATTGTCTTACTATCCCATACAAACGGCAGACCTGATGGCGCGTTACGTAATATGGATTGTACAGTTACGTATGGCATGATTTGTTTTGCTTTGATTAGGGTTGTTGTTAGGCACTCGTTAACGCAGACCACCTGCAATAAGCAACGTTTCGCCGGTGATCCATTTGGAATCGTCTGAAGCGAAAAACACCGCAGCTGGCGCGATATCGTCCGTCTGACCGACTCGACCCAAGGGAGTCATCGATTCAAACGTGTTTCGCATATCGCCTTCGGTATAGCCGCCGGCTACCGCTCCTTCAGTCACGACCATACCGGGATTGATAGAGTTCACGCGGATTTTTCGCGGGCCGAGTTCTTTCGCCAGCGTCCGAGTGATAGCGTCGACTGCACCCTTGGTGGCATTGTAAACGACGGCTGTAGGCGGTGTCAGCGAGCTGGCGGCCGATCCGATGTTAATGATGCTTCCGCCGTCAGGATTGAAATGCTTCAGCGCCTCCTGAGTTACGAGGAGCATCCCCAGCACGTTGGTATCGAACATCCGGCGGAATTGCTGCTCGGTGACTTCTTCCAGCAGCACGAACTCGTAAACGCCGGCGTTGTTGACCACGATGTCGATCTTGCCGAATGCTTTCTCTGCTTCGGTGAACAGTCTCTCGACTTCTGGCTTCTTCGCGACGTTGGCTTGGACAGCGATAGCTTTTCCACCCTTCTTACTGATTTCGTCCACCGCGCGATCTGCATCCTGTTTTGCCGATACGTAATTGACCACCACGGACGCGCCCGCCTCCGCAAACTCTTTCGCAATCGCAGCGCCGATTCCCTTCGATGCTCCCGTTACTACCGCAATTTTTCCATCTAGTTTATCGTTTTTCATTTTGGTCCTCTTTATCTAATGATCCTTGTTTCCGGTTCAAGCCGAACGATGCGCTGAAACTAAGTGCGTGGATGTGCGCGACTCAAAAACGGCAATCCCGCCGTTGAGAGACCGCATTCCAAAGCTCAGCTTCGGCAAGTTCGTGAAAACTAGTGAATCAGTTCCTTTCGCGCGTCGGTCCGAACCGGAACGAGGTGCGACGCTCGGTCTCATCATCCAAACTTCGAACAAACTGGTCCTCGGGAGTCGTCGCACACATCATGAACCGCGCGCGCGCGTAGTCGATTCAAAAAGGCATCCACGCCGAAGTGCGCCGGCGTTTTGATGGAGATAATCGCGCGATTCGAGAATCGCGGCCCCCCCAAAGGAAATGAGAAGACGCAGCTTGGGCAATTCAGGATTGGAGATTGCGCCGCTGGCGTTCGGCGGAAATGTTTTCGGCTGGACGGTGGATGAGCGAACATCCTTCCGATTGCTCGACGCTTTCGTTGCCGCAGGATTTAATCTCATCGACACTGCTGACGCTTATTCTCGATTCGCGCCGGGCAATCGTGGTGGTGAATCGGAAACAATCATCGGGAAATGGCTCAAGCAGGGTGGCAGACGCGATAAAGTGATCATCGCCACAAAAGTCGGGCTGGAAATGGGTCCGCGCAGGAAAGGTCTTTCAAGGGCTTATATCCTGCGTGCGGCCGAAGATTCGTTGAGGCGGCTGCAAACGGACTACATCGATCTTTATCAATCACATCGTGACGATCCCGACACGCCTCTGGACGAGACGCTGCAAGCTTACGCACACTTGATGGAGCAGGGGAAGGTGCGCGCCATCGGCGCGTCCAATTACAGCGCCGAACGGTTATCCCAGGCGCTGGCGCTAAGCAGAAGGCATGGATCGCCAAGGTATGAATGTCTCCAGATGGAATATAATCTCTACGATCGTGCAGAGTACGAGAAAACACTTGAACCGGTATGCATCGAAAACGGCTTGGGAGTTCTCAGCTATTTTTCGCTCGCGAGCGGATTTCTGACCGGCAAATACAAATCTGCAGCCGACGTTGCGGACAAACCGCGAGGGAATTTCGTGAACAAATATCTGAATGAGCGCGGCTTTAAAATTGTTGAGGCGCTGAGCGCGGTGGCGACGCGGCTTCATGCAACGGCTGCGGGGGTCGCGCTGGCGTGGTTGATGGCGCGGCCCACGGTCACTGCGCCTATTGCCAGCGCAACAAACCTGACGCAATTGAAAGAGCTGATCGGCGCGACCAAGCTCAAATTAGATGAAGCGTCGATGGGACTTTTGAATCGAGCAAGCGATGGACTAGGATAACACGACCATGACGGCTTTGACTTTATCGCGGCCGTTTGAGAGCAGTTGCATCCTGGCGTAGCACGCGCGCGGCATTTCGACGGTTAACACAGCGCTTGGTCTTACTGAAAAAATGAACGAAGGCGATGCTTCTCCTACTCGCGTCACTTTCTTGTTCGACGTCGACAACACGCTGCTGGATAACGATCGAGTTGCAGCGGATCTGCAACGCCACCTCGTCAGCGAAATCGGCCGCAAAGGAGCGCAAGAATACTGGCAGATTTTCGAACAACTTCGAAGTGACCTTGGGTATGCGGACTATCTTGGCGCGTTGCAACGCTATCGGGCCAAACACCCTCGCGCGCCGCATCTGCTGTCCGTATCTGATTTTTTCATCAACTATCCTTTCGCCGAGCGTTTTTTCCCCAACGCGATTGAGGTGATTGATCATGTGCAACAATGGGGTCCTGCAGTCATTCTCTCGGATGGCGACGTCGTTTTCCAACCGCTCAAGATCGGTCGCTCAGGATTGGCCAATGCTGTCGCCGGTCGTGTGTTAATTTACGTGCACAAGGAGCAGGAACTCGAAAATGTCGAGCAGCGCTATCCAGCTGAGCATTACGTGCTGATTGACGACAAACTTCGTATCCTGGCCGCCGTCAAAAAAACCTGGAGCACGCGTGTGACGACCGTTTTCGTTAGGCAAGGCCACTATGCCGTCGATCCGGAGATCGTCGCCAACTATCCGCCAGCGGACATCAGTATCGAACACGTTGCCGATCTGCTTCGTTATCAGTTGCCGGAATTGCTGAATCGAAAATCGTGAGCAGCCGGCGTGGCTAATGGCGGTGGAAGGTGAGCTTCTCCGCTGAGTAGTGACAACTCAGCGGACACCTAATTGTGGCTCCTATTGCGATTAACCAATAACGCGATGACATGGAATCGCGAGGCAAGCTTATTACCCGAATGCAAGAACAAGAGAAACAGAATGGCCATGACTGAGAACCTTGAAAAAGTGAAACTGCTTGCGCCTGATTTGCGGGATGGAAAAGAATTTCCGCGCAGCCCGCGAGCCACACTGGCAGGTTATGTGTTGGCGGCGCGCGCCGTGGACAAATGCCGCGCAGTGCTTGTGGATTGGCATGGTGGATACCATTCCAATTGCCCGCTCGATCAGCGCTGGTTAAATTTCGCCGAGATTGATTACGGCGATTTCCGTTCGGTAGTCGCCAGCGGTGCGACGGACGATGAGATCGCAGAATGGATCGAGAAGAATGCGAAGAAGCGCCCGCGTGCCGAGATCGTTGCTTGGAACAACAAAGAACGCGACCTGCGTCTCAGTGATTTGCCGCACGAGCTTCAGGAATACATGGAGAATTACATCCATCAATACGTTCCGCGTAACCGCGTCGTCTATCATTGGTTCGACGTGTACGATCTGGAAGAGCAACGGATTTAAAGTAGCGCGAGCCTCCGGCTTGCGGAACGTTCGCAACCGAGACGGTCGCGCTACTTTGCGTTGTCCACAGCTCGCAATCTGATGTTGATCTCGGACGTGAGCGTCCGATGAACGGGACATTTGGCGGCAATCTCCATCAGCTTCGCGTGCTGTTCCGGAGTTAATGCTCCAGTTAGTTCGACTTCAACATCGACTCTGTCCACCATACCGGCCTTTGTCTCGCAGTCCTCACAATCTCTGGCGTGGATGCGCGAATGCCATAGCGAAACCGCAACGTTTTCAAGGGGTAAATGATTTCTCCGCGCGTAAAAACCGATTGTCATAGAAGTGCACACGCCAAGCGCCGTGAGCAAATAATCGTATGGATCCGGCCCGGCATCGCCGCCGCCGACGCTGACTGGTTCGTCGGAGACAAAGTGATGTTTCCCCGCAGTGACTTCCTGTTGGAAATTTTCGGCGCCGCCGCGCACCACAACGTGAACGATCGGCTTATCGGGTTGTGCAGCCATAGTTGGATCAGGGGCTCAGAATTGGTTTGAAAGCATCGCGGTATCGCCACACCAAAAACAATTCAAGAATGGTTACTAAGATTGCAGGTTCAAAATTCGCCGGTGCGAGAAAGATGTGGAACAACCAGATGTTCACGATGATTGCACCGAGAATTGTGAGTCCCAGCGGAACAAATCGTCCAATTAGGAGAAGTGCACCGGCAATGACCTGAAGCGCGCCGATAACGTAAACCTGACCGCTTTCCGCAAAGGCATGGAAATACTCTCCGGCCAAACCCTGCGGCGGCGCTCCCATCGGAATGAAATGCAGAAACGCATTGGAACCGAACACTACGAAGCTTAACCCGAGAAGAACACGGGCGATTATGGTGGCAATTTTCATTGCAACGATGCTGCCTCGATTAAATTGAAATTCAAATCGTGAATTTCCCGAGCCGGGGAAATGGTAGCAACATCCGTCAGATCCCGGCCCGATCGAGAATTGACTTGAGCACCGTTTCGGCTTCGAACACTTCACGGGCACAGGCGCGAGCGGCGCGCGAATGTGCGAGGTAATCGGCATTGATTGCTTTCACGGCATCTGCGACTTCGTCCACCGTTCGAAATGACAAGAGTCCTTTCTTGCCCCCGTAATTTTTGGTGAAGCCGGTTTCCTGCGTAATAACCGGACGACCAGCTGCCAGATAACATGTGCTGCGATCGCTGAACCAGCCTGTATTCAGGCGGACGTATTGGTCCTTCGCGACCGTGAATTCACCTTTCGAGCGTTGGACGTAGTCGCGGTAGAGCCAGTAATCGACGCTCATCTGCAATGGCGAAGTTAGCCGCCAATTGTTTTGCTCAAATTTTCTGCGCGTTTTTGTTTCGTCGATATTCGTCGCCATCTCAAATGTTTCGCCAGCCTGTTTAGGAGCGGAGACGAACCGAAGGAATTCGCGCGATTTGCTCCAGAGATACTTTTTGCCGCGCCACGTGATGTCCTTTAAGCCACTTGTGGACCAGTTCGCGATCGTCGTGAACACCGCCGCGTGAGAAGGCGAACGGGCCGTCTTCCAAAGATCTGTTACGACTGGTTGGCGTGTGGGTAACCATTTGAAGCCATGCAGCGGCACTGGAAAATCTTTGGTGCCAATGTTTTCGCCGAAAGTAAAAAGCGCGTGATGCCGCCGCAGATATTCGGCTGTCGATTTCACGCCTTTGTCGATTTTGATTTGCTCCACGCCTGGATCGCTCTCGATATACAGAATGCGATCGGAAACGAGCAAATCGTCATTGAACTCCTGCGTGCCGCAAACATTGAGGATCGCATCAGCTTCGCGATAGAGTTGCCGGATTTTGTTTAATGAGAAACCAGCCGTTGGATTACCTGGCAAGTAACGCGCGCAATACGCCCAACGATTTTTGAAGTCGAAGTCCCGAGCGAGGCGGTCGAGAACTTTTGCCGCGTAATCGAACTCATCCGTGACCTCGAATGTTTCGGGGTTGTACGGCAGCCGGGCTGAATCTTCGATGAAATAGACGTCGTGTCCGAGCCGTTGCAGTCCAACGACGTAATGAATGTGTTGCCACACAACGCCGGCGATCGGCATCGATCCCATGAATCCCATCACCACGATGCGCTTGCGTTTCATGAGGAAGAAAACTCCGAACGCCCAACACCGAACGCCCAACATCGAACGAAGAGAATTCGGCGCTGGGAGTTGGGCGTTGGGCGTTGGGCGTTAGAATGAATCACCCTTGAAATGTTTCACGATGACCGCCGGATTTCCTGCGACGACTGTGTTCGGTTCGACGCTTTTGGTCACCACTGATCCCGCAGCAACCACTGAGTTTTCGCCGATGGTTACCCCTTTCAAAATCACTGCGTTCATTCCGATCCAGACGTTGTCGGAGATTTTGACTGGCGCGGTTTTCAATGTCGGGCGCCGCGGGCGGTCTTTGAAATACGGCGCTAGCGCCTGCGCGTCGATCAGACGTTGTGCTGGTTCGATCGGGTGAAAATCGGAATCGGCAATGCCGACGTTCCATGAAACGAGGCAATGCGAGCCAATGTCGATATGGTCCTCAGCCATGATTAGCGCGCCATTCAGCAGCGTGAAATCGCCGATCGTGCATTGACCATTAACTCCGATGGCAAATGAACAACCTGCGTAACAGGAAACGTGTTCACCGATGACAACTGCGCGCGCTTTTTTGCTTCGGAGCATTCGAAAAATTTGCGCGCTCTCGCAATAAAAGCCGGCGCCGAACTCCACGTTCGGCGGAATCGGTTCCTGCCACCAATCGTGTTCGACGCGGCGGTCTTCTTTAACGTTGCTCATCGTACGATTGTCATTCTGAGCACAGCGAAGAATCTCTGATTGTTTTCTGCAACAGGTGGCATCGGAAACCGGAAATGAATCAGAGATGTTTCGCTTCGCTCTATATGACAAAAGGTTGGGTTATGTCGGAAATTTTCCGGATGCATAAAGTTTTGCATAAACGCCGCCGCGCGTGAGGAGTTCCGGGCCGCGGCCTTGTTCGATGATGCGTCCGTGCTCTAGCACGATGATTTCATCGACATCGTGAATGGTCGCCAGCCGGTGGGTCGCAATTAAAGTTGTTCGGCCGCGCATTAATTCTTTGATGGTTTCCATGATGGCAGCTTCGGTGCTGGGGTCGAGCGCCGAAGTCGGTTCATCCAGCAACAGAATCGGCGCGTTCTTCAGAAAGGCTCGCGCGATCCCGATGCGTTGTCGTTGACCCACGCTCAAATGCCCGCCGCGTTCGCCGACCAGGTTGTTGTATCCCTCAGGCATTTGCCGAATGAACTCGTCCGCCTGCGCCCGTCGCGCAGCTTCAATAATCTCTTCCTCAGTCGCATCAGCTCGGCCATAGGCGATGTTTTCCCGAACGGTGGTGGAGAACAGTAGCGTGTCTTGAAGGACGATGGCGATTTGGTCACGTAAAGACCTCTTAGTAATCTCGCGGACATCGCGACTATCGAGCATCACCGAACCCGTGGCGGGATCGTAAAACCGCGGCACCAGGCTGAGCAGTGTGCTTTTGCCGGCGCCTGTGCCGCCCACGAGTCCCACAATTTGATTCGGCGCGATGAAAAGATTGATGTCGCGCAAAACGATTCGGCTGTCGGCGTAACCAAAATCTACGGAGCGAAATTCGATCGCGCCTTTAGCCGACGAAATATCGATGGCATTTGGCGAGTCGCGCACGTCGTCCTTACTATCCAACACTTCGAAGCAGCGCTTCGCGCCTGCAGTAGCGCCTTCCATTGCCCAGGCGGTGTACGTCAGGGATTCCAACGGTTGATACAGCATCAAAAGATAAGCGCTGAAAACCAGCAAGGAACCGAGGCTCAGCGTGCCCGCGAGCACATGCAAAGTTCCTACGTAATACATCGCGGCAGTGCCGATAACCATCAGCGTGCTGATCACCAGCGCGCTGTTCACATTCGTCAAAGTCAGCCTTAGATTCGCCTGCAGGCTCTGCTGTGCTTGCTGATGAAATTGCCGGACCTCGAAGTCTTCGCGCCCAAATGCGTGCACCATGCGAATCGAGCTGAGTCCCTCCTGCGCTTGCGCAAGCACCGCGCTTTCCTGTTCCTGAATCGAGGTCGATTCGTTACGAATGCGCCGTGCAAACAAGTAAATCGCGGCCACGATCAGAGGCACAATCGCCAGGGATAACAGTGTCAACACCCAGTCGAGTCTCAGCATTACGATGAACGTGCCGAAGAGCGCGATTACTGAAGCAAAGATGTTCGTGAAGCCTTTGTTGTAGATCGTTTGAATCGACTGGGAGTCGTAAGCGACGCGAAAACTCGAGTCGGCAGATCGCCGGGCGTCGTGAAATTTAAGAGAAAGCCGTTGCAGATGGGAGTACAGGTCGGTTCGTAGTTTCAGTAGCGCCTGAAGGCCGATCTTCACGAATAGATAGTTCGTGATCCAGTTAATGATTCCCCAGGCGAGCTGGATTACGATCAGCGCCGAACAGAGGAGAGGAACCCAAGTACGCCAGTCACCCCGCGCAGCAGGCGTTGGTCGCAGAAAATCGTCCACGATGATTTTGAATGGCCAGGGCTTAAGAAGATTCAGGCCTATGCCGATGAGCGACAGAAACAGGCCGATTATCGTTTTTCCCCAGAACGGCTGGTAGTAGTGAAGGACGCGCCGGTAAATTGACATCTGAATTTTAAATTGCGGATTTTAGTTTTTGGACTGAACTAGGGCGAATTCATTCGACTTGAGATCGGAAGATTTCGCGGCGGGCTTGGCCCAGAGAGTAGTCGAAGGTCTCGGAGTGACAATATGCATCATCTGATTCAAATCTGGTTTCAATGGGTCGAGCAGTGGGGCTATTTGGGAATCATTTTGCTCATGGCGATGGAAAGCTCGATTTTTCCAGTGCCAAGCGAAATCGTTATTCCTCCGGCTGCGTTTCTCGCTACGGAGGGAAAATTAAACACGTTCGGGGTCATAGCGGCGGGCACATTCGGCTCGTGGCTTGGCGCCACGGTGACCTATTGGGCTGCATTGTGGCTCGGACGCGTTTTCATTGCCCGATGGGGACGCTATTTTTTGATGAGCGAGCATAAACTGGAGCGAGCTGAAAACTGGGTTCGTCGTTACGAAGCAGGCGGCATTTTCTTCGCGCGGCTTTTGCCGGTGATCCGCCATGTCATTTCTATACCCGCTGGGATCATTCGGATGAATTTCGCCACATTCAGCGTAATGACCCTGGCGGGGTCGGCGCTGTGGTGTTCCGTCCTGGCGTGGTTCGGCCAAAAGGTACTGACGCGTGAAATGGTCGATTCACAAGACGCGACGGCTTTGATCAAAGCTGTAAAAGAGAGCGGTCATTTTCACACGATCGTGATTGCCTGCGTCGTGCTCACTGTTCTCTATCTGCTGGTGGTTAGTCTCACCGGTAAAAAGCGAACCCAGTGATCGACAGGCCGCAGCTAGGCGACCACTGGGATCAGTTGATCTGAACGCTCGTGAGTGTTCACTGTCCTCACTTCACTAACGAGGGATGCAAACCTGAACGCGTCTAAAGGCGGATTGCCATCGATCCGAAGTTTTTATGTTCCAAAATTGAACAAAAGTGTCATCCAGCGGTCAGTTATATCGTGCATAGAAAGTGAACAACTTGCACTCACACCATGGACGACATATTCACAATTGACGCTGGCATCGGACCTGCTCAGCGAAACAACGGTCAACATATGAAAAGAAATCCCGAATTTCGCCAAATCATCAGACCGCGCACTCGGCTTTCGCTCGGCGATCTGATCCTGGCAGTTAGTTCCTGCACACGCAGCAGCACCGAAACCGTTGCAGCGGTAGCAGACCTTCTGGCCAGCGGCCAAGTACGCGTGAAGGATAACGGACGTTTCTTGCGCGCCCGTGTTTGCTAAACGACGCCTGGCGAACTTCCGTCGCTAGGCCCGTCATGCTGTAGCGTCCGCTGTCTCAGCGGATCTGCTTTTTCAGCCACTGCGCTAATAACAACGCAGGGCGCAGTTGAATTTCGCGGTGGCGCGGACGAAAACGCTTTTCGCTCACCTCCGTCGCTTTTATGTTCCCACTGTGATCGACCGCTATTCCCGGCCGGAAATGAGCAAAATCTGGTCGGACGAACGCAAATTTGAGATCTGGCTGGAAATTGAAGTGCTCGCCTGCGAGGCAATGGCAGAGCTTTGCCAGATTCCGAAAGACGACGCGATAGAGATCCGCAAACACGCGCGGTTCTCAATCCCGAAGATCGTGGAAATCGAAAAGCGAACGAACCATGACGTCATCGCTTTCCTCGAAAATGTGGCTGAATCAGTCGGACCGCCGTCGCGCTGGATTCATCAGGGACTGACTTCATCGGATATTCTGGACACGACGCTCGCGGTGCAACTGGACGAATCCTGCCAAATCCTTCTCGATGATCTCGAATCGCTTCGAGCGGTAATCGCAGACCAGGCGCGTCGGTACAAAATGACGCCGATGATTGGCAGGAGCCACGGCGTGCATGCCGAGCCGATTACGTTCGGCTTAAAGCTGGCACTCATGTTTGATGAATTCGGTCGCGCTATCGAGCGCGTGACCCAAACTCGCGAGCGTATTCGCGTCGGCAAAATCAGTGGCGCAGTCGGCACGCACGCGCACATCGATCCAAAAATCGAGCGTTCAGTGTGTGAGAGGCTCGGATTAAAACCCGCCACGCTTTCGACGCAAATCGTGCAGCGTGACCGTCACGCAGAATTTATGACTACTCTCGCCGTGATCGCATCGAGCATCGATCGATGGGCCACGGAATTTCGGCATCTACAGCGCACTGAAGTGCTCGAAGTAGAAGAATTTTTTGGCGAAGGCCAGAAAGGCAGTTCTGCCATGCCGCACAAACGCAATCCGATTACAAATGAACGTTTGAGTGGATTAGCCCGGGTGATTCGTGGGAATGCTGTTGTCGCGCTGGAGAACGTGGCGCTGTGGCACGAGCGCGACATCAGCCACTCGAGCGCTGAACGAATTATTCTTCCCGATTCATGCATTCTCCTTGATTACATGCTCGCGAAATTGCGCGACGTGGTTGAGAAATTGCACGTCTATCCGAGTCGCATGGCAGAAAATCTCGCGCTCACAAAGGGCCTGTATTTCAGCCAATCGATCCTACTCGCGCTCACGAGCGCAGGCGCTGAGCGGAAGAACGCGTATGAAGCCGTGCAACGCGCAGCCATGAAAACGTGGAAAGGAGAGGGGACATTTGCCGAAAACGCAAAAGACGAACCTGGAATCGCCGCCCGTCTTTCAGCGGAAGAAATCGATCGTCTCTGCTCCGTCGACATTCATTTGAAGCACGTCGATGCCACCTTCAAGGCGCTCGGGTTGGAATAACAAGGCTTTCCACGCGCAGCCGTCATTTATTCGTATCGCAGCGCTTCGATAGGATCGAGACTAGCTGCCCGATACGCGGGGTAGAGTCCGAAGGCGATACCAATCGCGGAGCAAACGAGAAGTCCGGCAATTGCCCAGCCGTAGGGAAAAATAATATCCACCTTTAGCCATGCTGCCAGCAGATCGCCTGCGATGATTCCAAGAACGATTCCCAGAATTCCGCCGGCTTCCGAGATGAATACAGCTTCAGTTAGAAATTGACGCAGAACATCCTGACTGCGCGCGCCGATTGATTTACGCACACCGATTTCCTTCGTTCGTTCGGTAACGCTCACGAGCATGATGTTCATAATACCGATCCCGGCAGCCAACAGTGCAATGAAGCTGACGACGAACGCACCGATTCGCACGACGCCCGCGACTGAAGTGAATGCGCTTTTCAGCGAGTCGTTAGAATAAATCTCGAAATCGTTTTCCTGATCGGCCCGTAGTCCTCGCGCGATGCGCATGGCGCTTATGCCTTTGTCCAGCGTCTGATTGTAAGTCTCCGTAGAGAACGCTTGAGTGGCAATATTCACCGTGCGTTTTGCTTCACCGAAATCTTCGAAAAACCGCGTGATCGGCATGATGCAAACGTCGTCCTGGCTTTGGCCAAAGGAAGTTCCTTTCTCCGCGAGCATACCGACGATTGTGTACGTGTGCCCGCTAACTCTCACCACTTTGCCGATAGGTGATTCGTGCGGGAACAATCGTTTCTCGATCATTTTGCCGACCACAATCACTCTGCGTGAAAGCTCGACGTCTTCGTCGTTCAAGTTCCGGCCATAGCCAAGAGTGTAGGCGTTTGCGGTAAGGAAACTTCCGTTTGTTCCAACTATGAGAAGGCTCGGCGTGGTCTTCACGCCATTGTAAACAGCCTGGCCCTTCACTTCGTAACCAAAAGTTTTGAGACAGATTTCGCGTGCGTTGCCTTCCATTAACTTCGCGTAATGTAGCGCCTCGCCGTACGTAACGTTGCGCCGGTTCTGATATTTTTTCTTGATCTCGCCGCCGACGTTCACGTTCGCCGGGTACTTGGCGAACTGAAAAATGTTTGATCCCAGAAAACTAATGCCGCTTTCAATGGAGGACTGCAGCGCCCCGATGGCGGTCATTACCGAGATCACCGAAAACACTCCGATGGTGATACCTATCATGGTCAACGCAGCGCGCAGTTTATTCGCGCCTAACGAGGCCAGCGCCATCTTGATGATTTCGCTGAATAACATCTCATTAACACCGGCCTTCAGGCCGGTGAGATTGGATCGGTTTCAATCCCAGCCGTTTTAACGGCTTATTCTTAATCAGCACCCTGGACTCGAGCGCAGGTTTAGGCAGAAGCCGTTCAAACGGCTTTGAGCATTCCGCGCGAATGTCACCGGCCTCAAAGGCCGGTATTAATAAAAAGACGGGGGAGTCACTCATACCTAAGCGCCGCGACCGGATCGAGGCGGGAGGCGGACCAGGCGGGGGCGAAACCGGAAAACAAACCAGTGAGAATCGAGACGGCCATACTCACAAGAACCAGGCTCAGCGAAAACTGGATCGGAAAAGAGGGAAACGCCTGCCCGATGCCGGTGCACATGACATACGCAAAGCCCAGTCCGATGAATCCGCCGAGCAAACACAGCGAAGTCGACTCGATCAGAAATTGAAGAAGAATAGTGCGTCTGCGTGCGCCGAGAGCTTTGCGTGTTCCGATTTCGCGTGTGCGCTCCTTCACGCTCACAAAGGTGATGTTCATTATCCCAATTGCGCCCACAAAAAGCGAAAGACCGGTGATAAACAATCCCGCGATGGCGATGGAGTTCTTGATAGGATCGAGAGTGCTTTTCAGCGCTTGTTGTTCGTTAATGCTAAAGTCGTCTTTTTTCTCCGGCGGCAATCCGCGCACACGCCGCATGATTCCGGTCAACTCATCTCTTGCTTCGGCGAGCTTGGTTTTGTCCTTCACTTTCACGAGAATGTCGGAATCGCTTTTGGCGCTGAAATATTTCTGAAAGGCTGGCAACGGCATCACCACAATCGAATCCAGACTGAATAATCCCAAAAATGTGCCCTGCCGTGAGATGACGCCGACTACTCTAAAAGATTGCCCATTGATCAGCACCGATTTCTCGATCGGGCTCTCGGAAGGAAACAGCGCGTCGGCTACGTCGTAGCCGATCACGCACACGTTGGCGCCTCCGCGCGACTCGACATCATTGAAGAATCGGCCCTCCCTAAAGTCGAAAGTCGAGGTGATCAGGTAATCCGAGACGGTTCCTCTAATCAAAACATTGCTGACTTCACTCTGCCCATTTTTCACGCTGCGTAACAAACTTGAAGTGGGCACAGCGATCAGAAGATTCGAATCCGGCATCGCAGCGATGATTCGATTGATGGGCTCGGCGTAATCAGTCTTTATCTTTTTGCGATCGCGGAAGTTCCACCAATCATCCACGCGCCTCCACGGCCATTGCGAGACGTAGAGCACGTCGTCGCCGAAAATGGCCATGCTTTTATCGAATCCAACCTGGATTCCGCCGATCGCGGTCCCCATCAGTGTCACGGCGACAATCCCGATGATGACTCCCAGCGCGGTGAGTGTTGAGCGAGTTTTGTTCGAACGCATCTGCGCCACGGCGATTTTCCAGCTTTCGCTGAGCTCGTACAAAAAGCGCTTCATTGGTAAACCGCAGCAGCGGCTGGCAGCGGATCTTCGACCGGCAAGTTATCGATGCCATCGAACCCGCCATCGTCACTTTCGATTAGCCCATCGCGCAAGCGGACTGTGCGCCGCGCATGATTAGCAATGTCCGCTTCGTGGGTAACGAGAATAATAGTGTGTCCCCGTTGATACAGATTTTCGAAAAGCGTCATGATTTCATCGCCAGTTTTCGAATCGAGATTTCCGGTGGGTTCATCGGCCAGGATGATTGATGGATCGTTTACCAACGCCCGGGCGATCGCGACGCGCTGGCGTTGACCGCCGGAAAGCTCGTTAGGCTTATGATACAAACGATCACCGAGTCCCACCTCCCGCAGCACGTGCGCCGCACGCTCCCGGCGCGTTTCAGAATCGATGCCGGCGTAGACGAGAGGAAGCTCGACATTGCGCAAGCTGTCGGCGCGCGGAAGAAGATTAAAGGTTTGAAAGACAAAACCGATCTCGCGGTTTCGAATCGCCGCCAGGTCATCGTCGGTCATGCTGGAAACGTCCCGACCATTAAATTCGTAACGACCAGAACTCGGCGTGTCCAAGCAGCCGAGCATGTTCATGAGAGTCGATTTGCCGCTGCCACTGGGTCCCATAATTGCGAGGTACTCGTTACTGTGAATTTGCAACGACACACCTCGCAGTGCGTGAACAACTTCTTCGCCCATCACGTAGTCTTTCGTGATGTTTTCGATGTCGATGATTATCGGATCCGATGATCGACTGTCACTCGTCACTTCGCGACTTCCTTGTCGTACGCGACTTTCGCGCCTTCTTTTAATTTGCGACTGATTGCGCTGTAGCTACCCGAGATGACTTCGTCGCCGGGTTTGATGCCGGTTTTAATTTCCATGTACGAATCGTCGGCAATCCCTGTGGTCACCTTGACCATTTGCGCTTTGCTGCCGTTCTTGACGAAGACAACCTTGAGCAGCTTTTCGCGTTCTTCTTTTTGGGCCTGTTTCTCGAGACGGTCATTGCTCAGCTCTGCCTTGTTATCATCCTTGTCGCGCGCGGCGACTTTTTGCTTTTGTTTTTCGATTTCTTCCGGGCTGAGATTGGTATCTCCGGTTCGAATCGTCACGCTTTGCATCGGCACCGCGACGGCATCCTTAACCATGTTCGTCTCGATATCCGCGGTACAACTCAGTCCCGGGCGTAACGCCACATCGTGATCGTCGACACGAATTTTCACCTCGAAATTCGTGACTTCCTCTTGTGTACCGGTCCCGGTCGTTTTTCCGGTGTTCGCGATTTGCTGGACGACACCTTTGAATTTGCGATCGCCGTACGCGTCGATTTTGATCTTTGCTTTATCCCCAAGTTTAACGTTCACGACATCGTTTTCGTTAACGTCCACGACGGCTTGCATGTGGCTCAGATCGGCGACTCGCATTACGTCTGTCCCGGCAAATTGATTGGTCGCGACGAGGCGTTCGCCGAGTTTGCTGTTTAGAACGGTAACTGTTCCGTCTATCGGTGAATAAATCGTGGTTTTTGAAAGTTGATCGCGCGCCTGGCTTGAGCTGGCCTGTGCCCGTTCGATTTCGTGCAGTGAACTTTCGTAGGTATTCTTCGCTACGTCGGTCGCCGCTTCGGCCGCATTGTATTCCTGTTCGGAAATCAGCTTTTTCTCAAACAAGTCCTTGGATCGCCGAAAGTCATGCTCGGTCTTAAGCATCGTCGCTTTCTGCTGAAGGTTCGTCGCCTTCGCGGCGCTGATCGCTGCTTCCTGTTGTTCGAGCAATGCTTTGTAGGAATCAGGTTTAATCTTCAGAAGCAGGTCGCCCTTCTTCACCTGCACCCCATCCTCGACGGGCAGCTCGATAATTTCCCCGGCAACTTCTGGCGAAATTTTCACCTCGGTCTCGGGCTGGACTTTACCGGTCGCGGACACGGTCTGCAGAATGGTCCGGCGCACCGCTTTTTCCGTGGTCACCGGGATCGGCTTCTCGCGCTTGGCCGCCAAGACGAGCGCAACGACCAAAAGCACCACGGCGCCTGCGGAGCCGAAAATAATCTTGCGTCTACGACCCTGCCGCCGCTTCTTGGCGTCCCAGATAAGTGGGGGAGTGGTCAATGCTTGATGCATGGCATGATCGCTTATGCGGCTGAAGCTATCTCTCTTTAGACTTTCGCCAATGGCGCACGTTCATCGCGCTCAATCTATGGGATGCAGTCTGCGGCTGGTTTGGATTCAAACAATGTGCGGCGTCTGCTTTTGCCGATCGCGAATCCGTTGGATTGCCCATGCGGCATGCTCTGCGATCAATGGCTCCGGGTCGGCTGCCGCGCGTTCGAGCGCCGGAAGGTCCGACGGTTCGCCGACATTGCCGAGTGCGACACACACATTCCGCAAAAACCCGCGGCGCTTGATTCGCTTGATCGGCGAGTTTTTGAAAAGCGCCCGGAACTCTGCGTCGGTTAGCTTCAAATATTCCCGCAGCGACATGCCAGTCGTCGATCGGCGTGCCGAGAATACAGTTTCGCGCGAAGTCCGGGCGAACCGGTTCCAAGGGCATGCATCCAGACAATCATCGCAGCCAAAGATTCGATCGCCCAAGAGCGGACGAAGCTCCACAGGGATGGCGGTTTTCAATTCAATGGTTAGGTAAGAAATGCATCGACGCGCGTTCAACCGATGCGGAGCGGTAATCGCGCCTGTTGGACAGGCTGTAATGCAGCGGTCGCATTTCCCGCAGCGATTCGGGACCGGCTCATCCGGCGGCAATTCAAGCGTAGTCAAAACTTCGGCGAGAAAAAACCAGGTCCCGAGGCGCTCATCGATGAGCATGGTGCTCTTGCCGTGCCAGCCGATACCAGCCTGCGCCGCGTGGTCCCGTTCCAGCACAGGCCCGGTGTCGACGTAACATTTCTGCTGCCCACCAAAGCTGCGAAGAAACTCATCAAGCCGCTTCAGCTTTGCTCCAATGAGATCGTGGTAGTCTTCACCCCACGCGTAGCGCGCGATCCGGCCTGTTCTTCCAGTAGCGGCGGCCCTGTGAGATGTGTCTCCTTGAAAATAATTTAGCGCAACGGCGACGATCGACCGCGCGCCCGGCAAAATCTTCTCCGGAGCGCATCGCTTTTCCTCGCCACGTTGCATGTAATTCATCTCCCCGTGCGCGCCGTCGCGCAGCCATTCACGAAATTCATTTGCGTGCCCTGGTACGGTGCAGGCGGCTACGCGACACGAATCAAACCCGATCTCTTTTGCAAAAGAAAGAAGCCGCACTTTCAGGTCTGTTGTCGAAACCTGCATCATGATGCCTTGGCCGAAGTACGTGATTCTGCTTTAAAGTTCATTCTCGCCAGCTTCGTCAGAATCGCCATGGCCACTTCTTCGTCCGTGAGCACAGACGTGTCGACCCGGATATCCGCAATGTTCGCGTAAAGAGCCCTCCGGGCACTCAGGATGTCCGAAAAAGATTTTCTTGGGTTTTTCGTTTGCAGTAACGGTCTGTTCTTTTTTCGAGAAGCCCTCGCGAAAAGCGTTTCCTCATCGCCATCGAGCCACACGACCAAACTCTGGCTTTTTAAAAACTGGACATTTTCCTTGCGTAACACAATGCCGCCCCCTGTGACGATTATCGTTTGTTCTTCGATGTGCATGCGGCGAAGTATTTCTGTTTCCGCCTCTCGGAATTTTTTTTCACCGTGTTCGGCAAAAATTTCCGGAATCGACATTCCGAAGCTCGAAGCAATGAGTTTGTCCGTGTCCAGCAAATTCAACCCCGTTCGGCGACGAAGGCACCGTCCCACGTACGATTTACCTACCCCCATCATCCCGATCAGGGCAATCGATTTCGGGCGGCCACTCACGGTAGAATATCTCATTAACACCTGGCTTCAGCCAGGTGCAGTGCGCCGGAGGGAGAGAAGCCGTTTAAACGGCTTGCAATGCACGGTGCAGTTAACACCGCGCTGAAGCACGGTCTTAATAAAGCCTGCCACACCAGTTGGCCTTTCACAGAAAATCTCTACTATTTGCGCATGCCTGAATCGAAACCTTTGGTTGCCGTCATTATGGGAAGCAAATCGGATTGGGAGACGATGCGGAATGCCGTGGAAACACTGGATCAACTTGGCGTGCCGAACGAAGCACGTGTGTTGTCCGCTCATCGGACGCCTGACGCGACGGCAGAGTTCGCGCGAGGCGCAGCGGATCGCGGGCTGCGGGTGATCATCGCTGGCGCAGGCGGCGCTGCACATTTGGCCGGAGTCATTGCCGCGCATACGTGGTTGCCGGTCCTCGGCGTCCCAATTCAATCAAAGCTCCAGGGGCTCGATTCGCTATTGTCCACTGCGCAAATGCCCGGTGGCATTCCCGTCGGAACATTGGCCATCGGAGAAGCGGGCGCAAAGAATGCCGCACTTTTAGCGGCCGCGATTCTCGCCACGTCCGATGACACACTTCGTCAAAAAATAGAAGCGTTTCGCAAGAAACAGTCCGAAGCGGTGTTGGCTGCAACATTGCCAAGGTGAAAACATTGATTTCAACCGACCGCATTGCGGCGGTTGAACTACTGCGGAAAGGCGACGTCGTCGCGCTGCCTACCGAAACCGTTTACGGCCTTGCCGCCAAGGCGCTCAACGCAATTGCCGTCGCGAAGATTTTTGAAGCAAAGGAACGGCCGCGGTTCGACCCGCTAATTGTTCATCTGCCGAATCGCAATTGGCTCGGCAAAATTGTGGATGTGCCAGCGGGTGACAGACGACTGATCGGCAAGCTGAGCGAGAAATTTTGGCCGGGGCCATTCACGATGATTCTTCCAAAGCGCGACATTATTCCTGATATCGTCACGGCAGGGTTAGACACGGTGGCGGTGCGATTCAGTGCGCATCCTGTGTTTGCTGAGATTGTCGCTGAATTGGATGAGCCACTTGCCGCGCCGAGTGCAAACCGATTCGGCCGTATCAGTCCCACAACAGCGCAGCACGTGTTGGATGAACTCGACGGACGGATTCCACTGATCATCGATGCCGGACCCACAAAACACGGCATTGAGTCCACGATTATCGGTATTCGGGACGGCAAAATCATGATCTTTCGACGCGGTCCGGTTACACCCGAACAGTTATCGGAGTTTGCAGAAGTTAGTTGCGTGATTGCCGCGTCAGAAATTTCTTCGCCGGGACAATTGCCATCGCATTATGCGCCGAGAACACCATTGCGTTTGATTGATAATGCCAAAGGATTTCCTCTGGAGAAGCATGGGTGCGTGGGTCTGCTTGCATGGAACGGCGGGCTTAGAGACTTTCAAGCGTTCGCTGCCGTTCGAATTCTGAGCGACCGAAGAGACTTGCAGGAAGCGGCTGCTAATTTATTTCGCTACCTGCGCGATCTCGACACACTAGGTCTCGATCTGATCGTTGCGGAACGAGTTCCGCCTCAAGGACTCGGTGCGGCGATAATGGATCGACTGGAACGAGCGGCGCACCAGTAGCGGTGTGCACGGCAATTAAGAAGGCGCAGCAACGTTAGCGTTGCAGAACAAGCTCTTGGTTTGACACGCTCATTGGCGTTTGCTCAATAGTGGTGATTGGCTTCTTCTCACCCGCCGGATACGCCAGCGCGGCTGCAATAAATCCCTTGAAGAGGGGATGCGGTTTGTTGGGTTTACTTTGAAATTCGGGGTGATATTGGCAACCAACAAAGTAGAGATGTTCGCGTAGCTCGATCAATTCAGCGAGCGTACCGTCGGGCGACGTGCCTGAAATGACGAAACCTTTTGCTGTCATCCGCTCGCGATACTTCATGTTGAACTCGTAACGATGCCGGTGCCGCTCGGTTACCTCGGTGTCCCCGTAGATTCTTTCCGCGAGCGTGCCGGGAACGATTTTTGTTGGCCATGTTCCCAGGCGCATACTTGCGCCTTTGTTATGTACGCCGCGCTGCTCTTCCAGCAGCGAGATGACCGGATCCGGATTATCCTTGTCGAACTCGGTACTGTTCGCGTCTTTGATTCCACAGACATTTCTGGCGAATT
>JBJMXF010000145.1:0-5193 GCA_045809725.1 Candidatus Udaeobacter sp. | reverse complement strand
GCCCTTATAAAGATCGATAGTGTCGGTGCCGACCAAAGCGTTCCCGTAATCGTCGATGACGTATTCTTCGTTGCTATCGACGAGACGAAAGCGCGTTCCGAGCGGGTATCGTGACCAATCTGAAGCTGCACTTAAGACGTGTCGTCCGGAAAGATACGCGCCGACTGCGTTGTGAGCCCCGCTTCCTCCTTCGTGTTGTGTGTACGCGGTAGTGCGCACCTTTGGAAGGCGCTTTCCACTGGTAAGAGTCGGTTTTGCTGTTTGCGTCGCGCAGCCTACGACAAAGCAAGCCAAAGCTCCCGCGAACGCTAGGTTAAGGCATCTAGGCATCGGCGTTTCGGCCTTAAATAGCAGGCCGCTGCGCGTGAGACAAGCGATTTTTGCGGAAATTCCCTAGGGCAACAGGCGCAAAGGCGTCGGCTTTAGCAAGTACCTGCTAGAGCGTTAACGCGCGGCAGGCTGTGAAAGCTCAGTTGTACAATGAGGACAACGCGTCGCTTTGATGGGAATCGTCATCACGCATGCCGGACAATCTTTTGAGACCGGCGCAGCGTTCGGCGCGGGACGCTTCATCTTGTTGACTGCTTTCACGACAAGAAAGATGCAGACAGCGACAATGACGAAGTTAATGATAAGCGTAATAAAGTTGCCGTAGTTCCAGGTGATCGCCTTGTGAGCGAGTGCGTCAGCCGGAGTTGAGAAATTAGTCACCCCATCCCCGCCCGCCTTCAAAACTATAAACTTGTTGGAAAAATCGAGCCCGCCGGTGAGTAAGCCTATCGGAGGCATCAGAATATCTTTCACCAGCGAAGTGATGATACTTCCGAAGGCCGCGCCGATGATGACGCCGACAGCGAGATCAATGGCGTTACCCTTGACCGCGAATTCTTTGAATTCCTTCCACATGTCGCTCATTCAATCAGGTGACGACGATGTTGACCAGTTTTTTTGGAACAACAATTAGTTTGCGAACGATCTTGCCGGCAATCCGGTCTTGAACTTTCGCGTTCGACAGCGCGACCGCTTTCAGTTCCTCGTCCGTGGCCCCAATCGGCATCGTAATTCGATCACGAAGCTTGCCGTTTATTTGAATGACGATTTCAACTTCGTCTTCAATCAGCAAACCCTCGTCGTAATCCGGCCACGATTGTTGGGTAACATCTTCGCGTGCATCGCCAAACTCAGCGTTCAATCTCTCCCACAACTCGGATGAAATGTGGGGAGCAAATGGATTGAGCAGGATCAGGAACGTCCGCATTGCCGACAACGGGATCGTTTCGGCATTCGTGAACCCATTCACGAAAATCATCATCTGAGAGATGGCCGTGTTAAAGGAGAACGATTCGATATCCTCCGTGACTTTTTTGATTGTGGCATGCAGCAACTTTTGCTGCGACTTGGTTGCATCGGTGGCTTTTAGCTTCTTTGATAATTCCCATTCGCCTGCCTGGTTTTGGCTCATGAGCAAGCGCCAGACGCGCGCGAGAAAACGCGCCACGCCTTCGACGCCGTGGGTACTCCACGGTTTCATTTGCTGGAGCGGTCCCATAAACATTTCGTAGCAACGAAAAGCGTCCGCGCCGTGCTGATCGATCACGTCGTCGGGATTCACGATGTTCCCGCGCGATTTCGACATTTTCTGGTTGTCCTCGCCGAGGATCACTCCCTGATTCACCAACCGCTGAAACGGTTCCGGCTTCGAGACGTAACCCAGATCAAACAATACTTTTTGCCAAAACCGGGCGTAAAGCAGATGCAATACTGCGTGCTCAGTTCCTCCGACGTACAAATCTACGCCGCCAGGTTTCTCGCCGCCCATCCAGTAACGCTCCGCCTCTTCGCCAACAAATCGCTGGTCATTATGCGGATCGGAGAAGCGCAGATAATACCAGCATGAACCTGCCCACTGCGGCATGGTGTTCATCTCGCGCATCGCCTTGTCGGAATAACGTACCCACTCCTTGGCCTTAGCCAGCGGCGGTTCTCCGGTGCCGGTCGGTTTGTAATCGTCAAGCGGCGGCGGAACGACTGGCAATTCTTTCTCCTGCAACGCGCGGTGTTTGCCATTCTCCCAAACAATCGGAAATGGCTCGCCCCAATATCGCTGACGCGAGAATAACCAATCGCGCAGTTTGTAATTGATCGCGCGTTTACCGAGGCCGCGTTCTTCCAGCCATGCAGTGATTTTGTTTTTCGCCTCAGCGCTCGTTAGGCCGTTAATGACCGGCGAATTAATGGCAATGCCTTCGCCTGTAAATCCAAGTGCCGGCTCATCTCCGGTTGGCTGAACAACGACGACAATCGGCAAATCGAATTTCTTCGCGAACTCCAGATCGCGTTCATCGTGCGCAGGCACTCCGCCTATCGCGCCGGTTCCATAGCCAAGCAGCACGTAATCAGCGATCCAGATCGGAATCTCGCTGTTAGTCGCTGGGTTAATCGCGCATGTGCCGGTGAACACACCGGTTTTTTCTTTCGATAGATCGGCACGCTCCAGTTCACTTTTACGCGCGGCGCGTTCGCGATATTCCCGCACTGCCGGCCATTGCTCCTCGGTAACGATCAGATCAACCAGTGAATGTTCCGGGGCGAGCACCAGGAATGTACCGCCATAAACCGTGTCGGGTCGCGTAGTGAAAACGCGAATCTGCTGATCCACATTCTCTATGTTAAAATCGATCTCCGCACCTTCGCTTCGGCCGATCCAGTTGCGCTGGAGCAGTTTTATTCCTTCAGGCCAATCCAGCTCGTCTAGTCCGTCTAGCAACCGCTCGGTAAAGGCGGTGATACGCAACATCCATTGTCGCATCGGTCTTCGCACAACCGGAAAGCCGCCAACTTCGCTCTTGCCATCTATAACTTCTTCGTTGGCTAAAACTGTGCCGAGTTCCGGACACCAGTTGACCGGGACATCAGCGACGTAAGCAAGACGAACAGTGTCCGGATTCGTGCCGCGATACGTGGAAATCGGCTCCGCCCGACTTGTCTCCGGGTTGAACCAGGAATTATAAATTTGGAGAAAAATCCATTGTGTCCATTTGTAATACTTTGGGTCGGTCGTGTTGATCTCCCGTTGCCAATCGTAAGAGAAACCAATCCGCTTCAACTGGCTTTTAAATTTCGCCACGTTTTCACGCGTGGTGATCGCGGGATGCTGGCCGGTTTTGATCGCGTATTGCTCTGCGGGCAGGCCGAAGGCGTCCCAGCCCATCGGGTGCAAGACGTTGAAGCCGCGCAGGCGTTTATAGCGCGCGACGATGTCGGTGGCGGTGTATCCTTCCGGGTGACCCACGTGCAGTCCCGCCCCGCTCGGATAAGGAAACATATCGAGCACGTAAAATTTTGGTTTTGCAGGATCGAAGCCCTCCTCCTCGGGGTTCGGCGCGTGAAAAAGCTGTTGCTCCTCCCAGATGGCCTGCCATTTCGGCTCGATTTCGTCGAACGGATATGGTTTACGGCGGTCGCTACTCATCACAGGTAAATCAGGAAACCAGAAGCGAAGAAAAGAAACTAGAATTTACTCTTCTTTTCCGATTTCCACATTTCATTGAACGGTGATCGAGCTTGTAGTCGCAACGCGCAACAGACATAAGACACGCGAGATTCAGACTATTCTCGGACCGGATTTTACGGTGCGCGATCTCGCCAATACCCAAGGTCCGGAGATCCGCGAGAATGGAACGTCGTTCGAGGAAAACGCGAAACTCAAAGCTCTCGCCGCATCAAGGCAATTGCCAGGTCTCGTGATCGCCGACGATTCGGGACTGGAGGTTAGCGCTCTCGGCGGTGCACCCGGAATTTATTCGGCGCGCTACGCGGGCGCAAATGCGACGGACACGGAGAAAATGGATAAACTGCTTCGCGAGCTTGCCCGAGTTCGCGCCACACATGGTGGACGTCGCGCCCGGTTTCGCTGTGTCGTAGCGCTAGCGTGTAACGGCGATCTCCTCGGGCTCTTTGAGGGAAAAGTTGAAGGAAAAATTAGCGATACTGCACGAGGCAACTGCGGATTCGGCTACGATCCGATTTTCGTTCCTGATGGATTCGAGCAAACTTTCGGTGAACTGCCCGAGGAAGTGAAGAACACGATGAGCCATCGCGCAAAAGCCATTAGTGCGGTCGCCGACAAACTGAAACGGCTTGAGTTCGGCGGCTAAGGGCTGGGAGGCGGAGGAGCAGCAGCCGGAGGAGCCGGCCCGGTTTGAGTGACGCCGCCCGCTGCCCTGATCTGATATCCAACCTTTGTGATCCCGACCGATCGCACTTTGTCGAGGACGCCAATCACATCGCCATACATCGCCATCGGCTGCGCACTGATCGAGATTTTGATGTCCTTATTCGCCCTGTGAAGCTGGAACAATCGAGGCATTACCTGATCGTCCGGCACATACACGTTGTCGAAGAATACCGCGTTTCCTTCCAACACTTTGATCGAGACGAAATCCTTCACGCCCGTTGGAGGAGGGCCAACGGCAGCCGGTAAATTGACGCGAATTCCTTTCATGTGAGTCTGGCTCAGACTCACCATCATGAAACTCGCGAGCAGAAAGAACATGATATCGATCAATGGAATGATCTCGATGCGCGCGTGCTTCTTGAGAACTGGCGAGGATAGTCTCATATCTAGTACGAAGCTCCGGTCATGGTGAAGGTTATGGGAATGTTGACCTTGGAAACTGTTCCAGGTCTAAATCGCCATTGCCGAAACGCGCTAGTGGCCGCGTTATCCAGAATCGAATTCCCAGTGCTCGACGAAACACTACAGCCACTGACGCTACCGCTACCTGAGTCAACTGTGCAGACGATGGTCCCACTCCCGGTGACGTGCCGTGAACGAGCCTCGTACGGGTACTGGGGACGCGGCGCGTATGTCGCAAGGGCTTTTGCTCGCGACATCGACATCGGTCCCGGGCTCTTGACTGGCACGAATTTCTGCGCTGTTTGTGGTTGTTTCGGTGGCGGTGTTCTTTCTTCAACAAACTCCGGTTGAATCTCCGGCGGAGGAGGAGGCTCCGGAATGGGAATGTCTTCGGGCGGAGGAGTCGCTTCAGGCGGAGCCAGCACCGCTTCTACCACTTGCGGCGGCTGAGGCGGTAAATCCACCGGAGGAGCTTCGTGACGCTGAGAAACCGCAACAGCAGTCACGTGAATTCCTAGCGCAACCGCAAGTGCCGTCCAGAAATACCATGGCGG
>JBJMXF010000144.1:0-2782 GCA_045809725.1 Candidatus Udaeobacter sp. | reverse complement strand
CGAACTCGTGAAGCCTATCGAGACCTTTGACGGCAAGCCCGAGCATCTGCATCAGCTTGCGGCCCTGCTCCTCGAGGTCGCCTCTGAACAGGCTTTCGAGACGTGGATCGAGCTCGAACAAGCACCCGTAGAACAATGTTGCTGCCACATCGGCGATGGGTTTCACCTGCTCGAAGCTGGCCTGCACCAGACGTTTCTGTTTCCCTGTCATTTATTTCTCTCCTTCTCGCGCGATATTGGTCGCGCGGCCAAATTCGGCGCGAAGTTACAGGCATCGCTAAAGCCGATCACCACCTATGCAGGTAGCAAAGATTGGAGTTCGGTTCGTTGTCCTGATTGGTTTTGCAAAAAGTTTCTTAGTCTACGAAACGGGCGTAAGCGTAAAGCCTGGGGCGTGAGCCCAGGGGGAGTTGGAAATGAGGCGGAGCCCGCGACAGCCGGCGACAGCGGATTACAAACAACGCTTTCGCCCGTTATCACGGGCTCGAATTGTTATGCGTGATTTGTCGTGGGGCTCACGCCGTTCTCTACGCTTACACCTGCTCCGCGGGTTAAAACCTGGTTCAAAACGTTCGCACGCGGTATTCGATGTGGCGGAGGATCGACTTTTTGTGCAAAGCCGTTCTGGAAGACTTCATATTAGGGATTAGCTGACCAGCCGATCACGCAGGGCCTTGGCTACGGCTTCGGACTTTGAGTGGACTTGCAGCTTCTCGTAGATGCGCTTCATGTGGAAGGAGATCGTGTTGACGCTCACGTTCAATTCCAAAGCCGCAGTTTTGTAGTTGTGTCCCTCAACCAGCAATTTCAACAATAGCAGCTCGTGTGGGGTCAATTCGTAATCGGCGCGTTCGGGTGGACGGATATCTCGGAAGAGCACGATCACGCGGCGGGCAACTTCCGGCGACATAGGCGAGCCGCCTGACACTGCGTCTTTCAAACTTTCGAGCAGGCGGACGGGTGGGGTTTTCTTGAGTAAGTAGCCGCTGGCGCCTGCGCACAGCGCGTCAAAGATCCGTTCGTCATCGTCGTAAACCGTGAGCATTAGCAGTAGCAGATCGGGATAACGCTCTTTAAGAATGCGTATCCCTTCGATGCCGGACATGCCGGGCAAGCCGATGTCGCAGAGCACTATGTCTGGAAGGGACCCGGTAATCCTGGAGAGTGCCTCTTCCATGGAGCGGTAGGTCCCCGTGCATTCAAAACCTTCAGTGCCACCAATCAGCATCGCCAAACCGTCGCGGATTTCGCGTCGATCTTCGACGAGCGCAACCTTGATAATCGCTGGTGGTTGTTTAGCGTTCATCATGTCTAGCGTTTCCCACTCTTGCGGTTGATCCAGCATAGCCTCTCCCGTTCCTGGGCCCGGTTTTAAGCCCGTCTGAAGGTTATGCTGATCCAGTCGGTGCCGCACCACCTGAACAGGTAGCGGCATTCATGATTTCGAAACCAATGAGTTCGCGCCCAGCGGGATTTTCAGAGTGATATTTGTGCCGCGTCCTGGTTCAGAAACTATTCCGATTTCGGCACCCAAACTCGCCGCGCGGTCACGCATGCTCGACAAGCCGTGGCCATCACTCTCCGCAGACGTATCGAATCCTTCGCCATCGTCGCTGACCTTGAGTTCCAGGTCGTCCACATCGATCTGAAACCGAACCTCAACACGGTTGCAACCCGAGTGCTTCACAAGGTTATTGATGCTCTCTTTGAAAATCAGGAACACTTCGCGGCGGATGTTCGCCCCAATTTCCACATCTTTCTCGGCATCGGGTGTTTGAAACTGAAATTCGATACTGCGTGCGGTAAGCATGTCGGCGGCGAATCTTCGCATCCGCCCGAGCAAATCGTTCAGGTGGTCCTTCTGCGGATTGATTGCCCAAACAATATCGCTCATCGAATCGATTAACTCGCGCGAGGAATCCGCGATCATTGCCAACGGTTCCGCTACCGGCGAATCATCTCCGCCAATCCGGCGATGGACCACCTCGCTGAGAATGGAGATTTGCGTCAGCGCCGATCCAATGTCGTCGTGCAGGTCTGTTGCGATGCGCTTGCGCACCCGCTCCAGCTCTCTAAAGCGTTCCTCGCGCGCGTCGCGCAAAGCTTCCTCCGCGCGCTTGCGCTCGGTAATGTCACGGGCAATCCCGGTGAAGTAACGCCGTTCGTTCTTCGTAAACTCCCCGAAAGACAACTCGAGCGGCACTTCGCGCCCATCTTTGTGAAGCCCGGGCAATTCGACTGCGCTCCAGCTAATATGTCGGCGGCCCGTCTCCACGTATCTGCTAAGGCCCGCTTGATGAACGTGTCGCAGATATTCCGGCATCAGCATTGTCAGATCCGCGCCCAATATTTCGGCCAACGGATAACCGAAAATATTTTCCGCGGCCTGGTTAATGTAGATGATCGTGCTGTTCTCGTCGATCGTAATGATGGCATCAGAGGCGGTTTCAGCGAGCGTACGAAAGCGCGTCTCGCTCTCGCGCAGCGCCTGCTCGCTCTGTTTCCGCACCAGCAATTGCCCAATCTCCGCGCCGATTGGAGTCATCATTTCCAACAACGCTTCGTCGGGTTGCGCAGTATCACGCTTGAAAAATTCAATCACCCCGACGACTTCAGCGCCGACCAGAATCGGGAAGCCAAAGCCGCTTCGCAGTCCCTCAGGAGAATTACCGACAATCCGTGGGAAATTCTGGTCTGCAATGAGATCCGAAACCCACAAAGGCGCGGCGCTGGCCCAGACACGGCCCGGCAACCCTTCGCTGGGAGCAAAAGTGCGGGCGCG
>JBJMXF010000143.1:0-6511 GCA_045809725.1 Candidatus Udaeobacter sp. | reverse complement strand
AATTTTCGACAAAGAGCCCGCACGCACAGACACAGAGAGAGAGAGAGAGAGAGGCGTAAAAATACCTCCCGAAATGCGCTCTTGTCGCGAGCGATACCCCGTGCTTAAGCCGAATTCGGCGAGCTGAAGGTGATCCAATCCAACCCGCCGCTGAAGTATTGCTTGCGGCCGGCACTGTGTAGCGGCACGCGCCGCAAGCAATCCATCCATCAACAGTCACCAACCTGGTGAACGATCAGCGATTTGAAGAAGACGACGCCATTTCCGGCTCCATAAGAGCCTCGGGGTTCACGATGTCTTCGGCCAACTTGTTGAGCAGTTCGTTTGCCTCAGATTCCTCATCCAAAGTTTGTTGGAGAAGCTCCGCGGATTTGTCCTGTCCAAGGAGTTGCGCAAAAGTGCGCACACTGCCGTAGCTCGCGATCTCGTAGTGCTCAACTTTTTGCGCCGCCACGATGATCGCGGCGTCGAGCACGGAATCGTCGCCGTCTGCGTCAAGGACGTCCGATCCCTCTTCGATCAAACCTTTCATTGCCTGGCAGGTTTTGCCCTTGGGCTTCTCACCGAGCTCTTCGAAGACTTGCTCCAGCCGCTCCACATGGCCCTTCGTCTGTTCGAGATGTTTTTCGAAAGCTTCCTTTACTTCGTCGGATGACGCCCCTTTCGCCATCTTCGGCAACGCTTTAATGAGTTGGCCTTCGGCATTGTACAGATCTCGAAGTTCATTCACGTAAAGTTCTTTCAGTGTATCCAAATTCATATTCCCTTGTTCCTTTCTGTTTCTGGTTGATTACGACTTCTTGTACACACGGTACGCTTGCACCGGGTACAGAAATGAAACGTGACAAAATATCGGAGTGCGCGCCTCTGTTTCGAAAATTTTTGTCAAGGCAACACTCGGGTATAAATGTCGGATTAATACTTACAAACTAAACACGGTTTGCCTTAAGGAACGCCTTTCCATTCAATCGTGTAACACTTGGAAAATAGTTAGTACGCACCACGCCTGGTGTGGTTGGTAACGAGTGGACTTTTGCTAGAGGTGTAACACGCCGCGTTGCGAAGCCACTGATGTAAGTGTTTTGCCTGGACGGTAACACGCAAAACGTTTGCCAATCCGATTCACTGGAAAAGGAAAGTTATGAAGCTTAATACCATAATTCAGCAAGCAGGTGCGACGGGTTACATCTTGTTGTGGCTCCTCGGCATTCCAATTCCAATTTTGCTGCTTATCTTCCTATTGCGTGGCTGCACTTAAAGGCCCGGGTGAGATTGTCACCAACGAGGTCAATCAGCTGGAGGCGAGAGGTGTCGCTTTCGCTCTTTAGCGATGCCTTTCGAAGTGCGGCGCGCAGAACGGCGCAACATGATCCGAGAAGCCCTGCGCGTATCAGCTTTCAGGAATTTCTTCATTAGGCGAAGCGCCGAATCGTTCTCCCTTTTTGTGTTAGAGACCGTGCAATCTGAGGGCACAAACAAATTGAAATCGCGCATGTAGGCGTCGTTTGCGGTGAAAAGAACACAAAAGTTTCCGGCGATGCCGGTGAGAATCAAAGTTTGAGTCTGCAGGTAGCGGAGCAGAGTGTCGAGAGCGCTGGAAAAGAAGCCGGAATGCTTTGGTTTGAGTACGAAGTAATCGTTTTCTTGCGGTCGCAGTAACTTCACCACATCGCGGCCGCGGCCATGTCGTTCAGAATGGTCGACAGTTCGCCGAAAATCGGATTTCCATCGGCCAAAATTATCGTTTACGTAAATTACCGGGACGCCCGCTTTGTAAGCGCGCCGTTTCAAACGCAGAAGATTTCTGGCCATAGGACGCGCGTATCTCAATAGCTGGTCGGCGCCTGGAAAATCAAAGTCGTTGATAACGTCGATCAAAAGTAACGCGATGTCGTGTTTGTCTGGTGCACTGCCGTGGAGATCGGCGTTTTTCTTTGGTATGGACATGCTCGTTTCTGACCCCGTGCGCTCAAGCGCAGGAAATTTATTGCCTCTAAGCGTTTACGAGAGCACGCGTGGAGGTTGATAGGTTCTGTTGAGTTCTCTCGACATCGCTATCAACGAGTCTGTTGTAAATCTCCAAGTAGTCGTTTGCCATTCGCTCGGCCGCGAAACGTTTCTCAAAGACTTCCCTGCAACGCGCGCGACTAAGATCGCGAATCCCGTTCACCCCTTTTACTGCCCCATCCAAATCTCGTACGATGAAACCCGTTACTCCATTTTCCATCACTTCAGGAACGGATCCACAGTCGTAAGCAATGACCGGTGTACCGCATGCCATCGATTCAATCATCACAAGTCCGAACGGTTCCGGCCAATCAATCGGAAACAGTAATGCATAGGCGTTGCCCAGAAATTCGTCCTTGTCCTTGTCGCTGATTTCTCCCAGCCACTCTATGAGTGGATCGCTCAGCAACGGTTCGATTTGTTGTTTGAAATAGCGTCTATCAGCGGGATCGACTTTCGCGGCGATCTTGAGGGGCATTCCCACTCGCTTGGCTATCTCGATGGCGCGATCCACCCGTTTTTCCGGCGACGCCCGTCCGAGAAATGCCAGATAGCTACCGGGCTCCGCGTGAAACCGAAATAAATCCTTCGGTAACCCGTGGTAGATCGTTGCCTGCCAATTTGCGCAAGGCCATGGCGTGCGCTGTGAATTTGAGATCGAGATCATTGGCATGTCCCGAAACCGCTCATAAAGACGAAGCAATTCGGGAGTATCAAGCCGGCCATGCAACGTGGTGACGTGGGAAACTGGTAGATGACGCGAGATGAGATAATGCAAACAACCCGTGTGAAAATGAATCACATCGAATTCACGGGATCGCTGCATTACATGGTCCATGAGCAGGACTTCGCGCGACAAATAATCCGTAGCACGCTTGTTTTGCCTGAATGAGCGCCGGCATACCGGAACCAGCTCGGCGGTTGTAACCGAGTCGCCACTGGCGAAGAGAGTCACCTTATGACCCACCCGGACCAACTCTTCCGTTAGATACGCAACAATGCGTTCCGTCCCGCCGTAATGTTTCGGAGGTACACTCTCAATCAGCGGCGCAACTTGAGCGATTCGCATTGTACCCTGTTGCCCTGGGGTGTTCGTTCAAATAACTGAAATAATCCATCGCTGGATATTCGAACCGGGCGGCAGATTTGGTTTTGTCATGTGTGCACGAATAAACGCGGAGAACGACCTTACATCCGTTATTCACAGTCTTCTCGAAGTTTAGACAAACGCCGCAGGAAAATTCGAGCTAGCTCGGTGTCCAATTCGAAATAATTCTCGCAAATAGCTATTATGCAGAACGTCGACGAAATAGCGCTCGGACTTAGCTGCATCGGAACGCTCTGCTGGATCGTATGCTTTTGGTGGATGCATCGCATTTCATCCCGTCAGAACGCGACATTGGAAGAACTCCATGAAATGACGGCCCGCATTGAACAGCTTTCTCGGGCCGAGCACGAATTGATTAGGGACGTGCACCCGCAGGTAAGCGAAATCAAGGAGAAGGTCGAGAGCGTTAGGGAAGTTGTCTCGTCCGACGGAAGTTGAGCGTTTCGATTTGGTCCATCGGACGCGCCGGATTTGTCACCGGCCACGCCACCGCCGCGCGTCGGAGCCTTGATCGTGAAGTTTTTGCTTGATTACTTCACGAAAGTCTGTCGCAATACGACGCTTAAACAAACTTAACGGAAAGGTATACATGCTCTGGACCATAATAGTCATTCTCATCGTTCTTTGGCTTCTTGGCTTCATCGGCCACGTCGGCGGCAGTCTAATCCATCTCTTGCTCGTCATTGCCGTTATTGTCCTGATCATTAATCTGCTCCAAGGCAGACGAGGTCTTTAAGCGACGCCTTGGATTTGCTCGGGGGGCGGAACCGCCGATACCGATTACAGGCGTCCCGTTAACGCGAGAATTATTATAATCAAAACAATCAATCCGAGTCCTCCGCTCGGCCAGTAGCCCCAGCCCGAGCTATAGGGCCAGGCCGGCAAAACGCCGATCAGCAGCAGGATCAATATGATTACTAGAATTGTGCCCATGGTTATTCCTTTCGGAAGTATGTTCGTCGCAGCGAGGCACTTTGGACGTTGTAATGTTTTAAACTAAAGACTCCGCATAGACCTCAAAGATGCCGCCGTTGCGCCTGGCCTCATCCTGAAACTCGTTTGGCGTTTATACGTGTACGCAAAGCGCGCCCTTCTTATTCGCCATCGGCGAAATGAGAAAGGCGCGTGGTAGATCTGCTTTACTCTTAATCTTCGTCGAGAATCACTCGATCAACCATCACGTTGTCGCCTGTGCCAACGTAGTGAACACGGACCGGAGCGCCGACTTTCACTCTTGTCCTTACGACATCTTCGTCGAGCACCTTACCGCTTCGCGTCACGTAACTGACCGTCTTACCAAAATGGTACGTCCGCGGGCCGCTGCTTTCCTTGAGCACGATCATATTTCCCGGAGTGTACTCGGTGATCGTTCCGTTGCCCTCGGTAGTCGTCGTCGTTGTCGTTGTCTCTGAGACCTGCGCCCATGCGAACGGAGCCGCAATGGCGAGGGCCATACTGATTAATATTTTCTTCATTTATTTTCTCTTTCTATTACGCGGCGGGTAAATACTTCCGCGAACGAGGTTTTCCCGGTAACCGAAGCGCCTCCCGCCGTTGTTGCTGCTGTAATCGGGTGCCGCGCTAGATTCGGATGCAAGAGCGCCAACTCTTCACCCGATTGGATACAAGCCACCGCGCGTTAATATTTCTCCACTTCCTGTGTTTCAACGCGCACCGCGTGTTCATCGGGTTTCACTTCGCGCCCGGCTCGAGCGGCATAAACCTGGGTGAACTCAGCGCCAAACAACAGAATCTGGGACGAGTAATAAATCCAGAGTAACAATGTGATCAGAGAACTGGCTGGTCCATAGGCTGACCCGGCGGCGCCGCTGCCGAGATACAAACCAAGCAGCCATTTGCCGACACCGAAAAGAATCGCGGTCATGACCCCGCCAATCCAAACGTCTCGCCACTGAACTTCGGCATCAGGCAGAAACTTAAATATCATGGCGAAGAGCAGAACGATCACCGTAAAGTCGAATATCAGATAAACGCTCATCGCGACGACAAGGCCGCCCGGTAACACAGATTGGACGTAGTGACTGAAAGCTTTAAGCAGGCTTTCCAGCGTCAGTGAGACCAGTAACAAAAAGCAGATGCCCCCGACCATCGCAAAGGAAAGAAATCGGGTCCGCAGAAATCCCCAAATACCGCGACTGGGTTTTGCTTTAACATCCCAAATTGTATTTAACGCGTCCTGCAGTTGACCAAACACGCCGCTTGCGCCGAAAAGCGCGAGGGCGACTCCCATGATCGTGGCTATCGTGCTTTTACCCGGCTTCGACGCTTGTTGCGCGATGTTTTGCACTACCTGCACGGCGCTCGAGTCGAGAAAGTAACTCATTTGCTGCGTGATCTTCTCCCATGCTCCCGCCGGGTCGTTTCGGAAGATGACCCCCACAACCGCGAGAATAACGAGAATCAACGGGGCGAGTGAAAAAACTGTGTAGTACGCGAGCGCCGCCCCTAACTGCGGCCCTTTATCCTCGAGAAATTCCTTTCCCGTTTGCTTGAGCAGACCAAAAGCGTTTGCGAAAAACGATGCGTTGGTTCCCGATGATTTTGCCTGGTTCATACACCCGTCTAAAACAGATCGCTGACAGGCGGCCACTTGGCCGTTGAATAGAAGCTCTGCTAGGTCTTTGCCATTCCGACGCCGCACAGCGGCGTGGCTACAGTGCGTCCACTAACGCTCGCGCTGCGAACCTTAGGATAACGTGTTGTTGAAGCCGTCCATACCACCCATGGAAGCACGCTTGGTCGAGGAAATTCCGACCGGCGACGAGTGGCAGTATGAGCCGAAATGGGATGGGTTTCGCTGCCTCGCCTTTCGAGACGGTGACAATATTTTTTTGCAATCGAAGAATGGACAGCCGCTGGCCCGTTATTTTCCAGATGTCGCTGCGAATGTGGCGAAGCTCCCACATAAACAATTCGTTCTCGACGGCGAATTGGTGATTCCGATTGGCGGCGCACTTTCTTTTGATGAATTGCAACTGCGTCTGCATCCTGCCGCGAGTCGTGTTCAAAAACTGGCCGCCGCACACCCTGCGGTTTATATCGTGTTCGATCTGCTGGCCGAGGATAGCGAATCATATTTGAAGTTGAATCTGCGCGAGCGAAGGCGGCTCCTCGAAAAATTCGCACGTTCGAATCTACGAGCAGAAAAGAGCGTACGACTCTGCCCCGCCACGACTGATTATCCCGTTGCGAGCGGTTGGTTTCGAAAAACTGGGCGCGATCTTGATGGAATAATTGCTAAACGCCTGGATGCTCCGTACGCATCGGGAGAACGCAGTGCCGCAGTGAAGGTAAAAAAAATTCGAACAGTTGATTGCGTGGTAGGCGGATTCCGCTACGCGACTGGCGCGCGAGTTATCGGTTCTCTGTTGCTCG
>JBJMXF010000142.1:0-7616 GCA_045809725.1 Candidatus Udaeobacter sp. | reverse complement strand
GCTGAATAGTAACTCCGGATCTAGCGCCAGCGCACGCGCAAGGCCTACGCGTTTCTTCATTCCTCCACTGATTTCGTCCGGCCTGAGATCTTCAAAGCCGGTCAGACCGACCATCTGAAGTTTTTCCTCCACAATTTCCTCGATTTCATCACCGGATTTGTCGGTGTGCTGCAAAAGCGGCAGCGCCACGTTCTCGCCCACTGTCAGCGAGGCAAGCAACGCACCGGATTGGAACAACATTCCGAATCGCAACCGGATGCGGAGGATCTCGCGCTCTTTCATTCCGGTTACTTCTTCTCCGAATAGTTTCACCGTTCCCGAAGTTGGCGTCATCGATCCAATCATATGCCGCAGTAACGTGCTCTTCCCGCAGCCGCTGCCGCCCATGATAACGAGCGTATCGCCGCGATGGACATTGAATGAGATGTCGTTGAGCACCGCGCGATCGCCGAATTTTCGAACCAGGCGATCAACCTCGATCATAGAAGCGTCAATGGGCATGATTAGAATGACGAAATCCGAATGACGAATGACGAACTAATGACGAACCTCGAACAAACAACGTGATTCCCTGAGCGCTTGTGATCGCAATCACGTCATCCATCTTTACCGCTCCTCCAAATCTTTGAGAAGATCAGGTGCAGTTCCCGCGCTTCCAGCCATAACTTCCGAGCTTCACGTTTTAACTCAGGGACCGCACGAACGGCCATGCGCAGAAAATGTTTCACTTCGCGTGTCTCTTTCTTGCATGTCCCGATCGATTTCAGGAATTCTTTTTTTGAAATCGCGTCGTCAGCTTCGACGTAATTCGCTCCGACGCTAGTTGCCGCACCCACGAGTTGGTTAATGATACGATTTGTTACTGCCCTCTGAGGAATTGCTTTGGCGAAGTCAATCACTGTTTCACCGAATCGTGCCGTTCGTTCTTCCAAATCATAAACGCGTGTTGTCTCTGGCTCTTCACAAACGGTTAGAGCAGTGTTGTCATTCCAAAACGCGTCCTCGAACTCGTCGTGCGGCGTTTCGGATTTCGTCATTAGTTCGTCATTCGTCATTCGTGCTTCGTCATTGATGTCATCCTGCAAAAAAGAAAACCCCCGTGAGCAGCGCGTTCATGACTAACATTGCGAGCAAAGATTGCACGACTGCTGTGGTGGTTGCCTGGCCGACGCCTTCGGCGCCACCTTCAACGTTTAGGCCAGCATTGCATGCGACCGTGATGATGATCCAGGCGAAGACTACGCTCTTGATCATTCCCGAATAAAGATCCCATGTTTCCGCGCTCTCAAGCGCGCGCAGCACGTACCCGGCAGTGTTGAAATCCAGCGCCGAAACGCACACTGCCCAGCCGCCAAGGATCCCGATGTAGTCTCCAAAAATAGTGAGCACCGGAAGCATCACCATCATGGCGAGAAAGCGCGGCACTACCAGGTATTGAACGGGGTTAATCGCCATCACCTCAAGCGCCTCGATTTCCTCGGACACTTTCATTGTGCCCAGCTCGGCGGCGACAGCGGAACCGCTGCGGCCAATCACGATGACAGCGATCAGGACTGGTCCCATCTCGCGCAGCAATGTGATCATCACGAGATCAGGAATGTACATCTCAGCGCCGAGGCTTTCGAGAGAATGGGCTGCCTGCATTGCCAGCGTCACACCAACGCTGCATGCCGTCAGCGCAACCATTGGCGCCGCGCGCACGCCGATGGTCACCATTTGCCGGAAGATCGGTCCGATCTTGAAAAATTGACCGGTGAACGGCGCAACAAAAATCCAGTAGAGCAAACTGAGATTAAGGCGGAGGTAATTTTTCACTTGCTGGTTTCGCGCGCAGAATGCCAAGCTGCGCCCATTGACGAAAGCCGAAACTTCACGCCGCCTGAATCTCGGCTTCGCGGCTTCACAACGAAAGACAATGGCCGAACGCGAAATCGATGCCGTGCGCGCGCTTCTGCGATCCAAACCGCGTCCGGTTGGTTGGCCGGCGAGGCGAAAACGGCTCGACGAGGTTGGTGCTGTTTGGCCCGTAGCCGACGATGTGGAATTAACTGCCGTCGATGTGAACGGCATGCCCGGCGAATACTCCATTGTTCCCGGCAGCGATTCTTCTCGCGTGCTGATGTTTTTTCACGGCGGCGGCTATTGTTCCGGTTCAATACAAAGTCATCGTCGTTGGGTTACTGAAGCGGGACGGGCGGCGAGAATGCAGACACTTGCTGTTGCCTATCGGCTGGCGCCCGAGCATAAGTTTCCCGCAGCTTACGATGACGCGCTGAATGCGTGGCGATTTTTGCGAAATCAAGGTATCGATGCTGCGAAAATTGCGATCGCTGGCGACAGTGCCGGGGCCGGACTCACTCTCGGATTGGTCGGTCGGTTGCGCGAGGCGCACGAGGAGCTTCCCGGATGCGTGTGGCTCATCTCGCCGTGGACGGATCTGACGATGTCGGGTTCAACTCTTATAAGCAAAGCCGCGGCTGATCCGCTCATTCACAAAGAATATCTGAATGAATTGGCGGATGCCTATCTTCCGGCCGGTATGGACAGAAAAGATCCGCGCGTCTCTCCGCTTTACGCTGATCTTAGAAACTTTCCTCCGATGCTGATTCAAGTTGGTTCTGAAGAGACATTGCTTGATGACGCCGTTCGGCTTGCTGCGCGGGCCGGTGCGGCCGAAGTCGCAGTGACTTTGGAGATCTGGCCACAAATGATTCACGCATGGCCGTTGTGGAACGCTCATCTCGAAGATGGCCGCCGTGCCATCGCCAATGCAGGCGAATTTATTCGGGCGCATCTTTGACCCGCTACACGCTCTACATATTCTTTTGTCATTCCGAGGGGAGCGAAGAATCTCTGATTAGTTTCGATCCTAACCAGCATGCGTTGCCAAACGTTACACAGAGATCCTTCGCATTCGCTCAGGATGACAGGCATGGAGGCCGGTTATAACAAACCGCGCTTGCGAAAGTCGCCGAGATTGCTGCCGGAGGAGCGCTCCACAAGGTCGATGGTGAACTTGAGCAGGCAAACTTCCCACGCGTCGTCTACTCCTTGAATAATCGCGCTAAGCGGTTCGTTTTTATTTTCAACTTGTCGCCTGGTGCGATTGATCACCGTATCGATTGAGTCGCTGAGTGTCTGTTCGTTTAGATCGGTTTTGCGAAATTGAAAACCGTAACGGAGCACCGCCATGTTCCGTGCGTGCTCGCGCAGTTGATCCACGTATCGTTCCGCCTTGTCTCCGAAGCCCTCCAGTAACAACCGGCAATAATGCTCCGGCGTCAGAATCTGCGGGCGTTCCGCGTGGATTTTGCCGTTGCGAATCCGCACCTGGTTCACCCGGTCCATCTGCTCTGAAATTAAATAGAAATCGAAACTGGTGCTGCCGAACGTGGCGATCTGATGCTCGGGCGCAACGATCACATGTGTGTTTTCAATGGCGTAATCAAAATCGTCGCGGGTCATGAGGGGCGTAGGCTTTTCAAAGGCCACCGAGAAAACTGTAGGGCGTCTGTGCCAGACGCCATGGCGTTTCACAGAAACGCCCTACAATTATTGCGGCTTCTGCTGTTGAGCTTGTTGTTGCTGCTGCTGCTGTGGCTGAAACAGCGAGAGATATTCGCCGTAACCTTCTTCCTTTAATTTTTCCACCGGAACAAAGCGCAACGCGGCCGAGTTCACACAGAAACGTTGACCAGTCGGCGCAGGACCATCGTCGAACAGGTGGCCGAGATGCGAATCGCTCGATTTTCCGCGAACTTCGATACGCTCCATCCCGTAAGAAGTATCGCGCTTTTCAGTTACGTTCTCGGGCTTTATGGGTTTGGTGAAACTGGGCCAACCGGTGCCACTGTCGAATTTGTCCAGCGAACTGAAGAGCGGTTCTCCTGTGATGAGGTCGACGTAAATTCCCGGCTTGTGATTGTCCCAGTACGCGTTGTGAAACGGCGTTTCAGTGCCGCATTGACGCGTCACCTTGTACTGGTCTTTGGTTAATTTCTCCCGCAACTCGGCGTCGGCTGGAACAGGTTTGGTCGGATTCATTTTCTCGGCTTCTTGCTTCTGCGCTTGAGCATATCCGAACAAGATCGAACCGGCAATCACCACGGATGCACCGGCCAACCCAAACCACAAAGTGCCGTATGAGTGTTTGTAGTTTGACGTTATTCGCGTTGCTTTCATCCCTGATTTCTCGTGTGAGAATTGTCCCTTTTTGCAGTGCGCAGAAAGTCTTTCATCTTAGATTCGCATATCAGACACGAAATGGTTGGGGGCGTTCATTCCTGTCGGCGGGCCTCGTGAACCCCGATGTAGCGACGAAAGCGAAGCGCGAGAGCGCTGGATCAGTTAGGTAAGCAGGGCGCATAAGCAGCAAAACAATTCTGTTATCGGTTCGTTACAACGGCGATTGAGTTCGAGCTTGCGGCGAATGAGCGTGCGGCTTACATACAGCGCGAATTAGCCCCTGCTCCAAATGGCGTTAAGCAGATTTTGGGTCGCTCTCTTCCTTTTTTCGATCGGCTACCTCCTTCTGCTGCTATTCACCGGTCGATATTACGCCATCGAATTTGCCGTTAACGGCAAGAAGGACGACCCGCTGCTACAACGGGAGTACTACATTGAGCAGCTGCCACCTGAATTGCAGCAGAGCTTGCAAAGTGCGCCCGATCACAAGCTCACCGTTGGGAAAGAGAACTACACGTTCGACAACGGGGTGGTGAAGGTCTACTCCGGCAAACAGGCTGCCGATGGTGTTCTGCCGACATGTAAGTACACGATCCTCGACCTCCTGTTGCCGCTGATCGCGTACTTGGCGTTCTTCAGCGGTATTTTACAGCTGCTTATCGACAGCGGTGCTGCGGAACGGGTTGCAAAATTGCTCAGTCCGATTTTCGTTCACGTTTTTCCGGAGGTACCGCGCGGTCATCCCTCGATCTCTTACATGACGCTGAATTTCGCGGCGAACTTCCTCGGGCTCGACAGTGCGGCGACCCCGTTCGGGTTAAAGGCAATGGAGAGCCTTCAGGAACTGAACGATCAAAAGGACCGCGCGAGCAATCCGCAGATCATGTTCATGTGTTTGCACGCAGCGGGCCTGACGCTCATCCCGACTTCCATTATCAGTTATCGGGCGGCGCAACATGCGCTGAACCCCGCGGACGTGATGCTGCCTTGCATCATTACATCGTTCATCGGCACGGTTGCGGCGCTCGTGCTCGTTGGCATCCGCCAGCGGGTCAATTTGCTTAACGCGACGATTGTCACTGCAATCGGAGGAATCGTCGCGGTCATCGCTGCGTTGCTTATTTACATCACGCGGCTGGATCTGATTAGCAAAAGCCATTTCACAGGCAATCTTTCTAATGGTTTGCTGGTCGCGCTTATCTTCGCGATTTTTGGTTACAGTTTGTTCCGCGAAAAGGAATTCGCGGTAAAAGGCACAACGATCTTCAATTCATTCGTCGAGGGTGCTTACAACGGGTTGGCAGTCGGGCGTATTATTTTCCCGTATATCCTCGGCATGCTCGTCGCGATTTCACTTTTCAGGAACAGTGGACTATTCGACATATTCGCTAACTCGTTGACGACGATATTTCGTGCCATTCACGTGAACGACCAGATCGTGAACGCGCTGCCAATCGCAATTCTTCGGCCATTCAGTTCGGCCGGCAGCCGCGGATTTCTGCTCGATGCAATGGGGACGTATGGCGCGGATTCCTTCACCGGCCGGTTAGCTTGCGTCTTTCAATGCGCGGCGGAGACGACATTTTATGTCATCGCGGTCTACTTCGGCAGCGTGAAGATTAAAAATACCCGCTACGCTCTGAGCACCATGCTGCTGGTGGACCTGATCTGCGTGTGCGCGGCGGTAGCAGTCTGCCTGACGTTTTTTCAGTTGCCGGCAGCTATTCCTGCTGCGCGTTAGCGTGCTGACGAGACGCTCGATTCAGAAGCGCAGCCCGGCCTCACAGCAGATTCTCGACAAAGTCGCGGACATCGAATTGCGCGAAGTCGTCGAGCTTTTCGCCGGTGCCGACGAACCGCGTCGGAATTCCAAGTTCATCCTGGATCGCCACCACGATGCCGCCTTTGCCGCTGCCATCGAGTTTGGTGACGATCAGGCCGGTGAGCGCAAGCGCGTTGTGGAACTCGCGCGCCTGACTTAGCGCGTTACTGCCTGTGCTCGCATCGACGACGAGCAACGTCTCTTGCGGTGAGTCCGCATCGAGTTTCTCTACAGTGCGTTTTATTTTCTGCAGCTCGGCCATGAGGTTTGCTTTCGTGTGTTGCCTGCCGGCAGTGTCGCAAATCAAAAAGTGAACCTGTTGCTTAGAGGCTGCCTGATAAGCTTCGTAACAAAGCGCCGCGGGATCTGCGCCATGCTGGCCACGAATGATTGCAACCCTCAGTCTTTTGGCCCAGATGTCGAGTTGTTCGATAGCTGCTGCGCGAAATGTATCTGCGGCTGCGAGCATCACCGAGTGACGTGCATTCATGAGATTGCGCGCGAGTTTTGCCGTCGACGTTGTTTTGCCGGTTCCGTTCACGCCGACAATCAAAATCACAGTAGGTTTGCCTGTCGCTCGACGAATCGGCGCCGGATCGCGCGGCAAAATGCGCGCGATCTCTGCGCGCACCGCTTTGATTACGTCGCCAATTCCCAGTAAAGCCCACGCTTCGCGTTCCTGAAGCGTTTTGATGATACGCATTGTCATCGGCACGCCGAGATCGGCGCGGATGAGCGTTTCTTCTAGCTCGTCCCAATCAATCGGTTTGCCGGCGAATTGTTTGGCGAGTGATTCAAGGAACTTCATGACCGTTAAAGCGTTGAAGGGTTGAAGCGTTGAAGCGGTACACTAGGCGTTGTCACGTTGAGCGAAGCGAAACATCTCTGATTTGTCAGCTTTAGCGTCGCTACAAGAAGAAACTAGAGATTCTTCGCTCGCTCAGAATGACAATGGTTTCTCGTGGCTTTAACGCTTCAACCCTTCAGCGAATCACGATTCTCTCTTCACCGGCTCACGCGCGGGACGATCCAAATCCTTTCGAATGCGATCGAGAATACCGTTCACAAACCGGCCTGAATCCGCGCCGCCGTACGCCTTCGCCAGCTCAATCGCTTCGTTAATCGACACGACGGGTGGGATGTCGTCACGGTAAAGCATTTCGTAAATTGCCAGCCGCAGAACATTGCGATCAACCGCTGAAATGCGCCGAAACTCATAATTCTCGCAATAACGGCCGATGCGCTCATCAATGTCCGGCAAATGCGCCATCATGCCTTCGATCAACGGTTGTGCGAATTCGCGTACCCGCTCTGGCGCGGGGCAAAAATCCCAGAATTCATCAATCTTGTCGGGACCTTCACCGTGCTGGAGATCACGCCAGAAATGATATTGAACCGCAGCTTCTCTAGCGCGCCGTCGTTTACCCATTATCCCTCGGCCGTTTGGCAACCGCCGCTCCTTGTTGCCTTGCGAACTTCCGACAAAACGTTCGCAATTTCCACCGCTGCGCGCGCCGCTTCAGTTCCGCGATTGATTTTATTTTCAAGACAACGTGCGCGGGCCTGGTTGTCGTTAACAAAACTGAGCACTGCGTTGATTACCGGCACG
>JBJMXF010000141.1:0-8629 GCA_045809725.1 Candidatus Udaeobacter sp. | reverse complement strand
GCGGTCGAACAATTCTCGGCAGATCGCATCCTTCCTCAATATGAGGCGCTGTATCGCCGCGTAATTGCCGGTGGCGCATGATGGATCTGCGGCGAGGCCGGCAGTCTCTACTTCGCTTCTGCTGTCTGCGCGGCGTGAAAGGCCTGCCATGCATTCCAAGCCCGCTCCCAATTTTGTTTCACGGCCCAACACTGCGCTTCCAGGAAATGAAAATAGCTCGGTGAGTTCGGCCGTTCGCTAAAATGACGGGCGGTAAGGAGCGCATCATCAATCCGACCGTTCTGCATCTGCGAGCGGTAGAGTTCGTAACCAATCGGATAGTAATCGGGCGAGGCTTGGAAGCGCTTCTCCGAGTCTTGAACAGAGTAATTTGTTGTGACTCGCGGGAGCGCGACTGGTTCACCGTATCGTTGGGTCAGCTCGTAGGCGGCGCGAAAATCATTCTTGCTGGCTTTGTATTTCGCAACGCCGAACCAGCCATAACGAAGCCAGTCGGGATGCTGTTCAACCGCTTGCGAAATCTCCTCCGGGTCACCGCGTTCGGACCAAAACGCGAAGAGCGCGAGTTTTTCTGTTTCACCAAACGAATGTAAGTCCGGATCATTTCTCAACAGTTGCGCGAGAGCGCCGTTGAAACGCGCACCGGAAATGCGGCTGAGATAAGGCAGGGCTAAATCGTGTTCGCTCAATCCAATCGCCTCCAGAATCGGACTGACTTCGGGACTTCTGAGCGAAGCGTCGCTGAGCATGCTTGCGTAGACCTGCGGTCGTAGAGGTCCAGCTCTCCGCAGCGCCTCACGCCACGCTGCTACGGTCAAACCTGGATCGTACGGCAGCCAGGCATTTCCTTCCGCGAGCGGAACTGCATATGCAACGGGTTCCAGAAAGCGCGCCCGGCGGAAATCATCGACGGCGCTTTTCGTCTGTTTGAGTTCCACCTCTGCAATCGCTCGTTTTAAATAAAATTCCCAGTCGAGCGGCGCCCAGCGAAGCGAGTAAGTCGTCAGCGCAACTGTTTCACTAAAGTTCCGTTGGGTTTCGGCTACCGCGGACAATTGGTTTGCGCTGGTAACACCGACTGAGCCGGGGAGAAGTTTTCCGCCGCGGGCAGCGACGAGCAAAGACAGGCCCGCGCCAAGTAATACCAACCCGACAAAACGAAATAAGATCGACGTCAATCGGCTCGTTTTTAAAGAGAGCGGCCGATGCGCTGATAGCCCAAACAAAAATACTGCCGCAAAGGTTGTGCCGATCTGGTGCCCCGAAATTTCGACAATTCCATCGATCGCAAACAGGAGCGCAGCGATAAGCGCGGCGAGACGATAACCTTGATTCGTTCCCGCTCGCAGTGGAAAAACTCGCCTAACAAGCAGCGCGATAGCGGCGATGACAAGCACCACACCTGGCCATCCGAGTTCAGTCGCTAGCCAAAGCCAGTCGCTTTCCGGATGCAAGGCTCGAGCGTTACCCACGGAAGCGTCACGAAAAATTGCAAAGATCGGTTCGAAATTGCCAAAACCGATCCCGCACCACGGGGAACTATAAATGAGTCGCAGGGTGTCATGAAAAATTTGCCACCGTACATTCGATGAGATGCCAGCAGTGCCGAAGTCGTGAAGATGAAACCTCCCGAGTGTTTGCCCGCCGAAAAGCAGCACTGCTGTGAGCACTAAAAGAAGAAGAGAAACAGAGATTCCAAGCGCGAGTCGCCAGGGAGAACGTTGTCTGAACGCCTGCGTCCCAACCCAAAGTGCGCTGCCCGCTGTGAGCATCACGACTCCAGAGCGCGAAAAGTTCAAAACGATCGCTGTTCCAATCAACGCCAGCGCAAGGATCCAGGCGATCCACCGGTTTCTTCGTTTGCGAAGATCGTCCTGAGCGCAGGCGAGAATCACGATCGCGGCGAGCGCGAAAAGAACTCCTGTTTGATTCCGATTTGCAAATGGACCGAAACCTTCCTTGCTACTCCAGAATGGGAGCGTACCGCGTGCGAGGTAAAGCGCGATGCTAATTGCGGCTAAGACAGCAATTCCACTCGTAAACAACCGCAGTTGAAAATGTACCTCGCGAAGCTCGAGATCTTGCGTGAACACGACATAGAGCCAACTCAGCCCGGCGGCGAAGCTAACGACATACCCCAGCGTAATCCACGGCTGCGGAGTGAGCGTCGATGAGAGCTGAATCCCGAAACCGTTCACGAGTGTTGCACGCCATTCGGGTTGGAAAAACCAGTGGGACGACAAAAACGCGATTGTGGCCAGGATAGTGAGAGCAAGAAGAACGAGGTTCGTAACTAGGCCGAGGGAAAACCGAGGCGGTCGCACCAGCAGAAAGATTGCGAGGACCGTAATGACAATGCCCTCTTCCCACTTTCGAGTGGATCCGCCCAGGAAACACGCCAGCACGGGCAGCAACGCGACAGTCGCGCTGGCTATCCAGCGAGTGATGGCAACATTTTGGGTTCTCACGCGATCGAAGGTCCATGCTAATCTCGCATCAGCCCCGAGCAATCGTCAGCGCATGGGAATCGCCGTTAGACATCGTATCACCGTGTAATTGCTGGCGTCGCAGCTCATCGCGCATAGCGGCAGCTGACATTTTCGGCAAGTCCAGCAGCAGGAGCGGACACGAATCTGCCTTTGATGAAAGCTGACGAGGTTCCGCCAGACGTACCGCCGGCGGCACTCAATCCGGAGAAAGATCCCGACGAATGGGTAACGAAAGATGAACCCATGACTGGCCCGCAGCGCTCGTATCTCCAGACGCTCTGCCGCGAAGGCGGCGAGGAATTCGATCAGAATTGGACCAAAGCGGAAGCTTCGAAAAAAATCGAGGAGCTGCAGCAGAAAACTGGCCGGGGCAAGAGTGCCGCGGGAGATAACAACTAACGCAGCGTGCACTGCGAGTGCACGTACGGTTGCATATTCAGGTGCTGTGCTGCTGCGTGTGCGCCATTTGCAATGGTGATTGAAATTTGCTAGCGACGGCAAGAAGGCGGGGGCGGAACCGGCAGCGTATCTCCATCGTAGTGCTCGATAATCGGCAAGAACCCCTGCCCAAACGCCATGACGCGTGACCGGTAGTAAAGCTGGGAAGTTACACTGTAGTTCGCTGCGTCCTTAACCGATGCCAGATAGATGACATTGTTCGGAGTGACTGGCGGGCCCGCCGGTGGCAGTTGTCCGATCGGAATTGTTGCTACATATTCGAAGCCGTTCCACGATAAAGAGACGGAGCCAAAATCGTGAATCGCTGAAGGCCTCGTATCTATCTGAGAGGCGTAATACAGCTTTACCTGATTGATCGCCGCTCCGCCGGGTGGAGCGGTGACGTGAAAAACCATTGTGGTCGGTCCCGCCTCCATGCGAACCGTCGGCGTGCCGGGTGGCAGCGGCCCGTCGTTGAAGCAGTAGCTGAACCAAGCGGCGATGTCCTGGATGAGCTCAATCGCGTCTTCATTTGAATTCTCAGGCCTAACGACCGCATGCTTCCCGTTCGGCTTGATCATGATCCGCTTCTTGAAACGTGGTGACGTGCCTGCACTGGCAATTCGGTGATACGTGGAATTAATCGCCGGAGCGGTGAAGAATTGGTCGTGTGTTCCGATGATTGTCAGCAGCGGGCCGTGCTGTGTCGGTGCATAGGCGAGCGGATCAAAATAGTTCAGGAATGTGGTAAGTGTCGGATCACAGAAGTTCGAGACGGTGTTGAGATAGTCCTGGCCGCTTGGCAGCCCGTCTCGCGTGTAATAGTAGAGACCGTGATACAGCCAGGAGCCCGGATAAAACGAGATGTGCCGCCAATCACCTGCCACTGCAATTCCCACCGCTCCCTTCACTCGATCGTCGACGCCATTAATGTAGTAAGTGAATTGTCCACCCATCGAAGCGCCCATCACACCCAGACGCGTCGGGTCGATTCGCAACGGGTTAAAGAAGACACCTGACAACTTCTCGAAAAGGGTCAACGCCCGCATGCCTGCGTACGCGTAATGGTATTGATAGCTCACGTAAGGGGCAGGCACGTTCATGGTTTCTTCCACCGAAATCCATCCCTGTTCTGTGTCTGGCGGCCCGGTTGAGAGGCCTTGCCCCGGTCCGTCGATCGAGAGTGCGACGTATCCAAACGCGGCCAGCGCCATCGCCTCTTCCGCGCTTCCATGACCGTGGTGACCGTGACCAATGACAATCGCCGGATACGGGCCACCGACCAATGGACTCGCCAGATATCCGTGAATACGTATGTGTCCACCGGTGTGTATTGCGTACGGCGGGACCGCGTCAGCCCACGTGGCATTGTTATTGGAGTCGAAGTAAACTTCGAAGTAGCCGGTGCGCGCAGTGATACTGTAGTTCAGCGTGTTCGTGTCTCGAATCCTGAGCTGAGTGTCGGAAGACCAAACGTCGAGAGGTGCAGACTGCGCGAACGTACGAATGGCAGGACTGCCCAGCAAACCGAGGAGGAGCAAACAAAAAACCCAGCGTCCAGGCGCAAGTTTTCGGGGACTCTCCTGCCGCTTGCAGGATCTGTTTGCACGACAGCTCACTAAGGTTTGCGCTGTGAGACTGACCGCTAAACGAGATATTTCGGCTTTTATCATAGACCCGTGTCTTTTACCGAAAACGCGGTAAAAGAACAAGCATTTCCTTACCAGCTTTCATATTTTCGATAGCCTGAAGGCTCGCGTCCAGTCATGATACGCGCTGCGTACCGCGCATCAGGAGTCGCGACTGTAATGGTCAACACCTTTGAGGCGCTACAAGGAACACGTTAAGCCGGAACGCCTCCGCCCATTTGCAATCGGCAATCGCAAATCTAAAATCGCAATTGTCATTGTTCCCGTAGTTCAACGGATAGAACAAGGGTTTCCTAAACCTTAAATGTGGGTTCGATTCCCGCCGGGAACGTTCTTCTAAACTTTGCGCGTCTGAGACTCTTTTCGATGTATGTCAGCTCGGGCTTCGATTGATTCGCTCGCTCCCGCTCACTCACCCTGCGGGCTTCGTCTATGTCGCTCGATTCCCATCGGCTCCATTCCCGCCGGGAACGATTCTGTAATCACGTGAGTTTTAGGACACTCGCGTACATGCGCTCGCTTACGATTGCATTGGTTTGGTCCCGTTCGGTCATTTTGCCAGCTTCGTTTCTGTCGCTCGAGTCATGGCGGTTTGTGATTGAATGTTCAGCGCCGTCAACGACAATTTCTCCTGCTATGAAAAATTCGATCGTCTTCATTTCGATCCTCTCTTTAGTGGCGATGATTCTGGCTTCGTGCAGTAGCACTTTTGCACCCGACGAGACGGCGACAACAGGCGTAACGAGAGAGACTAACGACGCACCGCGTGAGCGGAGCGCCGACGATTCAGTCAATTCAATCAGTGGCGGACATTACTAACACGATTTTGTAATTGCCGTCGCATCACTGATGTAATCAACGATGCACGTTTCCGAAGTCTGCCCCGCAAACATAGACGCGGCCTCGATCTAATCTGCGAGGCGCTTGGAGTTCCAAAAAAGGGTCAGCTTTTCATCTGCATCCAGGCGGGCGCTTTCAAAGAGTTCTGAGAAGCGCAGTGTTGGATCGCGGCCCATTTCTGCCGAGCTATACGCCGCACCGCTTCGCGGACTTTCTTGTCACCGAGAATCTCAGCGTCATCAAAGCTGCTCAACATGCCACCGATCCGAAACCGGAATTCGAATTTACAGTATGCGACGAACCAGCAGGCGGACGCGAATTGAGCCACGCAAAGGCGACAAACGCAATGTGCTCCATAATCAAAAGACACAGGTGAAGACCGAAGTAAGCGCTGGACGGGCGTTAGCCATTGACCGACCACACAAAGCGAAAAATGAAGCCAGCGCGTCGTGGCAACGTGATAGAACACGCTCGATGGGTACGAGGAAAAAATTAAGCCAGGTAAACTCTACTTGTATGGCGCCTAACGATGTTCGCGCATTTGCCACAAGGTTGATGGACCAAGTCTGGGAGCCGTTCAAGGCAGAGAAACTCCACGAGTTCTATCACGTTGATGTTATTGGGCATCATCGACAACAGACTCTTAGCTACACAGATCTAGAAAACCGGCTAGCCTGGGACCGAGAGAATCGCACGAACCAAACCTTTAACATTACTGACATTATCGCTGAGGAAGATAGGTTCGCGATTCGCTTCGTGTTCACGGCAGCAGAGAAGACGCAGAATCAAGAGGCTCCTATTGAAGTAATCTACTTCTATCATCTGCGCGATGGCAAAATCTCTGAGTTTTGGTTACTCGCGAGCGTCGACTTCGATTACAAACAGCGGGCCTAGCATGTTTGTAAAGCTACGGGCAAGAGTTTCAAAGGCGTAATACTGCGCCGCGCCGAGAGGACTCGTGCTCGGTGTAGATGTACTGGCAGCGACCGGATTCGCCTTCCGGTTCTGCGCTGAGATGATTATTTCTAGCGAATGACAGAAGGGTACGTTAGGGGAACCAAAGAAAGTCCCGGGTCTCGTCGGTGGCGTTATTTGATCGACATCGTCGTGCTTGTGGTAGCGACGTTTGCAGTCGACGCCATCCTTGGTGCTCTTGTGCATGAGCCGATCAGTTGGAAAACCGGTTTTGTGCTGGACGGCATTGGGAAAATCCTGCTGATCGGTGTTGGGTGCGGGCTTGTCTTGTTGCGTGGCGAAAGCTTGGCCGACATCGGATTAAAGAAGCCGAAGAGTTGGACCCGCACGTTGATCATCGGGGCCGGGCTCGCCGCGATTGTTTTCATCGCCATGTATCTTTCAGAAAAGGCGGGATTTCGCCGCGACCTTAGCAAGTTCAAGGATGTGCAGGGAAACCTGGAAGTCACTGTGTATGCCGTTTTGTACGCATTCATCGGCGCCGGCTTTTATGAGGAGTTCACGTTCCGCGGATTTTTGATGCAGGGCCTGGCGATGTTGTTTGGTGGGAGTCGTCGCGCATGGATCGGCGCTTGTATTCTGCAAGGGGCGTTGTTCGGAGCAGCGCATGCTTATCAGAATCCGCTGGGAATCGCGATCACCGGCACGCTTGGGATTCTGATGGGCTTGTTGGTGCTTGCGTCGGGAGGAAATCTTTGGCCTGTGATCGTCGGACACGGGCTGTTCGATGCGAGTCGTTTCGTTTTGTTCTATTTTCAAGGGCCGCCGATGTGAAGCAGGCAACCTTGCCTGCTCAGGCTTGCGCTCAACAGCTTTCCCGGCGCACCCGGCGGTCGCGCCCTACCAGGTACTGAAGCGTTAGCGGTTCAACAGGCGGGAATCGAACCGATAGTCGATCGGCTGGCTGATCTTGATTTTTTTGAAATCGGGATGCTTGGGATTTAACAAGAAATTGATCTCGCTCGCACTCAGCACGCTTGGCACTGCAAGGGCGACAGACTTTCCCGCGCGAACCCAATCGTCGCCGATTTGTATAGTTTGGAAATCCGGCGGTTCCACGTTCCAATTCGCCGGCAGGTTTTTAATGGGAAAGCGCTCGGTCAATTTATCCTCCCACTCGAGTCGAAACGATAGATATCGGTCGTCAGGAGGAAGAGGCATTACATGAACGAGCAATTCCAGCGCCGCGAGCGATTCGTGTTCGCTCACGTAAATTACTGCGGTACCGGGCGAGTTCCATCGACCGCCATAGATGCGAGCGCCTTCGCCCGTAAATGCACCGTTACCGCGCGCCGCGCGAACAATTCGCCACGCTAACGCCATCCCTGGTTAGGAGTAAACGCCGTAGTCAATCCGCCCGAGCAAATTGTCGACTTCGCGTGCGCCGGTCTCTGTGCTGGCATAATCGAGCGGGACTGCCCCGCCAAGACCGACCTGTGGATGTTTCAGCCATGCTCGCGCTCTTTCGGGATCGCCGAACACCTCCGTCGCGTGTCTAAGCAACCGCGAGAAACGTACAACCTTGTCCGATTCGTCCGGAGAGAGGCGCCCCGCGGTTTTGCGCCGCTGTAGAGTGGAACGCGAAATGCAAAGTTTGGCCGCGAGCTTCTCAAACGGCAGGTCGAGGGTGTCTTGCAAAGTCTTCAGCTCAGAAAAGCGCAGGCCTTTCTGAATTTTTTGAATGAGTTCAGTGGGGTGCGTCGACCTTCCAGCTACTGCATTTTTATCGACAATTGCCGTTTTCATAACTTGTATGCGCCTGATTCACTTGACACAACATAATGTGTCAATTGGACAAAGTCAACGCGAAGGCGTGTTTGCAACAAAATTAAACGCGCAGCTCACGCCGCAATCTTACCCAGAACAGTGCGAAGTTCGTGAAAATCCACCGGCTTCGCCAAATAAAAATCGAATCCAGCTTTTTTGCCGCGCTCGACATCGTCACGCGCTCCAAAACCGGATATCGCCACGGCTTTGATAGCTCCTTTGCGTTTCGCTTCCACAACAACATCGTAGCCATTCCCGTCTGGCAACGCGATGTCACACAACACAACGTCGAACTCCTTGGCCTTGATCATGTCCAGCGCGCTGCGGGCGTTATCAGCCGTAGAAATGTCGTGACCGAAATGATTCAGAAGCCGGGATAATGCCTGGAGCGTGTCGCTGTGATCCTCCACGACGAGGATGCGCAAACTCTTGCTCGAATAGTCTTCCCTCGATCGGTCCTCGCTCATTTTT
>JBJMXF010000140.1:0-4102 GCA_045809725.1 Candidatus Udaeobacter sp. | reverse complement strand
CAATACGCCAGTCCGTACGGACGCGAAGTTTTGGATGTTTTCGCCTGTATTCGCGAACACACGCATCTTGATGCCGCCGGCAAATTGCTCACGCAAAATGCCGAACGCCATCTGAAGAGCGATCGCGAAATGCGTGTAATTTTCGCGGATTTGCCAGAAGCAATTGAGAACACATCGCGCCTGGCTGGGCGGCTCACATTTTCTCTCGAAAATATCGGATACAAATTTCCCGAATACCCGGTGGCGGTCGGACACAGCATGGATTCATTTTTGCGCACCATCGTCTGGTTCGGTGCGCAACAGCGTTACGCCGCGATCAGCCCGAAAGTGAAGCGTCAGATCGAGGAAGAGCTTGCGCTGATAAGCAAGCTCGGTTTCCCCGGCTATTTCCTGATCGTTTGGGACATCATCAATTTCTGCCGTGAACACAACATCATGGTCCAGGGCCGCGGCAGCGCCGCCAATAGCGCCGTCTGTTATTGCCTCGGGATAACGCCGGTTGATCCGGTGGAAAATCATCTCGTATTCGAACGATTCCTCAACGAAAGCCGCAAAGGCTGGCCCGATATCGATCTTGATCTTCCCAGCGGCGATCGACGGGAAGCAGTGATCCAGGAAATTTATCGGCGTTACGGCAAACACGGCGCAGCGATGACCGCGAACGTGATTTCGTATCGCGGGCGCAGCGCGGCGCGCGAGATCGGCAAAGCGCTGAATTTTTCGCCGAGCGTTATCGACCGCTTCTCGCACTTGTTTGCCAGCGGCGATTTCCCGCACACGATGGAATTGGAAGCGCAGATTGAAGGTGCCGGTCTGCCTAAACACCATCCGCGGATGCCGGCATTCATCCGGTTGTATCGCGCGATTTATGGGTTGCCGCGACACCTTGGCCAGCATTCCGGCGGCATGATCATTTGTCAGAACAAACTCAGCTCGTTCGTGCCTCTGGAAAATGCGTCGATGCCGGGCCGCGTTGTCGCTCAATGGGACAAGGACGATTGCGAAGATCTCGGCATTGTTAAAGTGGACTTGTTAGGCTTGGGCATGATGTCGGTAATGCAGGACGCATTTGAATTGTGTCGCGAACGCAGCCGGCCACTCGATCTGGCTCATATTCCGAAAAACGACCAGAAGACGTTTGAAACTATGCAGCAGGCCGACACCATTGGCGTGTTTCAAATCGAAAGCCGAGCGCAAATGGCCACGTTGCCGCGGATGAAACCGAAATGTTTTTACGATGTGGTGATCGAAGTCGCAATCATCCGGCCGGGACCGATCCAGGGCGACATGGTGCATCCGTACCTGGCTCGGCGCGCGGGCAAAGAGCCGGTGACCTATTTCGACGATCGTCTCAAGCCCGTGCTGGAACGCACACTCGGCGTGCCGTTGTTCCAGGAACAAATGCTAAAGATCGCCATGATCATGGCCGATTTTTCTGGAAACGAAGCCGAGGAATTACGACGTGCGTTGAGCTTTCATCGATCCGAAGAACGGATGCGCAAAGTGAGCGTGAAGCTTCGCGCGGCCATGGAACGCAAAGGCATCCCTCCCGACAAGATCGACCAGATCATTCAGGCTATCTCGTCGTTTGCGCTTTACGGCTTTCCCGAGTCGCATGCGATCAGCTTCGCGATTCTGGCTTATGGCAGCGCGTATTTAAAAGTGCATCGCGCACCGGAATTTTATGCGAGTCTCATCAACAATCAGCCGATGGGCTTTTACACACCTGCAACGATTGTGAAAGATGCGCAGCGGCACGGTGTAAAAATTTTGCCGGTTTGTGTCCAGCAATCCGATTGGCGCTGCACAGTCGTCGATGACAATACGATGCGTCTGGGATTTTGCGTCGTAAACGGGTTGCGCCAGGAACACGGCGAAGAAATCGAGCGAGAACGAAAACATCTCCGCTTCGAGTCGTTGGACGATTTCAAACGGCGCGTCCCGCTCGCGAAAGGTGAATTGCGCGCCTTGGCTGAATTGGGCGCGCTCAATTGTTTCGCTGAACATCGCCGCGCTGCGATGTGGAAGGTGGAAGAAACACTGCACGATGATCTTCTGGGGAGCGCACGCTTGCAACGTGCTGGTGTCGGCATTCTGCCGAAACAATCTTTAAAAAGTTCGCGAACGCAGGATGCGTTCGCCAGCACGCCAGAGGCATGCGCTCCCCAGAAAGGAAAATCGCCCCTGGCGCCAATGACCCTATCTGAACGCGTGAAGGCGGATTACGAAACGATGGATCTGACTACTGGACCGCATCCGATGAAACTCTTGCGGGAAAAGTTGCCAAACATTTGGCGTGCGATCGACCTCGTTCAGGCGCCACACGGTTCGACGATTCAGATCGCCGGTAACGTGATTTGCCGCCAGCGTCCAGGCACGGCGAAAGGATTTGTTTTTATCAGTCTCGAAGACGAGACCGGCGTTTCGAATGCAATTGTCGATCCAGACTTGTTCGAACGGTTGCGGTTGGTGATCACTGAAGAAGCCTTTCTTCTCATCGAAGGCCAGGTGCAGAATTCAGACGGCGTTGTTTTGATCAAAGCGCAAGATATTAAAACGCTCGTCCATGAAAACCTACTCGGGAGCGAATCGCACGATTTCCGCTAAGCTTGGATGGCGTCTGACACAGACGCCCTACAGTTTAGGACTTCGGAGGTTTTTCGGCCTGGCGCGGTTTCACTGGCACCTCTTCCTCTGATGTAATCTCGTATTCCGGCTTCGGAACATCCATCAGCCAGTGATCAAACCAGCCGACAATGTGCTGCAATCGCTCGACGCGATGCCACGGCTGGCCGGAGCGGGAAAGTTCGTGAGACTCGTTAGGGAAACGCACCATCACGGTTGGAATCTTGCGGAATTTCAGCGCACGAAACATTTGCTCGCCGCCTGCGCCGGGCGGGGTGCGATAGTCTGCTTCCCCGAGGATGAACATCATCGGCGTTTTCACATTGTTGATGTAACTGATCGGTGACCGCGCTCGATACTCGTCGGGATCTTCGAATGGCGGCGATCGAAACCAATTCGGCTGGAAGAGGGTGAAGTCTCCTGTGTACCACCAGTTGTCCCAACTGGCGATATCGCGCTGCGAGACGGCTGCGGCAAAGCGCCCGGTTTGTCCAACCACCCAGTTCGTCAGCAATCCGCCGCCGCTTCCGCCGGTCACACCAAGTTTTTTGTCATCGATGTAGCCGCGTTTTATCGCCTCATCGACGCCGGCCATCAGATCTTTGTAATCGTCGCCTGGATAACGATATTGAATCACGTTCCCAAATTCCTGGCCGTAACTCGTGCTGCCTCGTGGATTAGGGTAGAGCACCACGTAACCCTTCGCTGCCATCCATTGGAACTCATGAACGAAGATGTCGCCATAGGCAACGTGCGGTCCGCCGTGGATGTTCAGAATCAATGGGTATTTTTTGTGCGCATCGAAATTTGGCGGCTTTTGTAACCACGCCTGTATTCGTTTGCCATCGAAACTGTCGTACCAAATCTCTTCCGGCTCGCTGAGATTCAATTTCGATAACAGCTCGTCATTCACATTCGTTAGCTGCTTCGGTGTCGCACCAGGAGTTACCCGATCGAGCACAAAAAGATCGTTAACGCGAGTTGGCGTCGATATGACGTAGACCAGCTTCGAAGCATCAGCCGTTGCGCGAAAACTCATTACGCCGTGATTTCCGGTAGTTAAATCTTGCACTTGGCTGCTTCTACCGCTGCCGTCGCCGCCTGCAGTTGCGTCAAACAACCCGATATTCCGCTTCCCTTCCCTGGCATAAATTGCGATGAGCCCTTTTCCATCTGGAGTCCAGATCGGTTTGTTTGCTCCACCGGCCCGCGGGGACGAGCTGTCTCCGATAACGAAACCGTCGATGTCGAAATCAAAATTTGCGGTGATGTTCCGTGGTTTTGCGTCCGGCGAGAGATCGAGCACCCACAAGTCGGGTTCGGTGTATGAATTGATCGGCTGGTTCGTCGCTGCAACGAACGCGACCTGTTTGCCGTCAGGACTGAGGGACAACGCGCCTCCGCCCGGTCCGAATTGCGTGTTGAGATCGATCGTAGTGATCTTGACCGGTTTGCCACCGGCTGCCGGCACGGAGTA
>JBJMXF010000139.1:0-4660 GCA_045809725.1 Candidatus Udaeobacter sp. | reverse complement strand
CCGAAATTTTTTTCCCTCCTCGATCGACTCCGCGCCAGGCACTGGCTCGCCCGTTGGAGTAAAAACGTCTGCGCCGGTTTCTTCGCGGAGAGCCGGCAGATCCGCAACGTGATCGGGGTGCGCGTGCGTCAGCAGAATTAGTTGCACGTTTAGCTTGTGATGCTTTGCAAATCGGACCATCTCCCTGGAATCAGCTCCAGTATCGAACACTGCGGCCACGCGCTTCGCCGGGTCCCACACAAGATAAGCGTTTACGGCCATGCCGTTGTAATCGGTGGTGAATTGCGCGAGGCCGTCCGACGATTCAATTTTCTCGGGACGCCATGCGCTTTGAGCAATTTCGCGAAGGGCGTGCTCGTCGAGGCCAAGAACCGGCGCGACGCTCAGCAGCGCCGATTCATCGACATCGCCATCACGTCGCTTCCGAATTGTCTGCGCACTCACGCTCGCTTTTTCGGCCAGTTCTGAATCGGAAATGCCGAGGCCGCGTTGCGCTTTTCCGATGATATCGCCGGCGTTGTCTTCGAGTGGAATCATAGCGTTAAGCGTTTATCGACTGCGTTTCCGACGCAACGCGCAAAATGACAATCGAATCCACCGCCAATTTCTCAAGCGTTGACGCAACATCGGCAACAGTGAACGCGTGCTTCGCTTCCTTTTCCATGGATGTCATTGTGACGTTAGTGATTCCGCACGGAACAATGTGATCAAAAGGCGAGAGATCGCCGCTCACGTTCAACGCGAAGCCGTGCATCGTAATCCAATGGCGAACGCCGACGCCGATCGAAGCGATCTTGCGATTTTCGACCCAAACTCCTGTGAGTGATTCGCGTCGCTCCGCTGCAATGTTGTATCGGGCGAGAAGATCGATGAGCAGTTGCTCCAGCCAGCGCAGGTATTTGTGCAAATCCTGGCCGCATCGGCGGAGGTCAATAATGGGATAACCGATCAATTGGCCCGGTCCGTGATACGTCGCCTGACCGCCGCGATTGATTGGGAAGAGCGGATGCGGCAGATGCGTGCTGCCTAATTCGCCGCGGCCAATCCGTCCTGTGGCAGACAAGCTGGATCGATCAGGCGTGCGGCCAATTGTATAAACTGGTTCGTGTTCGAGAAGAAGCAGCTGATCTTCAAGCGATGGGTCCTCTCTTTTCTTTGCAACGAGTTCTTCCTGTAACTCCAGCGCACGTGCGAACTCCATTCGGCCGAGACAGCGCACATTCAGGTAGGGACGCCGCGCTGCGGCGTCCGGTCGGCGCAGCGCGCCGACCCTACCACCTTCTCCATTCATATCTGTATCCCTCCCGGGAGACCACGCGCCGCTGCTTCGTCCATGCGCACATGAGTGAGCGCAATGGCTAGGGCGTCAGCGGCATCAGCATCCGGCGTTTCGGTTAGACCGAGCAGCGCGCGCACCATGAACGCAACCTGATTCTTGCCGGCGCCGCCGCGCCCGACGGCGGATTGCTTGATTCGTTTTGGCGAATATTCGAATACCGGCAATCCTTTTTCGGCGGCAGCCAGAATGGCTGCGCCGCGCGCCGCGCCGAGGATAATGGCGGTCTTATAGCTTTGCACGTAAATGACCGACTCGAGCGCGCAACAATCCGGTGCGTGTTCGCGAATCAAGTCGGCGAGCCGATCGCGGATGGCGACCAGGCAGGATGAGGGGCGCATTGCACTCTTGTTGTGAATGGTTCCGAAATACACGGATTGCGGTTTGCCGTTGTTTGCGTCGACGATGGCGACACCGGTGTTGCGCAGGGAAGCGTCGATGGCGAGTACACGCATTTAGCGAAACGTTAGAATCGGCGGCAATGCGTTCAACATCGAATCGACAAATTCGAAAACAACGGTTTTACTCGCGCGGGTAGGTAATGGACACGGCGATGAAAAATACAGCCAGGTTTTGTGTCGTTATCGCAATGACGATATCAGGCATCCTCGCGGGCGGTCCAAGATCTTTCGGAACGACAAAAGGGTTAAGCCAAATCGTGACGCCGGATTTGGAACCGCAAGGCGACTTTTCGTTAAGTTTCCAAATCCAAGATAAGCGGATTGCGAATCCGTATCAGCTGCAAGGTGAGCTGGGACTCACAGATTGGGGTGAAGTAGCAGTGTTTCGCGGATTCCAGCCTGACGAATGGATCTTTGGCACTGAGATCGGCTTGCTAAGGAAAGAGCCTTATCTTCTTTCGATTGGATTTATAAATTGGTCACCACACCTGGATGTAGATCCTCAGCCTTTTGTCGAAGCTGGATATTGGGGCCAGCATAACAAACTGTGCGCCGGTTTGATTCATGCAGGCTACAAAAACGAAGCCATCCTTGGCTACGCCTATGACTTTAACGAGAGATGGCGGTTACAAGTGGATTGGCAAAGCGGCTCCGAGAACTCATCCACGATCGGATTCACGTGCAACGTCACACCCGATTTCCAGTTCAACCCCGCCCTATACGTTAGCAACGGCCCGGATCACGATTTGTTTGGTTACGTAGTCTTCACCTACACGTTTCATGTCTGGGGCAAAAAAGAGACACAGGTGCCAGCAAAACATGTCGACCGCGTTGCAGGCGCAAAATAATGTCTAAAAATCCTCAGCCTGCGCGAAGTCGGATCAGTGCCGGTCTCCTCATGTTTCGGCGCACGAACGATGAGATAGAAGTTCTGCTGGCGCATCCGGGCGGACCATTCTTCGTCCACAAAGATGAAGGCGTATGGACCATTCCAAAAGGTGAAGCAGCTCCCGGAGAAGATTTACTGACGCGGGCTCAAATTGAATTTGAAGAGGAAGTAGGAATCCGACCCGAAAACGTTCAACAATGGATTGAGCTCGGCTGGATTCAGCAGAAGGGTGGCAAGATCGTGCATGCCTGGGCATTCGAAGGAAATTTGCCCGAACCATTCCAGTGCAAATCGAATCTGTTCGACTTGGAATGGCCGCCGCGTTCAGGAAAATACCAAAGCTTCCCAGAAGTCGATCGGGTGTGCTTCTTCTCCGACAAAGCTGCCAGACGCAAATTAAAGGCCAGACAGGTTCCTTTTCTCGATCGTTTACGCGCTGGCCTTGCCCAACGAAATATGGACCCAATCAAATCGTGATCGCGCTGAGGACAGCGTGCGCGACAGACGCGCCGAAGACGGAATCGACAAGACGCCGGAAGCGGCTTAATTCAGCGGCGAATTGCTATGAGCCAAGCTGCAGCATTAGTTTGTCAGGTTTGTAAAAAGTCGAAGTCGCCGCACAGCGGAATGATCGCGGAATTGATTCGGCCGTCGCTTCTTGACTTCATCAAGAAAGGAACGCCTGACTTGGACCCCAAAGGATTCATTTGCCATGCGGACCTCGGCGACTTCCGCAAGGATTACGTGAAGGAGGTTCTGGAAGATGAACTCGGCGAGCTTTCCGCGCTCGACAATGAAGTTATCGAGAGTTTGCACCAGCATGAAATCCTCGCGAGCAATGTCGAGAAGCAATTCGAAAAAAAACTCACGTTCGGCGAGCGACTCTCCGACCGCATTGCCGAGTTCGGTGGCAGTTGGAAATTTCTCATCACATTTGGCGCTGTTATCGTCGTGTGGATCGCCGCGAACGTCGTGTTGCTCGCTACCAGAGCATTCGATCCGTTCCCATTCATTCTTCTCAACCTGATTCTCTCCTGTCTGGCGGCTGTGCAGGCGCCGGTCATCATGATGAGTCAAAACCGCGCCGAGGCGCGCGACCGTTTGCGCGGTGAAAACGATTACAAAATCAATTTGAAAGCCGAGCTCGAGATTCGACATTTGCACGAGAAACTCGACCATCTGTTGCGCCGGCAATACAACCGGCTATTTGAGATTCAGCAGATCCAGATAGAGCTGCTTCAAGAAATCGGGCACCGGAAACGATAGCCGGGTGTTAAAATGGTGACGCAGTTCGTACTGTTCGAAGTTCCGCGTTGACGCGGCCGAGGAAGAACCGCCTGAAGGCGGAACTCCGAACTAAGTTGCAACAAGGGGAGGTAAATCATGTTCAGGGGTAAGATCTTTCATCTGATATTGGGGCTCGTTCTTTATTCGAGCGTAACGGTCTTTGGCCAATGGTCCGCTGCTAATTCGGGAACAACTAACAACCTGAACGGCGCCTATCTGCTCGATTCAGGGATCGCTTTCGTAGTTGGCGATGTCGGCACGATTTTGAAAAGCACCGATGCCGGAGCGACGTGGGCGCCGCTTCTGTCAGGCACAACGAACGCGTTGCAAGATGTCTATTTCTTCGACGCCACCCAAGGAGTTGCTGTGGGCGAGCAGGGACTCATTCTCCGGACGACTGATGGCGGCGCAGGATGGCAAGGCGTCACCAGCGGAGTGAAGGACACTCTTCGCTCAATGTCATTCAGCGGGGTGAATGGGATTTCCGGTGGCGACTCACAAACAATTCTGTTCTCGACCGATGCCGGTGCTTCATGGCAAATCAGCCAAAGCGAGTTTTTCGGCGGCGGTTTCCCCGGCGCTCAAATGTTAAGCGGGACAGTAGGCTTTGTTGCCGGACAGAATTCGATTTTTGAGCCACTTCTTGGTGCAACCACTGATGGCGGGGCGAACTGGGCGTTTCACGATTTCCATTTCGATAAGAACGAAGGCGGTGGAACTGACGTGTTTTTCTTCAATCAAAACACG
>JBJMXF010000138.1:0-3131 GCA_045809725.1 Candidatus Udaeobacter sp. | reverse complement strand
CTTCCACTTCGCCTTTGCCAGCTTTACTCGCCAAACGGACGCGGGCAGCGCTCATTGCCGCGGGAGTTTACAGCACCGGACGTGCGCGCTGGCGCATGGTATTCACGGAGCGGTTCGATGAGACCGGCGCTTCTCTTGCGGTGTTGACGTCGAAAATAAATCAAGTGATCGAGCAACAAATTCGCCGCGCGCCCGAAGACTGGTTCTGGGTGCACAATCGCTGGAAAACGCCTGAACCGAATTTTCTCTTAGCACACTACAAACGCGGAATTTATCTGCGGCCCGGGATTTTGCCTAACGATCTCAAGCAATTTCGAATTCTGATCCGCTCAAGCAACTGGCTGGGAGACGCCGTGATGAGCGTGCCGGCAGTCCGCGCGATCAAGAATGGGCGACCCGACGTTCACGTGACAATCGCTGCGCCAGCAAAAGTCGCAGCCATGTGGAAGCTCATTCCGGAAGTGGACACCATTATTCTTTTGTCAGAAGGATCGTTTCTTTCAGTCGTTAGGCTTTTGAAGCAGCAAATGCCTTTTGACGTCGCAATCGTCTTCCCGAATTCGTTGCGCGTCGCGCTTGAAACGTGGTTGAGTGGAATTCCGCGAACAGTCGGCTATCGCGGACATTGGCGGAGTTGGCTTGTTAACCAAATTGTTCGCGAATCAAAAAAGCCCCGCCCGCCCGAGCACCATTCGCTGCGTTTTCTTCGCATCGCGCGCGAATGCGGGGCAGAGACATCAAACATCGAAATTCAAAGACCAAATCAAACATCAAACCTCAAACATCAAACGTTGAGAATCGGTCTTTGCCCTGGCGCAGAATACGGCCCGGCCAAACGATGGTTGCCCGAGCGATTCGCTGACGCAGCGGCAAAGATCACCGCGCAATCATCAGCGCAATGGATTTTGTTCGGGACGAAGAACGATGCCGCAATAGGCGAACAGATCGCGACTGCGATTGGCGACCATTGCGTGAACCGGATCGGGCAGACCACGCTGGATCAACTCATCGACGAATTGCGGCAGTGCAGTTTGCTACTCACCAACGACACAGGCACGATGCATCTTGCCGCGTTGCTGGGTGTTCCTGTGGTCGGCATTTTCGGCTCCACTGAACCGCGCCTGACTGGCCCACTCGGGAACAGGCATACTGTTTTGCGGCATCATGTGGAATGCAGCCCCTGTTTTCTGCGCGAATGTCCAATCGATTTCCGCTGCATGAAAGCAGTCACCGCGGAAGAAGCCGCGGAAGCTGTGCTGTCGATGCTCGTGAACTGAATTTTACTTTCGAGCTCGAGTGCCACGACCTCTCGCAATTCGCCGCTTTGCTTCCGCGAGATAAGCCTCGTCAATTTCAAATCCGATAAAATTCTTCACACCGCGGCGCTGCGCTGCGACCGCCGAATTACCGATGCCGAGAAAAGGATCCAACATGGTTCGTGCACGCAATGCGCCGTGCAAGTTGATGCACCATTCGGCGAGCTGAACCGGAAACGTCGCCGGATGCGGCCGTTCTTTCTCGCGGCTCTGAATTGTTTCGTAAGGGACGAACCAAGTGTTGCCGCGGCAACGCAGATCTTTTCCCCGAGTATGAGACCACCGCGCGATGTTGCTCTTGTCCTGATAAGGAACGCCAACGGCCAGCCTGTTCAGTTGGACGCGACCGGACGTGGTGAAATGAAAAACATATTCGTGGCAATCATTTAGAAATCGCTGCGAATTGATCGGCTTGAAATGACCAAACGCACGAACCCCAGTAGCCGCTTTTCTGTGGGAAGCGTTCGTGTCGCCCGTACTGGGACTGCTACAAGGTTCGTCGATGGCGATGGATTTGATCCAGTGAATCGTGTTTTGCAGCACGAAAAACTCCCGCAACGTCATCACGATTTCGTGGGGTAGCATCGGATTCGAAGGCGCGGCGCCGATGTTGAGAAAAAAGGAACCGTCTGGCTTTAAGATCCGACGGATTTTCGCTGCCCATTCGCTACACCAAGCTAAATACGACCCTCGGTCCTGATGGTCGGAATACTTCCCGTAGCTGATGCCGAGATTGTACGGCGGCGACGTGACCACAAGATCAACGCTTGCATCGCCGAGCCGCGACATTCCCGTGATGCAATCCTGCCCGCGAAGATCAAATTTGGTCACCCTGGAAGAGTAGCGCATGCCTCTGGCTTGCGAACGAACAAAGCGCAAGCGAGACGCTCGCGCTACGCTTCGACATTCGCGCGTGTTCATGAATTCGCTTATTCTTTTCCCATGGCTGATAAGCCCGCGAAACTGAAGATCGCCGATCGCGAGTTCGCATCGCGTCTGCTCGTTGGCACCGGAAAATTTGCGTCTAACGAGTTGATGCGAGACGCACTCATCGCCAGCGGCACCGAGTTGGTCACTGTCGCGCTCCGTCGCGCCGATCTCTCCGGCAAACACGATCCGTTCGCGAATATTCTCGATTTTATCGATCCCAAACATTTTCTGCTTCTGCCCAACACCAGCGGTGCGCGAAATGCAGACGAGGCTGTGCGCCTTGCGCGGCTGGCGGCGAGCGCAGGTTTGCCGATGTGGATCAAACTCGAGATTCATCCGGATCCGCGCTACCTGCTGCCCGACCCTATTGAAACACTGGCGGCGGCGGAAATTCTGGTGAAGGAAGGGTTCACAATTCTTCCGTACATCAATGCCGATCCCGTTCTTGCGAAACGCTTGCAGGACATCGGCACGGCCACGGTGATGCCGCTCGGGTCGCCGATTGGTAGCAACCGCGGCATCGAAACGCGCGCGCAAATCGAGATCATCATCGAACAGGCCACTGTGCCAGTTGTTGTGGATGCGGGACTTGGCGCGCCGAGTCACGCTGCTGAAGCAATGGAAATGGGCGCCGACGCAGTGCTTGTGAACACCGCAATCGCAATCGCGTCCGATCCGATTCGCATGGCAAAGGCATTCAAGAAAGCGATCGAAGCAGGACGCGAAGCGCGCGAGATCGGGTTAGCCGATAAACTCAACGCTGCGTCTGCCACGAGCCCGTTGACTGGATTTCTGACGAGATAGTTCCGCGACAAACGCTCTTCGTTAGAACTGCTACAACACCGTTTCGCTTACAAATTCTTCGCGATGCCGGACGCCACGTTT
>JBJMXF010000137.1:0-9245 GCA_045809725.1 Candidatus Udaeobacter sp. | reverse complement strand
GCCAGAGTCAGCATTGCTAACAGTACAATTAGCGACAACTCGGGGTGGGGCGGCGTTTATGCTGGTGGTGGCGATCTCAGCATCGTGAACAGCACGATTACCGGCAATTCAGCTAATACAGGCACCGGGGGCGGCATCTACAACTTCAACTCATCGCTGCGCATTACAAATAGCACGATCACCGGCAACTCGGCAGGTTCTGGCGGGGGAATTTATAACGACGGGTCCCAAGGTGCGAGTGTCGTTGATATTTCCAACACAATCCTGAATGCCGGTGCATCGGGCGAAAACATCTTCAACAACGGCGGCACAGTCACCTCGCATGGATACAATCTCAGCAGCGATGATGCCGGCGGTTATTTGAATGGCCCCGGCGATCAGATCAATACCGATCCGCTGCTCGGCCCTTTGCAGAGTAACGGTGGCCCGACCTCTACGCACGCATTGTTGCCTGGCAGCCCAGCGATTGATGCCGGCGATCCGATCTTCATTCCACCGCCTTCCACCGACCAGCGAGGCTGTCCTTTCGATCGCGTGTTCAACGGTCGCATCGATATAGGTTCATTTGAGACGCAACCGCCGCCACGCCACCCGTGTCCAAGGCCGCGTCCAACTCCAGCGCCTCGCCCGTAGTTCGACCAGCTTTATCTAACCAATCGGTAGGTTTCATTGGCACCTACCGTGCCGGCAAAATTGCCAGCAAACTGCACTGAAAAAGTTCGCGCGAGTAGTTAAAGAGTTTGCTTGATTAGCTATGTAAATTGCGTTTGAATCGCATCAAATACAAGGAAGGGACCGCCGAATCCTACCTCTGGAGCCAACTCTTTACATCTCCACGAACATTCTCGCCCAGTTCAACTTTCAGTTTGATTTCGTAGTCTCTCTCAGCATAATCACAACGCGGGGTGGAGCAGCCTGGTAGCTCGTCAGGCTCATAACCTGAAGGTCGCTGGTTCAAATCCAGCCCCCGCAACCAAATTTTCTCTTCTGAAATTGGATTTTCGAAACGACTTGCTGCTGTCGATTCTCTGAACAAAGTGTATGCCCTCCCCATTCAGCCACAAGGTCTGATCCAGAGTAGCTCAGTGGTAGAGCGGTCGGCTGTTAACCGATTGGTCGTAGGTTCGAATCCTACCTCTGGAGCCAATCCTATGTTCTGGGTTTACGTTCTTCAAAATCCAAAGGGGCATTTCTACGTCGGTCAGACAGATAACCTTCGAACGCGGGTCGCAAGTCATAATCGAACAGATAAGATCAGCGGAAAATTTACGCGGAAAAACGGACCATGGACTTTGGTGTGGTCCGAAGAGCATCCACATCGGTCTAGCGCAATGCGGCGCGAGCGCGAAATTAAGAACTGGAAATCTGCACGTTTGATACGGGATCGTCTGGTTCACACGAAGGTGTAGCTCAGTGGTAGAGTCCCGACGCAGTCGGGATTAACCGATTGGTCGTAGGTTCGAATCCTACCTCTGGAGCCAATCCCAACGAAGTGTGGCTGCGATCTCGGCCATACATAGGCGCATTCGGTGTGTCGGCTACGAAACTGTAGGTACCATGAAAGCGTTGTTTTCAATATTTCTAGCGCTGGGGGTTTGCATTGGCAGCATTCAAGCAGGACCTGTTCGCACGGCCAGAAACGTGGCGAAAAATACGGCGATTACCGCTAAGAACGTTGCCCATAGTACAGTGAAAGGCACGCGGAGAGCCGTCCACACCGTCGTGAACAAGGTCACGCCGTAATCGCAGGCCGACGCATAATACTCCGGCATTGTTTTCAGCCGCGATACGGCTTTCGCCAAGGGGAAGTGCGATTAGACGACACACAGTTTCGAACGCACACTGTTGGAAACTGTCGAATCGGGGTTCGTTTTTTGGGGAATGATCGCACAATCGCTTTGGGGCCGTACAGTAGTTTCGGCGCGGACTCGTGAACTAGGGCTCCGCATCTTCGCGGCTCTTTTCATCTTCACTCTTTTCGTAGGTGGGGTTCAGCTTCGCCGCTGGACCGGGCAAAACACGCGGCACGTCCGTTATCAGCACGACATTGTAAATGCCTTTTATTGGGGACAAGAGGCCCTGAAAGAAGGGCGCCGCTTATCGCCTGCGGACGCGTCGACCACTTCATGGACAGGATTGTTCCGTGGATATCTGGCGCTCTACGATCGGGTGAAGGAGGAGGCGTACGACAACGATTACGGCCTCGATTATCCGCCGCTGCGACTCCTGACCATGGCCATCTGGAGCAAAGAAGTCCGCGATGGATTCCCGTGGGTGGACAACGAACATCCGAAACTGGTTAACCCGCTGTTGAAAATCAACCTGCTGTGCGAATTGATTTCCGCCGCGGCGATTTTCTTTCTCGTTCGCCTATGTGTGCAGCGCTCAACGCACGCGCACTCGACGTGGCCTACGTGGTTATCGCGAGAACATCGCGCCTCAATCTGCGGTCTTGCGGCGGCGAGCGCGGCCTGGCTTGAGCCGTCTATGATTCTCGATGCGCATGGCTGGCCGCAGTGGGATGCTTGGATCCTCCCGTTTTATCTCTTTGCTGCGCTCGTCGCTTTAAAAAATCGCTGGTTCTGGTGCGGATGTTTGCTGGCGTTGGGCGCAATGTTCAAAGGACAGCTGCTGTTCGTCGTGCCGTTTTTTGTCCTTTGGCCATTATGGCAAAAACGATGGGTGAGTGTCCTCCACACGCTTGCAGGCGTTACGGGAACTGCGGCGCTAATAGTTTCACCATGGCTTCTCCGAACGCCTGCGGCTTGGGTCGCGTTCGCCGCCGCAACTGGCGTCGGTCTTTTGGTCGTGTCGCGATATAAGCTGTCGCACAAAGGCCCCTGGCTGGCGGGAATTCTCGGGTGCGCTGCCTTTGTAATCGGCGCATTCACGAGCGGAAGCTTCTCGTGGTTTGAGATCGGTTTTCTTTATGGAACCAAGCATTATCCATATCTTTTCATCAGCTCTTGTTACAATCTTGCGTCGCTACTCGCTGCGGCTGGTTGGTCCCTGCAAGATGATTTGCTGTCAGCTCATGTCGGATCGGTGCACTTTCATCTCACGCTGCAATGGGCGTTGCGTCTGTTTTTCCTCGGCGCAGTCGCCATGTGTGCTCGTGGGGCGGCGCGACATTTGCGAAATCGAGATCCGCGTGTGCTGATTGCGATAACTGCACCGTGGCTGCTGATGTTCGCATTGCTCGGTCAAATGCATGAGCGCTATCTGGTGTGGGGCGCGGTGGTCAGCGCTGTGGCCCTCGGCGTAAGCATTCGGTTGAGCATTGTGCATTTCGTCATCTCAGCTGCCAGCACAGCGATGATCGTCCACGTGATGTTGGTCGATAAAAAGCTCGATCCGACGCTGCGCGCGATTGACGTGTTGCACGGGATTCGGCTTTACGCGTCGGTTTTGGTGCTTCTTTGTGTTGCGGTGTACTTCTGGGATGCGTTGGGTTGGCGCATGCCGGCATTTCGACGTGGAGCAGTAAAAACGCGGACGACTCCGTCGCTTTCGCTTGGCCCAGAGCCGGAAGAAGCTTGAGTCTGCGCTAGCCATTCGGCTCCGCACAAACACCGACACACCACGAGCATGGTACGAGCAGGAAGTTACCCAGCGCATCTCGCGGGTGCGACTGCTGTCCAGCGTTAGCGATTATGGCCGCGGCGGCGGTGACGTAGGTCGTGGTCTATGCGACGGGGTGCTCCGCGGGGTAGCAGTAGCTGTAGTCGTGGCCGTAGGGGTTGCAGTCGCCGTAGGAGTAACTGTTGATAACGGCGTAATTGTAGCACTAGGTGCCGGTGTTGCTGTCGGTGTCGGCGTGACTGTTGCTGATGGTGTTGCTGTCGGCGTGGGGGTGGGATTCCCTGCCGGACAGTAGAACGCAGTCAGGCTTAGCGCCGGCGCAGCGGGCTTGGTGACTTCGTAGTAGCCCGCGGCCCAGACGCCGATACCCAGAACGTTGGCCACTGCGCCGAAGACATTGATGGCGCCAAAGTCGGTGCCTGCGGGATTTGGTGTGGAAAAAACCTGCCAACTGTTCCCATCCCAATGCTGAGCCAGAGTCAGTTGTGCGCCCGGTCCGAAGTAAGTGCCGACCGCCCAGACGTCATTCGATGAGAGGGACGAAACAGCGGTTAGCGCGGTTAACGAGCTGCTGACAGCTGGCGATGCGACGACTTGCCAACTGGTGCCGTCCCAATGCTCAGTTAGTGGCAGGTAAAGGCCGGTCGAGTTGTTGTAATACCCAACTATCCAGGCGTCGTTTGAACCGGTGCTGCTCACTCCGGTGAGATAGTTTTCACGCGTGGAGCCATCGGGACTCGGAACGACGGTCCACGCACTGCCATTCCACTGCTCAACCAGCGTCGAATTGCCGCCGCTGTGATAAGAAGTCCCGACTGCCCAAACGTTCGGCGAGTCCGGCACAACGGCGACCGCTTCTAGAAAATTATCGGACGTCCCTACGTTTGGGCTGGCGACGATGCTCCACGTGTTGCCGTCCCAATGTTCGACCAGCGTGCGCTGGGCATTGGACGAATAATAATAGCCGACAGCCCACACGTCGTTGGCCGCTCTCGCTGCGACGGCGTACAGTCCACTGTAAGTAGCCGGATTTGGGCTCGGAACTGTGCTCCAAGTTGCTCCGTCCCAATGAAGGACGAGCGTGGAAGAACCGCCAGCGTCAGGTTCATACCGGCCCACGGCCCACACGTCATTAGCAGCGAGCGCGGCGACTCCGTAGAGATAGTGGTCTGCACTTGGATAGTTTGGACTCGTAATGACTTGCCAGTTTGTTCCATCCCAATGCTCGGTCACGGTTAACCAATGGAAGTTGCCGTTGTAAATTCCGACACTCCAAAGTTCTGCCGTGCCAGGAACATTGGCGATGCCGGACAGGCTAGCACTATTGTTCGGGCTCGGGCTATAAATAACGTCCCATGTGCCACAGGTGGGCGTATGCACTGTGGGACGGCCTTCGTGGCGAGTGGACGCAGCGAGCAGCGACGAGAGTGAGACCATGACTACTAAGAGCGGACGTATTCTTTTCATCATTTCACTTAACGAAATTCCCGTTGATTTAGTTCCATCAATTTATCAGGTTGACGTCGTCCGCGACGCGAATCACCGCCGAATTGGCGCTGCGCCGAACGATCCGGCGCTGCGATTCTACTGCCGTGCCAGACGGCGGAATAAAAACACGCCTAGCACGATAAACAGAACATTCGGAAACCAGACCAGCAGTTCCGGATGCGCATGCGGATTCCCGCGCAAAGTATCGCCGATGATGACGAACAGAAAATAAGTGGTGGCAACAATCAGGCCCATGGCGAACCCAATTGAAGTTTCACGGCGATGCGCCGTTACCCCCAGCGGGACCCCAATGATGGCAAAAGCGACACACGCGAACGGAAACGAAAATCGTTTGTTAATTTCGGTGCGGCTGGCGCTGCGTTCCCGTGTATTTTCGCTTTTGAGTTGATCCAGCAATTGCTCGATGGACAAAGCGGAACGGCTCGGTCGTTTTTTCTGTTTCTCGTAGAGCTCTTCGAGGCTGATAGGCAGCGTGCCTTCCACCATGTTGATGCCGTCGTGAATCTTGTGGAGGTCGAATGGGTCTTTCGGGTCGCGCTCCTGGTAACGAGCCCCATACAAATGCATGAGGATTTGTTTGTTCGGCAAATCCGCTTCGAGCATACCGGTGCGCGCGTAGGTGATCTTCACCGGCAGCGATTTCTCGTTCATCTCGAATACGGTAATGTTTTCGAGCTTATTCCCTTCCTTTTTGCCGACATAAATCCTGCGGCCGGGAAATTGATCGATGACTTGATCGCTGCCAAAAAGCGCCATTGGGTTACGCGTTGCGAGATCAAAAATGGTACTGCGCAATCTCTCCTGAGCAGCAGGCGCAACCTGCACATTGAGCCAAAGACAAATCGCAGTGCAAACTATCGCGATACCAGCAAGCGGAACAGACACACGCGTCACGCTTACGCCGTTAGCGCGCAACGCGATCAATTCGTTGTCGGCGGACAGCCGTCCGAAAACGAGAAGGATCGCAGTTAACAATCCCCACGGAATGGTGAAGATAAGCGAGAACGGCAGCACGTAGGCGATGAACGTGATTAAAAATTCCATCGGCACATCGTGATTCACCAGTAGCGGCAGCAGCTTCCTGAAAATATTTCCGACCACCAGCACCAGGCTCAGCACCGCGATGGCGAATGAGACGTTCACCAACAGCTCGCGACTAACGAATCGATCGATCAGCTTCATCTTGCGTAGCAACGTTAGCATAAAATGTGCGCCTACGCCCCGTTCCGCGCGGAGCACGAAACCTTATAGGATCCCAAAGCGCCGGAGCACCGGCGCACTCCAAAACGCAAGCAACAAAATTCGCGCAGTGTCACGGTCACGTTTTGGAGTGCGGCGTTGCTGCGCCGCTTTTGTTGCAGCAAAGCCAAGATATTTTATTAAGATCAAACAAGTGAAAGACAGAATGTACGACGTAGCGATTATCGGAGGTGGACCGGCCGGCAGCACTGCGGCGGCGCTGCTCGCGCGCGCGGGACGTCGCGTGGTTCTCTTCGAGCGCGAAAAGTTTCCGCGCTTTCACATCGGCGAATCGCTGTTGCCGTTCAGTATGAAGGCATTTACCCGCCTCGGGTTGCACGAAAAATTTTCGAGGGCCGGCTTCCTAAGAAAATACGGCGGCGAAATAATGGGCGCGGACTCCGACACAGGAACCAAGTTTTACTTCAAGGACGGCTACCGCTCGCAAACCGATCACGCTTATCAGGTGACACGAAGTGATTTCGACAAGTTGCTGCTGGATCATGCGGCCGAGTCCGGCGCGGAAGTGCACGAGCAGACATCGGTTGAAGCAGTCGAGTTCTCAAACCACGGCGTCGATCTGTCGGTGCGGTCCAACGGCTCGGCGAATTCCGTCCAGGCACGTTACGTCGTAGATGCCAGCGGACGAACCTCGGTGCTCGGGAGGCAGTTCAAGGTTAAGAAGACTTATGATCACCTCCAAAAGCTGTCGATCTTCGCGCATTACGAAGGTGTATGGCGTCCCGAAGGAATTGACGGCACGCTGACAGTTTTGGTTCGCGCCGTTGATCGATGGTTCTGGCTAATTCCACTTAGCGATGAGCGAACGAGCGTTGGCGTGGTTCTCGACAGTGAAACTTTTCGTAAATCCAAGCTCAGCGCCGATGATTTTCTCGAGCAAGCGTTGGCGGAACAGCCAACGATTGCCAAACGGATGACAAACGCCCGGCGCGATTCGAAGACCTATGTCGAAGCTGATTTCTCTTATCGAAGCGCGCGTTTGTACGGCGATCGCTGGTTGCTTACAGGGGACGCCGCGGGATTTATCGACCCGATTTTTAGCAGCGGCGTTTTTCTGGCCGTGTTCAGCGGTGAAAAATGTGCGGACGCTCTGAACGAAGTGCTCGATCAGCCACGCAAGGCAAAACGTCTGTTCACGCGATACGAGCGATCGGTGAACCGCGCAATGGATGTTTATCTTCGCTTCGTCAATGCATGGTACACCAAGGAATTCATCGAAGTTTTCCTCGCACCACGCAATGTGCTCGGTCTCGCCCCAGCTATAAACGCGGTGCTTGGCGGAAATGTGGGCAACAGTTTTCCGATTCGCTGGCGCATGTGGGTGTTTTATTTTTTGGTGTGGCTGCAACGCCACCACCCGATTGCACCGAGGCTTACCCTCATTGCAAGGCAGGACGAATCTGCAAGTTCAGCGCAGCCCCTCGAGGCGACCAGATAAGAAGACAACCACGAATTCACACGAATTGACACGAAGCTCTTGTACCCCCTGTTGTTGTGAATGGTTCGTTCTTTCGTTCGTGTGCATTCGTGTCCATTCGTCGTTAAATCCAGCTCTGCTGACGGCGACGGTCGTTTGCCTAACGAGTTGCGCATCGCTCTCACACCATCAATTCTCCGAGCCGGCTGGCGGGTGGCAGACCAAAACTGGGCAGCTCATGTATCGCACGGACAAGTCGACACTGATCGGCGAGGCAATAGTACGCTTGTCGAACACGCGGGATTTTGAATTGACGGTGTCGAAAGGCCCAGGAATCACTTTGCTGTCGTTACGACAAGACGCGGAGTTCGCGGAATTCAACGCAAGCTTCACCGGCCAGCGTTGGTCTGGTTCTACAGGCAGCGCGCCGCCACAGCTGCGCGGCTGGCTCGCGTTACGCGATCAATTCCTTCACGCGCCAAATCAAAAAACGCTGCGATACGTCAGCGGCAGGGAGACTTTTCTGTTCCGTTTTTAACGCCGGTTTTCCGCTGAGGACAGCGGACGCTACAGCATTCGAAGTCATTCGGTCTTAACACCGGCCTTCAGGCCGGTGAATGCGCGAATTGAACAGCCAAGCCGTTTCAACGGCTTACTTGAGCGCACGAAGTGGAAAAGCCGTTGAAACGGCTAAACCGAATTCATCTACGGACGCACCGGGCCGAAGCCCGGTGTTAATGAGAAGCGCGGCCGCCATTGTAAAGCCGCCGCGGTTGCAGAACACTAGCGCTGCTCATGCGCATCAGCGATTTCATCGCCCGAACTGTCACACAGCGTCGGCCATTGGTTTGGTGCGGTGTGGCTGCGCTGACTGTTATTTGCATCGCCATTCTCGCCACGTCGTTGCGACTGGATTCTGAAATCTTCAACGTTTTGCCCGGCAAATTTCCATCGGTTCAAGGTTTGAAAATCTACGATCACGATTTTGAGCAGACACGTGAGCTGACGTTCGCACTTGTGTCTGACCCGCAGGATGTGGACAAGCTGGAGGAATTCGCGCCGGTGTTTGCGGAACGGTTGCGCGGTCAAACGTGGTGTGCGCGCGCGCTCGCAGGTTCCCCGATGACCACTGCGGATGGCATTCGCGATCTGCAATCCATCGCGGTCCCGTTGCTTCTCAACCTGGAACCCAGCGCTTTCGACGAGGCAATGTCGATCCTGCAGGAGGACAAGATTCGAGAGCGCCTTCATCGGTTGCGGCAGCAGATCGAAGCAGGATCGCCGCGGCCGCAGTTCGAGCTTTCGTTCGATCCGCTCGGATTGATTGCGCCCGCGCTCAAACCTTTTGCCCAAAGCACCGCGATCGAACAGGAACAACCGCTCACCTCACCGGATCGCACGATGCGAATCTTTCTAGTGGTGACGAATCAAAAGTCGATCAGCGCATTCGAATGCCAGCACTTAATGCGGCGCGTAA
>JBJMXF010000136.1:0-13728 GCA_045809725.1 Candidatus Udaeobacter sp. | reverse complement strand
AATCGACATGTGGCAGCAAGTTGAATGCGATCGGGTGCGGAAAAATTGCAGCCGAATCGGAGGCTAAAGTCGGGGGCGTAGTGTCCGCGGTTGGGTTGGCGAAGGAGGATGTTTGGCGGGTCAATTCTTCCACACCTCGACTGCCACTGCCAGATACCGCCTGATACGTTGAAGCCAAAACACGGATCACGCGGAAAAATTTATGTAAAGGGTAAAGCGCCATGAGCATCACGGTGGTCGGGCAATTTGGATTCGCGATGATTCCCCGATGAAGTCTCACGTCCTCGCCGTTGATCTCAGGAATCACCAGCGGCACATGCGGATCCATTCTGAACGCCGAAGATTTGTCGATCGCAATGGCGTCCGCCTGGCACGCGATTGGGACATAGCTCCGGGAGACATCGCCGCCCGCGCTGAAGAAAGCGATGTCGATTTTTTTGAACGATTCGGCATCGAGTTTTCCCACCGGGATCGAGTCGCCGGAGAATTGAACGGATTTGCCGACTGAACGCGCCGAACCAATGGGACGCAGAGTTGCGACGGGAAAACTTCTACGTTCCAATACGCGCAACAGTTCAGTGCCGGCGGCGCCGGTCGCGCCTACGACAGCAATGTGATAACCTCCCATGAGCTTGCCGATTGTAAGGCTGTAAGAGAAATTTGTCGCGACCAGAAAATTCCATGAAGAGCATTCATGTCTCAATTCGCGACCAGCAACTCACGGTAAAAGAGAACGAACAGCCCGTCCGCACGTACCCCGTCTCCACGTCGCGATTCGGTATCGGGACGGAGGAGGGGAGCTTCAAAACGCCGACCGGCCGTTTTCGCGTGGCGGAGAAGATCGGAGGCGACATGCCGCACGGAACTGTTTTCGTCGGCCGCGTTCCGTTTCACCCCGACGAAGTGCATCCTCCCACTGAGGACCTGATCACGTCACGTATTTTGTGGCTCGATGGCCTGGACGAACACAATGCGAATACGCGCGACCGGTTTGTCTACATTCATGGCACTAAACACGAGCACGAAGTCGGCACGCCCGCGAGTCACGGTTGCGTGAGGATGCGGAATGAGGACGTGATCGAATTGTTCGAGATGGTCGATGACGGTACGCCGGTTGTGATCGAGGCGTGATTTTAAAACGCTCGCCCGCGTCCAGCTAACGATCGCGAGCGGCGCGCAGTCTCCATACATACTCGGGCCGGGGGTTGGATGGAATCGCCCGGCAATACATCCAAACAACTTGACAAAAACGTTGTTGTCCGTGTGTGATCCTACACGGCCAGTGCAGCTTGCAACGAAAGGAGGCGATACAGATTGAAATTGATAAAAGCGATTATGATTGTGGCCATTTTGGCTACTGCTTTGAGCTTTGGTGCTTGTGCTCAAAGGAAAGAGACTGTCACCACAAGCGCAGGGACAACCGGCTATTCGAAATAAGGCCGTCGCCCACAGGGCTTAAAAAACTTAAGAAAAGCATTGCTTCCCCCTGGTTCCCTGCCTAAACAGACCGGAGCAACTTGCTGCGAAAGGAGGCGAGATAGATTGAAATTTTTGAAAATGATCGTGGTGATGGCCGTTTTGGTCACGGGGTTGGGACTTGGGGCTTGTGCGCAACACAAGGAGGTTGTGGTCCCTCCGGCGCCAAAAGGCGGAAAATAGGTTCCGCTGCGCGGCAATTTGTTGGGCTATTTCGCCCAAAAGGCCAGGTCGTTTTCGGCCTGGCCTTTTTTCATCGGCAAGGAACGAGTTCTGTTGCTATTGGCCAGCTGTATCCACCGGTGAGGACATGCCGCCGATAATTTGCCATGTGCCGTCCGTTCGGATCCACGCGTGCGTGATCCGAATTCTGTCAGTCTTGAGTTCGGCGCCTGTGCTGTTCGCCCACGTTGCCTTAACTCGATAATAATCCATCGCGAGATCGCCGGTTACTTGAATCGCGAGCTGCTCGATCGAGTAGGCCTGAAGCGTAATGTTTTTAGACGTGTTCGCAGTGATCCAGTCTGTAATGTGATCCTTTCGCACAGGTGCGGGGCTGACAAATGGCCAGCCGAGAAAGTTTTCGTGCCAAAGGGCGCGATATTTCTCCAGGTCATTGGTCTTCACGTATTCCCAGTACGCTTTCTCTAAATTCCAGATTTGTGCTTGTTCCCTATCTGAACCTGCGGCGAATGCAGCCGCCGTTACTGCGACAATCAAAACGATCGTTTTCAACATGGGCCGATAATAGTTAGCGAGCTGCGAGTACACCATCCTGAAGGCGGAGGTTCGGACCGCTCGTTCGGCAGCACGCGATGCGGCTCAAATGCGCGGTGGCGCAGTCATGGATTACAGGCTGCGCGTCCGCGGTATTCCCATCCGTTTTGATCGGCTTCTTCGAACGCGATGGCTCGTCGATCGACGCCAGACAAACAGGCGGCAAGACCGCACTTGTTTTGCCAACGCTTTGAGGACAACGCGTTCCACCTAGCGCGTCAGCGCCCAGATGTGGAACGCATCTTCACCTACAGAGCCGACTGCCTGTGGAGGCCATTTGGCAATCCGTGAGCGGGTACCGTACCGCTTCTACTGCGCGCGTAACGCGGTTATCGGATCGACCCTTGTTGCGCGCAGCGCCGGCACGTAGCTCGCGAGCACTGCGACTGCCAGCAGCACCACAGAGATGCCAACGAACGTTATTGGGTCGGTCGCACTGATCCCGTACAGCAAAGTCGCCATGACGCGTGTCAGAAGAAATGCCGCGGCTAACCCGAGGATCATACCCGCGCCCACGAGCTTGAGTCCCTGCCGGACTGTCATTTGCAAAACATCGGCTCGCCGCGCGCCGAGCGCCATGCGAATGCCGATCTCGCGAGTTCGTTGCGCCACGGAGTAGCTCATGACGCCGTAGATTCCGACTGAGGCAAGCAGTAGCGCCAGTGCGGCGAACACGCCTAACAAAACCATGCTGAAGCGTTGCCGTGCTACTGCTTTCGCGACGATGTGGTCCATTGTATCGATGTCTGCGACGGTTTGATCTTTGTCCACCGACCAGATCGCATTACGCACCGAAGCAGCGAGGCTCATCGGCTCGACAGTTGTTCGGACCACCAGAGCATTGGCCGCGACGTCTTTCAGCTGCCTAAAGCTTAAGTACATTTGCATCTTCGGTGGGGCGATCAGATCATTTTGTCGAACGTCCTTGACGATTCCGACGACCTCTCGCCATTCGCTTTTAGAAGTACTCGAGCCGGGTTTCAGTCGTTTCCCGATCGGGTCCTGTCCGGGCCAGAAATGCTGTGCGGTTTTTTCACTAATTACCACCACGTCTTTGGCGCCGCCGTTGTCTTGATCGGTGAAATCGCGGCCAGCAACCATTGGAATGCCCATGGTATTAAAGTAACCCGGTCCGATTGCACGGAAGATAACGTCTGGTCGTTGGCCAGACGGGGGGTCTGGCACTCCTTCCACGCCAATCGTCATGGAATCGCCGTTGTATGTCAGCGGCAGATTACCGGCGACAGCAGCCGATCGCACTCCTGGCAGCTCACGGACGCGTCGCATCACTTCATCGAAGAATGCCGCGCGTCGTTCACGGTCGGGATATTTCACCTCCGAGAGATCAACTTTCATTGTCAGGAGATGATCGGCACGAAATCCGGGATCAAGATTTCGTAGATGGAAAAAGCTGTTGATCAAAAGCCCGGCACCAATCAGCAGCACGAAAGAAATCGCGACCTCGCCGATGACCAACAAATTTCGAGCTCGATTTCCTTTGCTGCCTCCGGAGGAATCACGTCCACCTTCTTTCAACGTGTCGTTCAAATTCAAATGCGATCCCTGAATCGCGGGGGCAAGACCGAACGCCACTCCGGTGACCACAGCGACTAACACCGTAAAGATGAGCACTCTGGCGTCGATGTTGATTGTTTCCGCCTGTGAAATAGTCGCAGGAATTAATGTTCTAAGTGCGCGGAGGCCGAGGAAGGCCAGCAGCAAACCGAATCCCGCGCCAAATATCGCGAGTAATACGCTTTCCGTTAGAAACTGCCGAATGAGGCGCGACTGACTGGCGCCCAAAGCGAGGCGGACCGCGATTTCCTTTTGGCGAACAGCAGCGCGCGCGAGCAACAGATTGGCAACGTTTGCGCAAGCGATTAGGAGCACAAATCCGACTGCGCCGAGCAACACAAGAAGCGCCGGTTTAATATCGCCCACAACCTGTTCGTGGAGCGGAACCACGACGGCGCCTATTCGCATATTGTAATCCGGATACTGTTGCTCAAGGCGCGCAGCGATCGTTTCCATCTCAGCTTGCGCCTGCTTCAGAGTGACGCCGGGTTTCATTCGCGCGATCACTTCTAGAAAATGGTTGCCACGTTGCGCCGCCTCCTCCGACGGAAACGCAATTGGCACCCATAACTGATCGCTCACGTTTTCGTAGCCAGGCAGTTGCACCATCCGCGGCATTACACCCACAACCGTGTAGCTCTCGCCATTGAGCGTAAGCGCTCGGCCAACGACGGCTGGGTCCGAGCCGAACCGTCGTTGCCAAAGTGAGTAACTGAGGAGAACAACATGCGTACCGGCCTTATCGTCTTCCGGCACGAACGTGCGCCCAAGCATGGCCGGTACACCTAACAAGTCGAACAGATTTGCGGAAACACGCCGCCCACCGAGCCGTTCGGGTTCGCCAACACCGGTGAGATTGAAGCTTCGCTCCGCCATTGCTGCGATTCCGGTGAACGATTGGACTTGCTTCTGCCAATCAAGAAAATTGGCGGGCGACGGCGTATTTTTTGGAAAGCCCTGATGTGCGGCGTTCTCCCACAGCATCACCAGTTGTTCAGGATGTTTGAACGGCAACGGACGCAATAACACTGCGTCCACGACACTGAAGATTGCGCTATTTGCACCGATGCCGAGTGCTAGCGCAATGACGGCGATGATCGTGAAGGCCGGGTTCTTCGCCAGCACGCGCACCGCGTAGCGGATATCCTGGCTAAGATCGCCAAAAAGATTGGTCTTCAATTGTGCGCCGGGTGCGGCCGTTTGTTGCGACACGCGACGCTCAACGCGTTTGAGTTCGCGGCCTAACAAATCAGGGGCATTGAGTTGCTCGAGGGCCTGGCGTTGCGCTTCTTCCGCCGACGCGCCGCCGTTGAGGGCCCTGTCGTATTCCTGTTCGAGATGCTGCGAAACTTCTTCAACGATTTCCGCCTCTCGCATTGGTGATAACTGCAGCTCGGCCAGGCGCGATCTGATCTCGGCTCTAAAGTCAGGCATGTTGAATCCCGGTGATGAGGTTGATGGCTTCTACGAACTCACGCCAGCCGGCGCGCTGTTTCGACAGCACGCTTTTGCCAGAGGCGGTCAGCCGGTAGTAGCGGCGCCTGCGTTGGCCCGCCTTTTCAATCCATCGGCCACGAATCCAGTTCCGTTTCTCCAATCGATAAAGCAACGGATAAAGGGAAGCGACGTTGAATCGAATCGCGCCGCGCGACCGCAACTCAATGAGCTGGCCGATTTCGTATCCGTGCCGGGCACGATCTTCGAGCAGCGATAAAATCATCAATTCGGCGCTGCCCTTTTTCAATTCGCGATCTGGAACTGGCGATGCCATATATTGCATTGCCATATACCCACGCGAAATCGGTGTCAACTGAGAACAACCGATAAATTCAGCGATACAACCCGCAGAGGGGAGAGAATGAAATAATCAGGAAACCAGGAAAGCAGGAAGGAGCAAAACGAATAGGAGAACTCGCAGCGAGCATTGGTAGGGCGACCACGCCGTGGGCGCCGTCTCTTGCGTTGTTAGGACCGTTGATTGCCAGCTCTACCTACTTGTATGCAATCGCTGCGCTGGATGGGCCTGCAAGATGGACGACTTCGAAGCGGGTGAAGCCGACTTCGCGACACCATTTTTCGAAATCGGCGGCCGAATAATCAAACGCGTCGCCAAATTCGATCAGCATGTTTAGCGACATCAGAAGACCAAAAACATTCTCGCGGCGCGCATTGTCGATCAGCGCTTCGACTACGATGAAGGCGCCGCGGGGCGGAAGCGCATCGTAGGCTGCGCGGATGAGCTTCATCTTTTTCTCCAGATTCCAGTCGTGCAGAATCATTCCCATCGTGATCACGTCCGCTTTTGGGAGCGGGTCCTGAAAGAAATCGCCCGTTGCTGTGCGGATCCGGTCAGCCAACCCGGCTGCGGCAATGTGTTTCTTCGCTACGGGCTCGACAGCGGCCAGGTCAAAACTGATGCAGTCGATATGTGGATGTTTTTTGGCGACTTCGATGCAGAGCAATCCAGTTGCGCCGCCGACATCGCACAGCGTGTGATATCGCGAGAAATCGAACTTGTCGGCGAGCGCTTCGAAGTTGAAGCGTGACAGGCCGGTCATTCCGTCGAGGAAGCACTCGAGCTTTGCAGGGTCCTCATACAATTCATCGAATATGTTTTTGCCGCCGAGTTTGGTTTCATTTTGCGGTTTTCCAGTGCGCAGCGCTTCAGGCAAATCGTTCCAATACTTGAACAGCCGCGCGTTGAGCATCTCGGGAATTCCGCCGATGTAGCGGGGGCTGTTACGGTCGAGATATAGAGCGGTAGCGGCCGTGTTGAAATATTTCGCGTCGGCGCCGTCACCCTCACGTTCGAGGAATTTCATTGCCACCAGGGCATCGAGAAAATCTGCGACGCCGCGAGGATGCAATTCAAGTTTCTTGCCAATCTCCGGGCCGGTGAGCCGGCGCTGACCGAGCGCGGTGAATAAGTCGAACGTGACCGCGGTCAACAAAACCTTGGAATTCCAGAAGCCGAACGCAGTTTGCAGAATTGCGTCAGGGGTTGGCGAAGTTGTCTTCATATGGTTGTCGATGTAGCCAATCTGTCAGGAGCCACAAGTCACGAGTACATCGAAACAACTGACGGCTGGCTCGTTGTGACTCGAACCGGGAGAGGGGGGTGCGTGCTAGCGGAAAAGAAATGTGCGGAATGTGCGGCCAATTACATGGATTGCGCGATTAATTCCCGTCGGATCGTTTTATCAGAATGAAAAACTTAGCTTTGATTCTTTTGATTCCGCTGTTGCTTGCAGCGTACGTCGACGCCGCGCCGGTTGTCTTCTTTGTTCGTCACGCCGAGAAGGCGAGCACCGGCGGCAAAGATCCCGACCTGTCTGTCGCAGGAGAAAAACGCGCCGATGCCCTGGCGCATATACTTAAGGATGCGCAGATTACGTCTGTCTTCGTGACCAATTTCAAGCGCACGCAGCAAACTGCGGCACCCACAGCGAGGGCAGCACAGGTCAGTCCCACGGTGGTGCCGGCAAATGACATTGGCGCACTTGTCCAGAATTTACGTGCATCGAACGGCAACGCGCTCGTCGTGGGACATGGCAACACGATTCCAGATCTGCTGAAAGGCCTTGGAATCGCGACGCCGGTCAGCATCCCTGAGGACGATTACACCGAAATATTTGCTGTGTTGTTTGGCGATACGCCGCAGTTGCTGCGGTTGCATTATCCGTTTTGATAAAAACGGCAAAAGTTCGCTTGCAGCGAAAATTTTCCTTCTCTTCGACCCCGTTCCCGAAGGAAAATCTGGTCTTCACATTGAACGCCGAAAACCTAACGAACCGTTTTATTTTTTCGCGCTGGGTCTCGCTGCCAGTGGTCGTGCTATTTTTTATAAGCGGACGATGCGTAAGCGCTGACCCCGCTGGGGATTTTTTCAAGAAAGTCAGCCAGTCCGTTTCAAAGGCTTTCCAGCCTCGTCCCACGCCAAATCCAACTGAGAAGAAGGCCACGACGAAACGTGCGGCGCGTCGCCCGAGTTCGCGCATCTTAACTGCTACCGCCGCCTCCCCGACTCCACTCGAAAAACCAACGGATCTCGTTAAGGAGGACAAAGTTACTCCGGCTGTCGTTGTGCAGCGCGCTGCATCTGCCCCTCCAGAAAAAGCAAAAGAAGATGTGCCGTACGGAATTCCGGTGCCGGGGCATAAAGGAATGGTTACAAGTCCTTTTTCGCCCGAGGGAAACTACATTGACGTCAGCGCCTTTGCGTCGGGATCCGCTGTGAGAGATCCATACACCGGAAAAATATTCCTGGTGCCGTGAACTCTCGGGGTGCCCGGCCCGGCAGAGCCAAGGGGTGAAAATCCGGAGTGCTGCGATAACTTTCAGGCGAAGGTGATCCGTGTCGCAAATCCAGTTGTTCCGGACGGAGGCAGAAACGCCCGAGGGTTTTATTTACAAGCCTGAGGTTATCTCACACCAGGAAGAGCAAGACCTCGTTAGGGAAATCGAGCAACTTAAGTTCGCGGCGGTGAAGATGCACGACGTGGTAGCGAAACGTCGCGTAGCGCATTTCGGCCGCAGCTATGAGTATCAAAGCGCTGCGCTCAGCTCCGCGCCACCGATACCGGAATTCCTCGTTCCATTGCGACACCGGGTTGCGGAATTCGCGGCGCGAGATCCGGAAGAATTTGCGGAGGTACTGGTGACCGACTATCCGGCAGGGGCGCCGATTGGGTGGCATCGTGACGCACCGGGGTTTGATATCATTGTCGGCGTCTCCCTGCTCAGCGAATGCACGATGAAGTTCCGCCCGTGGCCGGTGGAGAAACTCCCGTCGAAACGCAGAAAACCACTAAATCAAATCCTTGAACCACGTTCCGCTTACATCCTGCGCGGCCCCAGCCGCAATCGGTGGCAGCATCACATTCCGGCGGGGAAGGAGCGCCGCCTTTCGATCACGTTTCGCACACTGCGGTCGAGGCGAGACTGAAGCCTTTGCTTGTTATTCAGATTGCGGCGGGCTTCCTACTTCAGCCGCGCGGGCGGCAGGTATTCGGCCACAAAAGTGCGCGTCCACCAGCCGCGCTCACCTGGTTTCGTGAAATGGTAGCGATACCAATCTGCGCGAATGAACTTCGGCGGTGCGTCCGGGAATGGGTTGTGTGCAAACAGTCGAACAATTCCTTCTTCGTTTTCCAGCAGCCGTTGAACTAACGCGAGAAACCACGGGTGCAAGTCAGGCGGCGACATGGCGGCGAACCACATTTGCCAGTCGAGCTTCCAGTGATACGGCGAAACAATGCAAGGCAGCCGATTCACGTTGCCGGGTTTTCCTTTGAATTCGTATTCGCGCCATTCCGCTGAAGCATCAGCAAATTCAGCGTTAGTGCCTTTGATCACGACTTCGACCCGCTCCCGCGTCACTGCGCCGAACGCGCCGTAGGTGTTGACCAGGTGCAACGGCTCGAAACTGGCGTTCATGAGTTGTCGACGCGAAAACAAATTCCGTGCCGGCCCCCAACTGAGCGCAAGCACAATTGTAGTAACGACGCCGATCGCGATGGTGTGCGGCACGCTTGGATGATCGGGCACAGAGTGGGGGACTGAGATCAGGCGCGAGAGGAAGCGGTCGTCGAAACATGGAATGCAAAGCACGATCGTGATGTAGTTGAGCCACGAAAGATTGCCGCTCAGGATCAGCGTGATTTGAAACACGATGGTAATTGCGCCGGCCCAGTAGCAAAGCGGCGCGGGCATAAAGTAGAACCACGGCACGATGAGCTCAGTAAAGTGATTGAATAACACGCCGGCTTTGTGAAACCAGCGCGGGGAATGATGCAAATACCAACTGAGCGGGTTGGGCAGCGGCTGCGTTTCATAGTGATAAAAAAGGCATGTGAGATCGCGCCAGCAGGGGTCGGCGCGGACTTTAATCATGCCGGCACCGAACATCGTGCGGAAGAGCACCCACACGATCAGCCACATCACAATGACCGGCGGCCGCGAGTCTGACGAGCCGAGAAAAATCGCCAGGAAACCCGTTTCGGTCAGCATTGTTTCCCAGCCGAATCCGTAGAACGTCTGGCCCACATTCACCAGAGAGAGGTAGATCATCCAGAGCAACGCCCAGGTGAGCATCGACACGCCAAGTCCGAACGATTCTGAGAAACCGCTGGTGACAAAAATGGATAACGCAACGCCGCACCAAATTATTGCAGTGATGAAGCGGTCGGAACAGTTGATGTAAAACAAACTTGGTGCGCGGCGAAACGGAATGTGGCGAACGAAAAGCCGCACCGGTTGCAGCCCGCGGGCGCCAAGCAGCGGGATGTACTGATTAGCCGCGATCAGAAACGCGATGAGATAGATGCTTCCAAGCGAGCGTTGGAAACAGAACCGCGTTAGCCAAAATTCCGTCGCGAAATGCATTCACGAACACCCCGTTTAACTTAATTCGGTTTTCGGCGACCGCACGTGCCGCGCAAAGCACCAGCGCAGCTTCTACGTTGCCTGACCGCCGTTGCAAAAAAGATCGCAGTTTTTCTTTCTGGTGAACATAATGAGGATGTTGAAGCAGTGCGTGTAGCAGGTGCTAACGAGTGTGGCTTCGTAGGTGGGCGAAAGCAATGCGGAACAAGGAGCAAAAAGAAGATCTGACTGTTCAGGCGATTGCCGGCACGCACGTCGTGCTTCTCGGCATCGATCTACCGCAAGCAAAGTGTCCGGGCCTGCTCGGATTTGCCCTGCGACGAGAAGATCACACTGAAGGGGAAAAATACTGGCTGTCGGGATACAAAACTTTCGCGAGCATAGAACCGTCTCCACCTCCTGGAATTCTTTATTCAACACGGCAACATCCTATACAGGGTTTCACATGGTCGGATTTTTCTGCGAAACCGGACCACGATTACACATACGAAGTGTTTGCTCTGAGAGGCACGCCGGGGAGTCTGAACGAGTCAGAAAAAGTAGCAGTTAATATCAGTACCGAGAGCGAACATGGCAGAACGCATCATGTACATTTCAACCGTGGCGCAGCTGCGTCTCAGGAGTACACGCGGAGGTTCGGCGACAAGCGGCCTGAACAAATTGGACCAGCAGCGTTCACATGGCTGTCGCGCGGCGCAGCCGAATCAATCGCCAATTTCATTGAACGCGCTGCTGATTCCGGTTGGGGGCTGCGTGTTGGCGCTTATGAATTTACGAATGGCGATGTGCTAAGAGCACTGGGCGCTGCGCGCGATCGCGGTGTGGACGTGCAGATTCTCTACCACGCGAAAAACGACGAACAAAAAAGCGCGAATGAAGCCGCCATCCAGAAGTTCGGATTGGGCAACATTTGTTATCCCCGCAACGCGCAGGGGCTGACGCTTTCACATAACAAGACCATCGTCCTGACGAAAGCCGGTGCCGCTCAGGCCGTGCTGACAGGTTCGACGAACTTCAGCGTGGGAGGGATTTATGGGCACAGCAACGTTGTTCATATTTGTGAAAGGAACGACGTAGCCAGTGGATATTTATGGCTGTGGAACGAGCTGAAGAAAAACACCGCGAAGTCTGCGGATGTTACGGTGTTAGCCGGTAAAACTCCGCTTCCAACGGACCTGCTCACGAAACAAATCACTTCAATATTTAGTCCGCGCGACAACTTGAACGCGCTGGACTGGTACGCCGAGCAGGCTAAAGCGGCCCATGACGCGCTATTCATGACTTTTGCTTTCGGAATGAACAAGCGCTTCCAGGATGCTTACGCCAATGGAACCGCGAAATTGCGCTACGCGTTAATGGAAGCGATGAGCGGACCAACAAAGACCAAGGAGCAGAAGGCGGCAAACGAAGCGGCAATCATCAGCCTAAGGAGAATGAAAGCCAACAAGTTCGCGATTGGATCGCGGTTGGGTAAAGGCGCGTTCAACCATTGGCTGGTCGAGCAGCTTTCAGGATTGAATGTGAATGTGCGGTATCTGCATACGAAATACATGCTGGTCGATCCGTTAGGCGCCAACCCGCTGGTAGTTTCCGGCTCTGCGAACTTTAGTGAAGCGTCTACCACGAACAACGACGAGAACATGCTCATCATTCGAGGTAATCCGCGTGTTGCCGATATTTATCTTGGCGAATTCATGCGACTTTACAGGCATTTCGCCTTCCGCGACTGGCTTACCCAACATCCGGAAGCCGACGAAGTAGAAGTGAGCCACCTGGATGAGACCGATCACTGGTGGCAACGCTATTTTGGCGATAGTTTCGAATCGCGGCAACGCAGTTACTTTGCGGCGTAAACTTCGCGAAGCTCGGCCTCAATTATCCAGGCACGTAGACCACATAGCCGCGCGGAGCGGCCCAAAGATCAACCCATCCCGACGCGTTAGTCCATTTCTGTTCCGGCGTGCTGAGATCATCGCGGCTGTACCACGCTGCTGGAACTAAACGCGTGTTATTCCATCGCGTCTGAACCCACGTGCCATTCCATGTGCCGCGGTTGTTCAGAACAAACACCAATCCGTTTTGATCGCCCGTACCCGAGCGCTGCATGATATAGAGATCATCATTTATGAGCAGAATTTGCGTCGCGCCCGCGGCGTGTTGTTCGTGAACCTTCACAAGTGCGCTGATGCCGCTCTCATTATGGGGCTGCGCCAGATCCCAGTTGAAGTAATCCTGCCAAAAGACGCACGGGTAACCTTCGTGCGTGAGGATAAGCGCGTACGCCAGCAACTTGTCGTTGATGATAGGAGTGTCGCGAACGACGTCATGGTTCTCGACGAAAGTGACAGCCTGTTCGGGGCGCCCCCACATCAAAACTCCGCGTTCGACGAGAGTTCGAAGACTGAATCCATAGCTGTCGCAAAGGTCGCGTAATCGCCAGCGCAGCGGAAAATCAAATGCACCTACCGGGTTGTCCGACCACGCATTGGCTTCGTCCAGCCAGTCGTCAATTGTGCGTTCGCTATCCCAGCATTCCCCGACCGCATACGGCTTAAAACTGGTGCCGCCGCGCAGTGCGCGCAGTTCCTGAATCGAACGGACCATCCAGCCGCCGTATCCTTTGACCATGTCGTAACGGAACCCATCGAAGCCGATTTCTTCCAACAACCAGCGAGCATAATTAATCAGCTCGGCATAAACGAAGGGCGTGCGATGACACAAATCCGGCATGTCGCCGAACGTCCCGCCGTCCCACGTCTCGTATTGACTGGGATGAAAACATTTCCAATCACGCGGAAACTTGCCGCTCTGCGGCGTGAATTTTGTCCAGCGCAACTGTTCGTCGATCGGATTTGGTTCCTGCGCGTCAGCCCCGCTGTTATGATTGAACACGAGATCGGCGTACAATTGCAGTCCCAGCGCGTGCGCCGACTCGATGAGATCGAGCAGGTCGGCCTTGGAACCGAACCAGGTCGGGACGCCGCCTTTCTGGTCGAATTCGCCGAGATCGTAGTAATCGTAAGGATCATAGCCCATCGATTTCCAGCTCGCTGCTTTGTTAGCAGGCGGAAGCCACAAGGCGGTGAAACCAGCTTGGGCGATAGCCGGCAATTTCGTTTTGATAAAGCCCCACCACTCGTGTTCGCGGTTTTCGGCTCGCGGACAATCCCAATAAAATGCTTGCAACATCACACCCATAATTCACCCTCCCCTTTCACGCGTGAGAGCATGTCCATGCTACCTGTCGGAGTGGGACTAACAACAAGCAATCAAGTCACGGACATGTTACGCAGATGTATAGGACCGTATGTCGTCGCGGGGTTTTTGATGATGTCCTTCACAGGTTGCGACAAAAAGAGTGGTGAAGCAGTAGTGTTGGCGAAAGAGCATATTGATGCTGCGCTGGCAACTAAGGAAACGCCGACCACTGAATCAACACCTCGTCCGAATCAGCAGCTTCGTCCCATGGCTGATGACGAGATTGCAGTTGATGGATACGTGATGAAGCCGGAGGCG